>NZ_LT991960.1:0-65087 GCF_900322725.1 Enterobacter cloacae complex sp. | reverse complement strand
ACCTTCCCGCGCTTATGTTGCACGGAAGGAGCAAATGACACAGAAACGGGTATTGCAGTTTTCTGAGCATAAAACTATACTCCCTGCATAGAGCAACAGCTTCTATGCAGTTTTAATGACAACCCACTTAATCTACGAATCCGCCAAGTTTCAGAAGATTAGTGGGTTTTCTCTTTTCTGGTCCCGGGTAGATACCTCATCAGAACCAGTTCCCTGCCACCTTAAGGCGTGGCCAGCCATCAACATTCTTTAAACGATCATCAATCTAGCATTTAGCTGAATGACTATCAACAAAGTTACTTAGTGACCGAATTATGGGTTGAAAATACGGGCTTTTTCACTCTGAATCCAGCGTTCAATCATCTGAGTCTGAGTCAATCCTGTGGTTTCACACAGCTGGACAAGATCATCTTTAAGTTGTTTATCGATAAAGACATTAATTGCTTTATGCGTTTCTTTTTTACGGGAAACAAACATTTTCTGTTTCTCTGCTCCCGATAAAGGTTGCCTTTTTCGATTGACTCGTTTCGTTTTCGATGAGGAAGTTCCAGCATTTTCAATCTGCGACATCTCTGCCTCCTCAGCAATTCAACATGCATTGTTTGCAGAGGATACTACAGAATTTTTAAATCAGCGACTGACTTTATGGACGTAACCCGCGTTGGCGCACGGTTTACGTCCGGGGATCGTTTAAGGCGTTATCAGTACGTCTGTTTCCAGTCCGTTCCCTTCGACCAGCGTGACGACCAGTGCTGCAGATAGCGTTGAGCAACAACAGGGTCATCCCACACGACCAGCACGTTCTCTGAATTGGCACGATCGGCGGCGCGACTGAAGTTGAACGAACCGACCTCCGTATTACGCCCGTCAGCGATAATCACTTTGTCGTGCAGGATCTTGTAGGTATCCACCGTCCGGACCGGTATACCCGCGCTGATCAGCAGATTCATGGCTGCACGGCTGGCCTTGTTACGCTCGCCGGTATTGGCTTTGTGGTCCAGAACGACTTTCACATCCACGCCCCGGCGTTTTGCTCCGACAAGCGCCCTGACCACCTCCGGAGACGTGAACGAATAGCCCATCAGCCGGATTTCCTGTTGTGCGGTCGTAATGGTTTTCAGAACCAGCTGCAGGGCGGTTCCTTCCGGGGAAAATCCGGTCTCGATGTTCGCGGCATAAACGGCCGGTACGGGTGCGCACAGGCTCAGGCTGACCAGTCCGGGCAGACACCATCTGAGGAGAGTACGATTTACTTTCACAGTATTTCCTTCACTGGATGAATTCAGAAACGCCGGGGGCGGGGGAAACTGGTTTTTCCCCGCCTCCGGGGTTGGACAACGACGCCCTGCGGAGGCGTCAGGCTTTTGTGGTATGACGGAACCAGTAGCATTCCGGCCCCTCCTCCCGTGGATGTACTGAACCAAGAAACCAACCCTTACCGGGCGGAGGAACCAGCTCCCATGCTGAAGCGTCAGGCGGGCCATCATCCCATCCGGCACAGAATGCCTCTGTAGACTCGTCACGCATACTCATCACGAAGCACTCCAGCTTCTGGACGCGCAACCACCACATCAGCTGTGGCGTGGTCTGGCAGCAACTCCGGATTAACGCCGGGTGTGTCCAGTAGCCCCGCGCATCGCGGTCAACCTCTACGGGCACAATCATTTTTCGTCCTCCCGGCGTTCAGTATGCGCTGTCGGTAAAGCTGTGCCGGATGCAGATATTTCGTCGGTTTCAGCTTCACGGTATTTCAGAAACTCACTGACTCGCCTGACCAGTTTCTCTGAGTCCCGGTCGCGCAGCAGCGGGATACCCGCCTGCCTCAGTACCTCTTCCAGCAGGATGTCGCGCCGGATACGCTGTTTTTTAAGATGTGAGGCGTCATCAAGTTCAATCGCGCCAACGATAGCAAAGGTGCGGATATCAACGATGACCACGTCGCAGTGCCACTGAGACGCCATGCGGAAGAGTTGCCACCAGGTCCGGGAACGTGGCCGGATGTGGGGAGCGAGTGTGGCAATATCCGCCACCCGGACCTGCGGGCATAACAGCCAGCGCTTACGGCTGGTATGCCTCAGCAGTGCCCGGTAAAAGTGTTGTTCCCGTGGTGTCATCAACGTGTCGTTTCCCACCCAGACCCGCTGGCGACACAATCGCTGCTCGGCCTCTGAGGGGCGAATCCCCAGGGCTTTCAGTGACATCAGGACCGGAGATGTCTTCGTTACGGCCCGTCCTTTCAGAAGCAAAACCAGAAACCCCAGCAGACTCAGCACAACAATGGTACTGCCTGCCATCATTAGTATTTTCGCCATGCTGTTTATTCCTTTGCCTCTGCCGGCAGCCTGTCCAGCAATGCGCGGCGAAAGGCGTTCGGCAATCCTCTCCCGGCCAGAACATCGGCAATCAGAGCCGACATGACGGAAATCAGCAGGACGTAGCGCAGGACAAATCCGGTCTGATGCACAAGGTCTGTGGCGGGCATTTCCCGCAGGGCGCTGAAGACCCGAACAGCATCCTGCGGAAATCCCCAGGCAAGAAAGCACAGACCAGCCAGCATCACCGCCGGCGCGTATATCAGCCCCCGGCTGACGCACCGTTGAACCAGGTCCAGAAGGGCAAGCATCTGACGGCGATACACGTCCGCATCCTGCAGAATTTCCCACTCCAGACGGGCCTTTTCATGGCGCGGCAGCATGGCCACCACCTGAATACCGTCGCGGATATGTACCTGCGGTGAGACCTCCGGCTTTCTCATCCGGTCGGTGTGACGGGTGTACAGGGCAAGCCCGGCCCAGAACAGCGCAACAGACAACGCAACCAGATAAAATTCACTCCCACGGGAAACAGGAGACAACAGAAGCATCAGAACCAGCGCAAGCAAGATGCCGCAGAAATAACAGAACAGCTGCTGCTGTGCGCGCAGAATAAAATATTTAAACATATTGATTCCTTTTTAGATAAAAATAACCTTTACCGCCGTCCTAATTTCATTATCGCCAGACCACAGTTTTCTCATACACCGCTATCACACCTCGCCTGATTAATTCCTCTTTAACGCGACCATAAAGCGCCATGCCTTTTGTATTACCGGACAGGGATTTAATATAGTTCATCAGGGATGAAGTATTCGCCGGGCGGTTCCCTGCAGATTTTTTACTTAATGACTGGACTTTATCGGTCAGGTGCAGCACTTCATCGTTACTGATTACCATAAGTGCCGCCTTCGGTTTCTCTGCAGAGCAAGGCGATGGTATACGGCAACATCGTCTCCCCGCCCTGCATAGCCCGGCAATGACGCCATCATAGCCTTTATCATTCGAGATAATATGAAATATCGTCTCTTCCGGTGCAGTCGCGCTAAGTCTTCCCAGCTCAAACACCAGATGGAAGTCCACATTATTTTTTGACACATTCGCAACCTGGAATACGCTTACCGATATATCACCTGCATACGTTACAGCTGGAAAACGTATAAACTCCTGCTGAGGCCCGGTAAATAAAATAAGGCGTTCATAACGGGACAGACGGACACTTTCAAGTGTACCAATATTTTCATAATCTACGAGAGCAATAATTTTTTCAGTCATCGTCATCCAGAATCTGTCTGCACGGACAGTTATGATGCCGCAGCCTGTAATGCGGCAAATATAAAATGAATACCTGTTGCTATTTCAGGCATACCCTCAGCTAATTTTCGTTACATCTATTAGCTGAGGATTCCCAGGTATAATTATCAGGAATGGGTAAATATAATTAAAGGGTCTGACTCATCTTTCGTTCAGCTCGCAGCAGCTCCTTCATCATGCGCTCACTGGCGTACTGCGCTTCCTCTGCAGTGACGGTCGCAACGGCATTCCCCTGCAGATCATAGCGGGAGGCCCCCACCTTCATCCGGGACAGATAGCCCGCAGACCGGGTCAGACTCTTCAGGCACTTAATGACCTGTTTATGCGACAGCGGCAGGTCGCGGTTCACAATGTCGGCAAACAGCTGCTCGCGCATTCCCGTCGCCAGCAGACGGGGTGAGTTTCCGTCGAACAGCTGTGGCCAGAATGCCTTCAGGGTCATGATGGCCTGTTCCGGCGGCAGCAGGCGAAGATAACGCACCGGAGGTGGCGTCTTTACCGCTTTATCCGGCGCCGGCGCAGCGTTGCGCGCGTCGGCTTCGGCCGCTTGTTTAGCCTTCTCAAGTTTCGCTTTCTTTGCCTTCCAGGCCGGCGGGGACGAGACCACCACGACCTTCTTTCGGCGCACCACACCAGGAGCAGGGGTTGCCTCTGCGGGGGCCGTGCTGTTCTCCGCCGGTTTTCGTTTCAGGCTCAGTACAGGGCGTTTTTCTTCACTCATAAGGGGCCATATCAATAAAAGCTACAGGTCTGTGCTATACGATACGCTAACGGTATCATCGTTTCACCTCGCAATGCAGTGGACACAACGATGATGTCCCCTTTGTCACGTTTACGGGCAATGTGCCCGCCCCCCGGACCTGTGTCCGGTTTTTTTTTACATCGAGACGACAATACCGAGTACCGCCAGGTGAACGGCATAGAACATCACGAAGAACTGCCGTGGCCAGAAGCGTTTCACACGCTCTCCGGCAGATGAGCACACCATCAGCGCCAGCAGAGCAATCGCCAGCCCGGCCACTGATTCACTCAGGTCATTCATATTCATCAGCAACACCATGAGGGCCCACAGCACCCCGTATCCCAGCCGTTCCGGTGCATGCTGTGCGCGACAAAGCAGCCAGCTGGCGGTGAGCATACCCACTCCGGCCATGCCGTAGCTGGCGGTCGACAGGGGTATCCAGGTGACAAGCAGTCCAGCCGCCGGGAGGGTGTAATACCAGGACGGCTGGCTGACCCACCGCAGGACCTGGCCCGTAACGGCAAAGGCGAACAGAATATTCCCGGAATACCACGGGTACCCGATGAGCATAAACGACACCTGGGCGACCAGCGCCCAGCCCCACAGGCTGTTCAGCTGCGACTGGCGTATTTCCGCGTGCCGGGCCAGATTCATTCCCCATGCCAGACCGAACAGCGGAAAACAGCCCCGTCCCAGCAGGCGCATCACTTCATTGTTTCCGGCCAGCAGTAAGCCGGTGTGGTCAGTCACCATCAGTACCAGTGCGACCGTTTTAATCATATCCGTTTGTCCCGGTGCCCAGGTCAGCAGGCGATGAAGCCAGCGGTCTGTCGCACCTGGAAATGTGTGTTGTGCTCTCATGTTTTTTTCCTTTTAGCGCTCCGGCAGACTGCCCGATTTTAATCGGGGAGGCTGCCGGAGCAGACAAGCCGCAGGCGCGTCAGTCGCCCCCGAGGGTTTTCTCGCGGTTAAGGTCACGAACCATGTCCCGCTCCACAGCCTGCAGACGCTCACGCTGCAGACGTTCTGAGGCCACCTGTTGAATCGCCTCCTCCTGGCGCCGGAACTGAGGATCATCCGGTAGCGTCGTTTTCTCCGTACCCGGCCGGTCACGCTCCAGTCCGCGAATGACGTCCCCGATAACCTCTTTCACCCGGTCCGCCGGCTCGCCGGCTTTACGCGCCTCCCCGGCCATTTCCCGGGCAGTCTGTTCCGCCTTTTTTTCCATTTCCCGGCGCTGCTGCTCTTCTGCCGCCCGCTGTGCCAGTACCTCTGGCGGGAGGATAATGTCAGCCCCGGCCTGCGGTACCGGAGCCACCGGCGCCGGTTCAGCCCATACCCGCCCACCGGTTATGGCCCCGGGGTTCCAGGGGCGGTCATCACCGGCCAGCCGCACCACCACCCCGGTATCGGGATTGTCGCGGGCCATTCTGACCCCCTCCCCCATATTCCCGGCCAGCAGGCTTTCACCATTGCGGCTGTTCTGCAGCGCCACAAACCGGGCGTCTTCATTGCCCATAATTCGTCCCTCTCCGCCGATGGCCTCCAGCCGTCCGTCCCGATCGGTCAGCGGGCTGAGCCAGATACCGGCGGCTTTCCCGTTTTTATCAAATGCCGGCAGCGCCACATGCGGCTGAGGGTACTTTTTCCCCGGAGAAATGAATTTTCCCGGTGAATTTCCCTGAGCCAGACCGGACTGCTGCAGGGCTGCCCGGCCAGCGGCGGTTTCATCCAGTGGCCTTGCCCGCCCGAACAGCAGATCGGCGCTTTTCACCGCCCGGTCGTTACGGGGTTCAAGAATATCGTGCGCCGTCGCTTTCTCAGGTGAATGCTTGATGGCCTTTATCCAGCCCTCACGGCTGTCGGTGTAAACCTGCACATGCTGTTTCATGCGGGATAAAGCCACATAGGCAGACTCAAAGCTGGCCATCTGTTCCCGACCACCGGCCACCCCTTCCAGCGCGATGGCATACGGTTCGCTGGCCCCCTGGGCGCCGTGAGCCGTGATGGCGTAGGCGAGGTCGATATGCTGCTGCGCCTGATCCGCCTTCGGGGTCAGCGTGCGGGTGGTTTTGCCATCAGACAGCGTGACACTGTCACCCGCAACAGACTGCACCTCCCAGATACTGTTGGCCACATAGCCGCGCTCCGGGTCACTTTTGCTGAAGCGCATTCGGTCCCCCTGAGACACGGTGATCTTTTCCTGGCGATAAAGCGTCACACCTTCAGCAGAGGCTTCACGGGGAGAGATATATCGCTCCTTTCCGTCACTGTCTGTCAGGGTGATCAGCTGATTATCCTTATCCACTTTGCTGATACGGTGGTATACGTTATCAACCAGCGCCACCGCCTCCTTGTGAGCCGTCCAGGTCGACAGTTTGCGCAGTTCACCGTCACGGATGTTACTCGTGACCAGCACCGGCAGGGTGATTTCCTCTTTGCCGGTTTCCCCGTTCTCCCGCCGTGCGTCATGGATCAGACTGTTCAGCGCCCGGCGGTCCTTATTCAGATGGGTGATCACCAGCGTCTGCGACTGTGCCTCCGGGGTCCGTCCGGTATAGTCCTTCACCAGCGCCTCGTAGAGCGTCGCGGGCTGACCTGCCGGCAGGGTTTTCCCCTCGCTCAGCGCCTTTTGTATCGCCTTTTCCTGCGTCGGCGTGAATTCCACCACAGAACTGCCCGGCGCCCAGGCGCCTTCTTTTCTCGGCACCTGCTCCGGCGTGACCTGCTCGATGGTGGTCAGGGCGCGGTGCACATCCCGCTCAATCAGGCTGTAGACCGCCGGTCGCAGCTCAGGTATCTGGCGCACAATCTCTTTCATAATGGCAACGTCGGCGGCGCTGCGCTGCTGCGTCAGCCTGAACGGCTGGCCCGACGCGATGGGCGGCAGCTGGTCGGTATCCCCGCTGGGCACCGCCCGTCCACCGCCGGCGGCGATGAGGGAGTGGGCTTTTGCCATATCGGCCAGCCCCACCATCGAGCTCTCGTCGAGCAGGAACAGGGTGTTGCTGAAATCGGGTGTCTGGCCATTGCGCTGCAGCAGCTGCGTGTCGTGGAGGAACGACGCCGTCGTGCGCGCGTCCACGCCGGCACTCTGCATTTCCCCGACCGCGCGATGCGTCGGCGCCAGACCGATGACGCGCGGACGGGTCTCTTCCGGCAGCAGACTGATGGCACTCATGACTGCCCGGAACTGGGTGGTTTTCCCCACCCCGGCATACCCCTGAACCACCGTGAACCGGTCCGTGCTTTCCAGAATCATCCGGGTCGCCGCCCGCTGTCCGGCGGTCAGGTCCGTCATCAGACTGGCCGGCACGCGGTCCATCAGGGGGGCCACCGCGTCTTTGCCTTCCAGCACCCGGGTCAGGATGCTTTTCTCGGCGTCCCAGGCCTGACGGGATATCAGCAGGTCATTGCCGCGGCCGGGCGCCACCGGTACATTCAGCAACTGCCCCGACCTGATTTGTGCCTGAATGGTCGTGTCGATGTCCGCCATCGAAACCTTCCCGCCCCCGGTTTCCATTGCCGTCGCCAGCAACTGGGGCCGGGAGAAGGTCAGGTCCTGGCTCTCAAGCAGCGGGATGGCCAGGTGAATGGCCTGTTCAGCCGGGGTATGCAGTCCGGCCTTCTGCTGCGCAATGGCCGCATCCAGGTCCGTCTCGCCGGATCGGGCCTTCAGCTGCTCTGAGACCACGCTGAAGGCGGTATGCCGCGACAGCTTCTCCGTCGTGCGCGCCGCATCCTGCGCCGAGTACAGCCGGAGGTGACTTCCGCTCTGCGCCAGCTGGTTGAGGGTGGCGTTATCCAGCTCACGCTGCGTCACCGACGCAAAGACCGTTGCCGTCTCGCTAACCGACCGGCCGGGACTTTCCACCCAGCCGTGGCCGATTTTAATACCGTCAAACACGCCCGCGCCCACGGACAGGGTCTGCGTGGTTTTCTGCCCCGGCCGCTGTACCGTCAGCTGCCCGTCCTCCACTTTCATCACCGTGACGCTCTCCCCGCCCTTCAGGCGTGTGTCCGGTATCTTCCCGAGCACCGCCAGACGTTCCCCCTCGGCCACCGGCAGTGTATCTGCCCGGAACAGCGTCCACTGGCTGTCGACCGCGGAAACCTTCAGATCCAGACGGACCCCTTCCCGGTCTTTCAGGGTCAGCATATTGCTGCTCCCGGTCACCCGGTCAATGACAAAGCGATCGTGCGTCCGGGTCTCCGGATCCCAGCGTTCCATCACCATCCCCTCCCGGTAATAATCCCGCACGCCCCGGCTTTTGCTGTCCAGCCATACCGGCGTCAGGGCTGTAATGGTCGTGTCTTTCTCACCCAGCACTCCCTCATTTCTGAGGGAGTCACGGATAAGGCCGTTGAGTACGCTCTGTTCACGCGTCCCGCTGATTTGCGCCACGCTTTCCAGCCCTTCACGCACGCTGACGGCAAACTCCTGTGCCAGCCGGCTGTAGCGTGCGCCTTTATCCGGTTCACTGATGATGTCGGCTGTGGTCTGATGGCCACCCTGCCAGCGATACGTATTCACGCCGCTGTCCTTCAGTACGGTCAGCGCGCTGCCGGTCCCGCTGCGCTTCCCGCTGTCGGAGAGCAGGACCTGCACGTTATGGCGCATCGCGCCATCGAGCAGGGAAATCGTTTCCTTCAGGCTCAGCTTCTCCGCCTGATCCACGATGAGTGTTCCGCCCGGAATAAACGCCGTCCCGTCCTGCAGGGCGGATTTACCGGTTACCGTTTCCCCGGCCAGACGCACATCCCCGGCGAGAAAATCACGTGAACGGTTATCGGCCGCCAGGATATGGACGTCGCGCCCCTGCTCCCGGGCCATCAGGGTTAACTCGGCCACCCGCTCCCGCTGGCCGGTTGCACCGCCCTGACCGGAAACGATACCCATGACCGGGCGATCCTGCGCCAGCACGCTGACGGCATCGCTGAAAGGAACCTGGCGCACCACAGACGCATCGGGCGTGACGGAGACATGATTCTGGCGCTGCACCTCCTGACTCAGGGCTTTGACGGCGAGTTCATCGAGAACGTGGATGTTTGAGGTGAACAGGCCTTTCTCGCGATCGAGAGGGATAAGCTGCTCCCGTTCAATGGCGGCATCGATGCCCTTTCTCGCCAGCTCAAACACACCGTCCTTCGCCTCCAGCTGGCCGACCGTGCGTGCCAGCAGGTCGGCATACGTGAACTGCACCTTGCGGTCGCTGAGACCGGCAATCGCTTTCGTCACCACATCCGTGATATCCGGACCGTCAGTGTTCACCGGTGCGGCAGGTGCACGGGTCAGCTCTGCGGCTCGCGCATCGGCGGCCTCACGGTACCCCCGGATGTCAAACCCGGTCTCCTTCAGCGTGTTCATCCACTCCACCATCTTCTCTGCCGGATCGATGGCTTCTTTCGACTTTCGGGTATCGAGCGCGGCCACATCCCGGGACTTCAGGGAGGCATCGGGTCCGGCGGCCTCCCTGAGTTCCTGACTGCGGGTGGAAAACGACTCAACCGGCACGCCCTCCATCTCCCACATACCGTTCTTACCCGCATCCACTGTCCTGTAACCCAGAGACTCAACATCGGCCCTGAGAGTGTTCTGGTATATCTTTCCGAAAGCGATGCGGTTGGCCAGTATGTTTTCGGAAAACCCGGTTTTACCGACGGTATCGCTGGCCAGCGTCTGCCATTTATCGCCGTTCTGTGTCGCATTGATAACCACGCTGTGCGTGTGTATCTGTGGGTCCTGAGCGCGCGATGTATCGTGGTTAAAGCGGGCAATAATCAGATTCCCGGTCAGGACTGTTTCAGAAACGCCGTCTTTCTGCACCCGCGTGCTGGCCAGGGACTCCACCTGATTAAGAGCCACTGTCACCGCGCGATTATGAGCGTCGATAAGACGCTTATCACCACCCAGCATAGCCAGCATCGATACACTCTTCGGTGCTGAGAACGTCAGATCGTAGCCGGGCCTGTGCTTATTCACGCCATCCTGAATCCGGGTCAGGTCGCTGCCATCAGGTAGCTTTCCCTGCAGTAGCTCCGTGAAGATCTGCTTGTCTACCTTTCCTTCAAGCCCCAGCGCTTCTGCGCCTTTACCCTGCCAGCGCTCCTCCATGCTCCCGATAACGTAGTAGTTGTCTTTCTCTGTGTAGTAGTTACCGGCACTACCCGCCGATTTAACCTGGCTGAAACTGAGCATCAGAAATTCCCCCCAATTTCGAGATCATCCTGCTCATCGTGGCGGTGGCTGTGGTTGATATTGACCTCTTCACGCCGCTGCATATCCCGCTGCGTCTGCTCATCAGCCCAGGCGTCATACGCCTGCATGTCTTCAATCACACCGTCCTCGTTCATACCGGCCGGCAGCATGGCCTGCCCCTGTTCTGCGGACTGCTGCGCCAGTACCTGTTCTGTCCCGCCTGCCGCTGCAGCAGGGGTACCGGCAGAGGATGCTGTTGCGGCAGTTCCGGCCGCTGCGGCTGCTTTTGGTTTGATCAACGGTACGGTCGTGACCCGCAGGACGGGAGGCTCAGCTGTCCTGGCGGAGGGTTCCGCTGCCGGACGCTTTGTTGTCGGCGGCGATTTTACCGGTGCAGGAGTTACCGTCATTACTGCTGGCGCAGGCTGACTGACCGGCTCAGGCTGTTCACCGGCGTGACTGCCGGCATCATCTGGCCCGGATGCCGGGGCATCCGGCGTGAAAAGCGCCCTGGCAAGACTGCCTTCAGCTTCCCGCGCTTCAAGCAGCGCACTGAGCCGCGCATCCACCCGCGCATCGAGAGTGCGAGGAATAAATCCTTCGGCAATTTTCGGACGCGGTTTGTATTTGAGGGCCAGTTTCACGGCCGGATACGGCCCGGGCAGCGTGACATAGCAGGACAGGTCAGGCAGCGTCTGAATATCGGAGTAACTGACCAGCGTTTCCCGCTCTTTTTCTTTCCCGGTCGATACACCATCACGCACCGGGTCAGCACCGTAAGAATACTGCTCGCTGGCCTTGAGGATTTCCTTCTCACCAATTTCACCGGCAGCAAACTCCGCAATCTCCTTACTCGGTGAGCGGAAGAAGGCCCGGGTGTTCATCACGTCAAAGAGCGTGGCGGCAGGCTTGACGCCATAGATATCTTCCAGCTGGGCATAGGACTGAATACCGAACACATAACAACCACCAAATTTACGCGCCTCCGGGAGGATTTCGACCAG
The DNA here is from genome assembly GCF_900322725.1 of Enterobacter cloacae complex sp. NCBI lineage: Bacteria > Pseudomonadati > Pseudomonadota > Gammaproteobacteria > Enterobacterales > Enterobacteriaceae > Enterobacter > Enterobacter cloacae complex sp. The sequence goes on along the minus strand of NZ_LT991960.1, from coordinate 53,516 downwards.
GTCCGGCAGCTTGTGCAGCGTGGGGAGCTCGTCGGCGAAAATCCACACGCGCCGGTTACGGTTCTCCCCCATCGCCAGCAGGCCGCGGATAGCAATTGACAGCCACATCGAGATAACCGGCTTCAGGGAAGCATGGGTGTCAGCGTTGGAGGAGATAAACAGCCAGCCATTGGGTCGGTCCTCACGGACACCGCGCATCCAGTCCCGGATAGTGAACGGCTCGCCGTTCTTCTCAATGCCCTGCAGGTAGCGAATAGCCTTGACGTAGTTGGTCAGCACGGCACGAATGGAGATGGCCGTTTTCTCAATTTTCTCTTCAACCAGGTTCGCTGCCGGCGTGTTCTGCAGATAGGCGCGCAGCTTGTCGATTTTAATGGACAGCATGGTATCGACCAGCTTCTCGTAGCTGCGATCCTTGTCTTCACGCATCAGGTACGCGCCTTCGGCAAAGATAGTGCGACCGGAGCCCTGCCAGAACGGGTCTTCTTTGGTACCCATCGGGATAAGGGTGTTGGAGATGTTGTCGAAGTCCGGCAGCGTCAGGCACTCTTTCCACAAATCCCAGGCCGCGCAGCGCGAGTCCAGCGGGTTGAGGATTTTATCCAGTGACGGGTCGTAATAGCTTTTGACGAACTCACAGGAGCGATCGTAAATGATGGCCATATCGCCCCGGGCACGGACATAATTCAGTAGCCGGCGGATCACTTCTGATTTACCGGAACCCACGGTACCGTGGAGGCAGAAGTTCTGGATTTCGGAGTTTTTAAGGATAGGCAGGTCGCCAATTTTAATATCGGAGGCCACACCATCACGCTTCATCTGACGGGCCACTTCTTTGGGTTTATCGGAAAGCTGGCGCCCGCCGGTGTTCTCATCCTCACTCTGCTGTTTCCCCTGGCGGCCCAGCACCCAGCTGGCGATGAAGAACGTCACGATACAGATAACAAGAGAAACCACGGCAGCAAAGGCGAAACCAGTCCACAGCTGCTCTCCACACCAGATAGTATATTTATCGGCCAGGATTTGTTCTGAGGTATATTCCAGCGACTGGCCGTAATACTGAATGGTGTATACCGGCTGGGAGCGAATAATATCGCGCATCGGACCCAGCGTCGTACACCACCAGTATACGCAGCCGTTCACAAAGGTCTGCCAGCTGAGCCGGTACATCAGCATCAGTCCGCACAGCACCCAGAATAAAATAAACAGCACGTAGAAAATAATATTGGCAATCTGACCAAACATGCGAAAGCGCATATTGGCGATCTGACCGCCCTGCGTCATATCTTTGGCATTGAAACTCATGGCACTAATCCGTCAGTAAAGTATTAGGGTCGGAAGGACAAATTAATCAGCGGAAACACACCGGCACAGAAAACAGGATTACAGTCATGCCCGGATCCATAGATGGCCAGGCCGGATACTGGCTGCTATTCAGAGGTTATGCAGAAGCTATAGCCCTCTGAGCCAGGGCAATGTCCGCCTTTAATGTATGACTTCGCCACCTGCCGTCCGGCCTCATCGACCAGGGCATGCAGTGTGGATGGCAATGTTTCAGCCGTGTACTGCAGGCAGACGCAGTAGCATTTCACCGGAGGTTTAATCATATCCGGACGTTCAAACCAGCCGGTCGACGGGAAAATCCGTGTGCCGAAGAGCCTGTCAGAAGGAAACTGAGTCTGCACGGACCAGGCAAACACGTCGTCAGCGCTGTCGCGGCGATTGACGCCGGGGATATACAGATTTTCAGCTTCGCGGACAACACGGGAGGCAAGAGAGGACAAGGCGGAGTCATCCGTGCTGGCCGGGCCTTCCACACATATGGAAAGATGGAAGTATTCCGTTTTGCTCTGTGCTTCTGGCTTTGTATTGGGAATAACTGACGCCGTGTCTCGCTTACGTCCCGTGGAAGACGTCATTAATTTTCGGAAAAAGACACCTGCGATGAAAACAAGCAGAAGAATAACTAACGCGCTGCAGATATACATGATGTGGTCACTGAAGAGAGAACAGACCTCGCGATGTGACAGGGAATCAATTCCCCCCGCTGCAGGATGTGGGTAAATATCGCCAGGCATCAGTTCATGTGCATCAAGAGACCTGACAGGTTCAGATATTGTCATAAATAACCTCTACTCAAATAAAGACGAAAAGACACCGCCAAAGGCGGCAACGCCTCACAGATGCACAAATAAATTGCGCAACTGTTCACCGTTTATATTAGGAAAAAACCGTAAAAATTAAGAAATGAAGAACAAAAGGTTTACTAACCGAACGATTAGATTCGGTTAGTAGAGAGCAGGAACTCAGTTGTTATTGCAGTTTTATTTCTTTATTTTTAACCGATTCAATAACAGACGTCAGAGTAGTTAACTGATAACGACCGAGATCAATATTCATCACCATAACCGTAACTATTATGCAGAAGAATGTTATTACACAGAAGATAATAGAATCTAGATGAGTAAATGAAAAATAAAATGCTAAACATGGAAATATAAATAAGATACAGACCCCATACATCTTACATTTAGCCAGAAGAAAATTAACAAACCTTGAATTTTTCCTGAATGATTCAGGTAGCGAAAGAAAATAAGATCGCGTTTTAGCTGTCACTACGATGGAAAAAAAACCCATCGCACCCGCAAAAACCATAACTGTTATTTTATCAATACCAGAAGCATAATCACTTAGCCAGTACGAAAAATAGGATGAAAGAAGAAACCATAACATACATGTCAGTCCAGGCCAGATACAACTCCAGAACGAGGGGATCATCAAATCCTTCTCAGTCAGAATCCGTTTTAACTCTTCAACTTCACTTTGTATTATTTGATGGGTTATCATCCCTTCCTCCCTATCTCTTTGATTTATCGTTTTCTAATTTTGTTGCCTTATCCAGTAGCTCTTTGGTTGAGTCCGCGCCAGGCAGTCTGGTATGATGTTCTTTCTTATCATTATAAGAATTTTTGAAATCATTTTCTTTTGTTTTGTGGTCTTTTTCCAGTTCAGCATTCTCTTTTTTCACCTCAACACCTTGCTGTTGTATTTTTTCTCGGGCTTCCTGATGCTGTTGTTTATTCTCTGCAATCATCCCATCCACTTTTTGCCCCACATCATCCTTAATACCCGCCTCTTTGGTCATGGCATCAATACGGCCGGCATTATGTCCGTAGTCCGCCATGACCGAACCATTGTCGCCACCGCCTGACACCCCAGACATATTCTGACCGATGCTTTCGCGACCCTGTTGATACGCACCATCAACCCTGGGTTCAACCTGCTCTTTGACGAATTCACGCGCCAGGGCTTCACGCTGCGCCGCAACTTCAGGAGAACTGGTGTTGGTCAGAATAGTTTCAGCGTCCTGAGGTGCACGATGCTGAACAAAGTTCGCAAACTGCTGAGTGAGATTCTCGCTCATCTGGCCAGTCATGCTCTCTGTACGCGAAGCCATCTCACTGTACTCGTGGCTGCGTGTCCGGCTGCTTGTATACTGGTCATAGCTGTTTTTGGCACTGGAGAGTGACGCGGCAAACTGGTCAACACGCGAACTGGCATTGTTATCGGTGTTATTGCCTGATGTGGTTGTTTTATGGCTGGTAAAGTAATCGGATGCTTCCTTAAAGTCTTTCGCCGCCTGAGTGCTGGTATCATGGCGATTATCTTCAGAATGCCTACCTGATCGTCCAACAGTATCCGTTGACCCCGTACTGGCGGCACCACTGGCTGCCACTTTAACACCACCAAATATACTGCCTCCGGTAACCCAGCTCCCTATTTTCCCAAGAGCTGCATCAGAAGAATCAATTTTAGCACCGCCATACAACTCACCCGATATTGTTCTTTTTCTTGACTCATCCATTAAATTCTGGAAAGACTGCTCATTGCTAATGTTGTTGGCTTTCGCATTAGCAACAACCGCATTCCACATTTTGCTTCTGGCCATCGAATCCTGCGAAGACTCGGTAGTATCGGCCCCGGTCGTTGTTGATGCACTGTTCCCTTTATTGGTGCCAAATTGCTGCAGACTATTCCAGGCACTGGTGACGCTGCTGTTATAACCATGCAGTGCGCTTTCGGCCTGGACATCGGCCTCCCTGGCCATCTGCTGCTGCGCACTGGCTATCTGACGACCGACGTTGATATCCACCGGCAGTTTTGACATGGCGCCACTACTGTCCAGGACCGTTGAACCATCCCGGGTCTGGGTACTCATCCCTCCATTCCCCAGCTGACGCGACATCTGTCCGAAACTGGTTGTGCTGTTCGTTCCCCAGCTGTAGCCGCTGACGTTCTCCATCTGCATGTTGGCAAACGAGTAATTGCCGTCCACCACGCCGGAAGCCGCCTGCGATGTTGCACCAAGCCCGGAAGAAGAAAAATGGCTGTAGGCACTGGAGAAGGCTGCTCCCATGCTCTTCACGATCCCCCACGACAAAGGCGGTATCATCACGGCAATATAGCCCGCGGTGGTCGCAATATCCGAGTTTTTGAGCTGAACCTGCGAGAGTTCAGACAGCACCACCGGCACACCGTTTTGTCTGGCGTAATACGCCATTGCGCTGTTCAGGATGGCGAACAGTAATGGCCACGTCTGCAGCCAGATAAGCGCAAACACATACCCCTTTAGCACCTGCAGCGTCATCATATTAAACATGGCGGCCATCACCATGATCGGGAACATCCCAATCATTATCCCCATGATAACGGTCTGCATCAGCGGAAGTGTGCGAAGCGCCTGGTGCCCCATTGTGGCCTGTGCCAGCCGCTGCTTTTCAAGGGATGATGTGTTAGCGATATTGACCAGACTGGCGGTATCGCCGCTGCGGGCTGCATAACTCTGGATCCCGCTGCGCAGGGCGTTCATCGTGACGTTCTGGCGGATAATCTGCCCGGCGCTCTGTCCTGAGCTGTAGAAGTAATTGTAGCTGTCGCCAATCATCTGGCTGAAAAGCAGATCGGGATTAGGTTTGCCGCCAAACAGCTGACGAACATAGTAGTTCCAGGTTTTACCGCCTGTCTGGGTATCCAGTGCAAGGCGTTGTTTCAGCTCCGTCGCCGCCTCCTGGCAACTGATAAATGTGGTACCAAGATAGTTTTTATCCAAAAAATTATAGCTGTTATTGGGAACCTGGCGCAGTGGACTCGGGTTTGCAAAAATCAGGGTGTACGGGTCAGGTGAATTCAGTAAATCCTCAAAAGAGTACTTATGATTGAGGAAAATGTCGCCCATCACACAGTTTTGTACGTAATCGGAGAACAGCGTCGTAATTTCAGGATTTTGTGATAAAAAATCCGTACTTTTCGCGACCAGATTACTGCCAAATAGCATCCCCGTTTTACTGTACGTGACACTGTCCGGCAGAGAGAAGACCATCTCATAACTCTGGATAAGCGCGTTTCCCACCCGTGTTGTCAGCGACGCCGGAATGGCCAGACCAATTGGAACATTATCGACTTCATAGACCTGCGCAACGTTACTGTAATCGATGATCTGCACAGGGGTGCGAATGACAACCAGCATAGAGACCAGGGTGAGCGAAAAGACCCAGCCAATCAGGTCCATTACGTTGTGTTTTTTTACCCAGCTCCCCGCCACAATGAGTACCGAGATGGCGATACACATCTTTTCTATGGTCGACCATGTGCCGGTCCCCATAAACGCCGCAATCGCGTTCAGGTTGCCCCGTAACCAGTCACCGCCTGCAATGGCATATATCTCAAGCATTACTGATTCCCCCCAAAATGATAGTTATTCTGGTAGCGGGTCATCATGCGGGCAGAGACCTGCTGGCGCATGTAACTCATTTGTCTGTCAACCACAAGCAAGGCGTCCTGCTGGACCTGAACGCGGGACTGGAAAGCGGCAATCTGGACACTCGCCTGGTTGAGGTTTTCCATGATCATATCCATTGTCGACTGGGGATAATTACCGGTTGAGATCATCGCCCGGGCCTGCTGGATAAGTTCCTGAATGTACTGCAGCAGGATGTCGTAGCCGATATAGTCCGTCAGCTGGTAAATAAGTGAGTTAGACACCCCGAGCATCTGCGGATCGACCAGGTATTTGAACACCGGGATGGTGGTGCTGGAGATAAACCCTTTCTCCTGCTCCGTCAATGCGACGTCCTCTACGGCCTTGTTCTGGATACTGCTCAGCAGAGCTGATATCTGATTTTTCAACGCCTTCTTGTCAGAAATCGTCACGCTGGCATCGGCCACCACCTTCAGGCACTTATCCGAATCATTGCAGTGGTAGATTTTCGCCGTGCCGCCCTCCATCATGGCTTTAATCAGATCCTGGTCGGTGGTGCGTGCCGGCAGCGGGGTAATTTCACTGTTCTCACCAAAAATCAGCGTCCCGGTCAGGGTCATGACGAATTCCTTCAGCTCCTTGTTGTCATCAAAGAGCCGGTTTTTGGACAGGGCATTCCACATAATGTTGATATTCTTCATCACACGCTCCTTGTCCTTATCGCTGGCTTTATCCTGCACTTTGTCCATCTGCCCCCCCACCGAACAGCCCTGACGGGAAGCCGCCCAGTCCGAAAAAATGTTGCTCTCGCCGGCAATGTCCTGGCAGACCTTTTGCTGCGCCACCTGGGTCCGTGGAAACAGACCGCCCACAATGCCCTGTGCGGCCTGGCAGGAGCTGAGGTTCATGCTGTTAATGTCGCTCGCCATCTTCTGAAGGAAATCCTTCGCGGTTTTGATCTCCGGAACCGTAGTCTGCAGGGCAAGGTCAAAGAAGTAGCCCGCGGCGTTGGACATAATTTGTTTGGCAAAGCGCTGCAGCTGCTCGCTGTTGATAAAGGAGAACGACCCCAGGTACGCATCGATGCCGCCGCAGCCGGCGTTAATATCCGGCAGGGTCATGCTGACCAGCTGGATCGTTTTCACCTGCGTTCTTGCATACAGCGAACCGCCGGAGGCGTAGCCCGCAGCCTGTCCCTGCCAGACCTGCGGCTGGCTGGTATTGGACGCAAACCCCAGCTTATTGAAGAAGTTATTCATGTCACCGTTAACATCTGCAGCCGCCGTCAATGACACCCCTAGCAACATCCCACAAAGCACCGATAATGGTTTACGGATGAACATCAGGCTCTCCTTCTTTCATTTTATTTTTCCGTCGAAGGTTGCGGTTTAAATATCTCTGGAAGCTTTTTTCAAAGGCATATTCAAACCAAAAAGCTAGTTCGGCAATGAGTACCCCCAGTAAAGCCGTTGCCAGACAACCAATGGAAAGCGAGAAAAGAATAAAGGGAACGAAATACATCAGGACATTCCACTGATTGATGATGTTATTTGCCGACTCCAGTTTTTCCGGCGGGGTTAACAGGTCAGTGAACACATTGAAAAAAGCATGGCTTCCCCACCACAGAAATAATCCGGCAAAACCAAACATAAAAGCGAGACAATAATAAACATCGAATCTCTTTTGCCGGGATAACTTCAGGCGTTTATTTCTTTCCAGTACGGGTATCGAAGAATATATTTTGTTGAGATTATCCATTATTCGGGTTCTCCATCATCTGAAATACCGTATCCACTCTGGCCATAAAGCCCTGCGCATCCGTGGCGCCCTGCAGGATCGGGTACGCAGCCAGCGTGTTTACGTTCACCAGAAACGTGGTCGGTGTAGCCACCGGGATATTGGGGAAAAAGGTCTGCATCACGTCAGGAGGCGCCGGCAGAGACTCCGGAAACGCGTCATCACCCTGTCCGTCAATGGTGTAAGAGAACACGGAGAAGCCATACTGTCCGGCCAGCTGCTTCAGCACCGGGTCAAATTTATGACAGTAGGGACAGTGTCCCTGCATGAACAGCACCACTTTCCAGTCGCGCAGGTCCACCTGCTTTCCGTTGCTGAGTCGTAACCAGCGTGGCTGAGATGCCCCGCTCACCGCCTGGGGAATGTCGCTCTGCGGGAAAGCTGTTTCACTACCGGAGATTCCCCGCGGATCCCAGAGCGACTTCACCTCATCGAGCGTTCCCGCCTGTGCCATCCCGGCCAGAGCAAGGGAAAGAGCCAGCGCCGCCAGCGGCGTCTTAGCGATGTTCTTCAGGCTGCTTTTCACAGGCTTTCTCCTCTTTTTCGGCTTCAGCAATCAGGGCGTTAAGAATGCGGTATCCCCCAAACACCACCATACCCAGCCCGAAGATTTCCCCGGCCTGGACGGCCAGCTCAGGCTGCTTTCTGACAAGCCGGGCTATCAGGTGGAAAAACACGCCCACGGCCAGCACCCACATCCCGGTGATATCTAAATCCGGAAAACGAATATTTCGCATGACACACTCCTTAGAAATTCGGTTTAAAGTCGCTGGAGACATAGAGGAACTGTTTCGCCAGGTCGTCCTGACTGATAAAGCCGTAACTGAGAGGCTTAACCTGGCCACTTTTCGGGTTAACCAGCATCATCGCGGGGAAGAACTTCACGCCAAGCTGCTCTGCCTGGCCCTGGTCCGTCCGGCTGTCGGGCAGCATGGGGTTAATCACTCCGTCAACCGACACCGGTATCACGCTCAGGCCATAGGTTTCGCGAAAATTTTTAATCACCTGGACCAGCTGGCCATCGATCGCTTCCCGGCCCCGGTAGAAGAACATCACGCCGTAGTGCTGTGCGAGGGTGGAGATAGCCTGTCGCTGTTCGGCATAGTCGGCAGCGAGCTGGTTTTTTACCGTGCCGTTGTAGTAGCTGTGCTGCAGGTTGTAATCGAGTTCGGGGTTTTCCAGCATCGCTTTCTTCGCACTCATCGAGAACAAACCTGCCTGCTGCGTCCAGTAGTTCTGCAGCCGGAAATACTTCACGAAGTTTTCAGACGATGGATACAGAATGGCCTCGTACAGCGACCGTTTGGTGGCCGCCTGGAGTGTGGCGAGTTTCTCCAGAATATCCATTTGCGGCGGTGGTGCCGCTGGTGCGGCTGGCTTTTCCTCATCACGGGGCTTCAGTTTCTCGTTGTACCACTGCCAGCCCGCGTCTTTGGCGAAAGCCGGCATCAGGGTGCAGCAAAGGCACCCCGCCAGCATGGCGGCATGTATTGTTCGCATGGCAAATACCCTTTTATGAATTATTGCGACTGGCGTGACAGATGTTGATAGACACTGTATTTATCGAGCTGGCGCTGTATCTTTCCTGCATCATCACGGGCTTCAAAGCGGTAACCGCTGCAGTACAGAGGCAGATGATTTATCTGAAGGTCCACCCGCTCCCCGTCCCTGATCACCCACGCGGCCTGAGAAACAGTGTCGCACTGGATCCCCCAGGCCCGGTTGGTTGTCATAAATGCGTTAACCTGCCTGTCCCGCCACAGGCTGTACGACATAATGCTAACCAGGAGAAAGACAAACACCCCGACAAACACCATGACCAGCCCGTATGCTTTTTTCTCTTCCATTGACTCTCCTGGTCACATAATAAGGAATAGCGGCATGCTCAGTACTGAAGATATAAAAGCCTGCCGGTCCGCTGGCAGTTTCTGGAAAGCAGGTGAGTACTGAGCGGCCATCTGAACCAGTTCGGACGAGTTAATCAGGAACCTGTCTGTATGCAGAGAGATATCCGCAAGAACAGCCAGCACCATAACATGATGCTCCTGGGGTAAATTCTCTTCATTCAGAATGTCTATAAATTTCTCAATCGTGATATATCGATTCATCTTTGCTTTTCCTTGCATTTATAACTTTCTCCAGGACTGAGAAAAATAAATAACACACAGACATGGCAAAGCCAGCCATAAGAATAAAGACCACACTTTCGACATAATCACTTCCCGACGTCCCTTTGACTGCATCCCAGGAGAAATAAATCACCGGAGAAATAATGATTACTGTCAGTGTTAATCTCAGGACAAAATCAATGGCAGGCTGTTTGTGAAAATTAATTTTCATGATTATCGGTCTCTTTATTAGGCAGCATGGTTTATTGCGCGGATTGCTGACTCATGATTTCCTTAATTCGTTCTCTGGTTTTATTGGTGAGCACATCGTTTTCCGGTATTTTTTGATTTTTCATCAGGTCGTCCATAAAGTTGGTGAAATCAAGCATGTTAAAGTCGATCCTCTGGAGCTCTTCAACCGTAATCCCCCGACAGTCAGGACTGCTGGCGCCGCCAAAACCGATATGCAGCTGACCGTTTCTTCCCTGCTGCTGAACGATCTGCGCCAGTTTTGAGTCGAACTGGCAATAGCTCCTTTTTTTCTCCAGGCAAATACCCAGAACCTTTTTAGAGCAGAATTCCCCGATACTGACCGTCAGCTTGTCTTTTTTCGCTTTGGCCAGCGCCTTTTCCTCACTGCTGCAGCGTGCCAGCCCCACATCCTGGCCCCAGCCGCTGTCTTTGCAGCAGTTACTGAAGCCTGCAGCAAATTTCTTACAGAACTTCGCTTTTCCGGTGAAGGCCCGGACATCCACCCCGTTCAGTGCCGCGACGTCCTTCCCCGCAGCAGCCAGTGCCGCCAGCTCAGACACCGCCTGCCCAAAGTCGTTGCTCTTCCCGGACGTGGCTTTATCACATTCACCATCAAGGCAGAAGACATCACCGCCGCAGATCATTTGCTTGCCACTCGTCCTGGTTTCGCAGGAATACGTTGCATATTCATGCAGGCACGTACCTTCCTCACTGGAGAAGGCGCACTGACGGGATGACAGGGTACAGGCCGTATTTTTCATCAGGCTTTCACAGGAGCCGTTGTCCGCCGGCTGCGTGAGCCAGGTATCCTTATATTTCCAGCAGGCCTCCGTGAACGAGTAATCCCTGCCTCCGAGGGTGATGGTTCGCGTTCCTCCCGGGCTGATACATTCCTCGCCCGTTTTTGTCCCTTCATCCTTACTGAACGGACAGCTTTCAACCCAGACGACTTCAGGCGCGTAGACGGTTTCGGTTTCCTCCATCACCAGGGTGACCGTGACCTGTACGGGTTTCTGGCTACCCGATGATACGGTCCGTGATGTTTTGCTTACGGCAAAGTTCTGCCCAGCAGTGACCGCTTTGTCCACACCAAACGACTGATGAATCTTCCCCTGCCCGTCATAGGTATATTTCGTACAATGCGTGTTCTGGCCGCCTGAACATATCGATTCTGATCGTGGCCAGTTGATCACATCAATGGGGAACGTTCGTTCAAAGAGGGTCAGGCTTTCACTCACTGCACTCTTGCAGCTATCCCGCACCTTCCCTTCGGAATCGCATTCTTCAATCCAGGGGATCACCAGAGGCTCACCATCCACCGAGGCATTCAGCAGACGACCGTTGGTCGGGATCGTCAGGTTGCCACTCCATTGCCGGGTATTCCGGGCATAATTCAGCGTCACCACCTGCTGATAGGTTCGGTTAACTTTCTGTGTGGTGGCGTTATCCTTCAGGGTCGCTTCCCGTGTGCAAAAATTTTCCACCTGCAGATCACGTTCGCAGGTATGGTTTGTGAACTCACTGCGGTTCACAACCTGGGCGGTACAGGACTGTCCGGTATCGCCGACAATGCTGTCGGCACGGGATTCTGTATCCTTTGCGGCCTGAATAAACGGCGCATCCTGAGATATCTGATCCGGTGGCCGGTTCGTGAACGACTCCGTAATCGCTTTGCCGGTATCTCCCTGGCTGAACTCCAGGGCTGAATCGCTTTTCAGAGAGCTGTCTCCGCTGGCAGTGACGCCGCCATAGTATTTTGTCTGATCAGGGCTGTCGGTATACCCCGGCAGGTTTTGCTCACCACTGAAATTTTTCAGTGAGTTCAGACCATTGCCCTGCACCTGTTTCGCAAAATCCGAACCAGCTTTATAGTCGCTTCCACTGTCAGCGCAGGCTGGGGATGCCAGCCAGATAAAGGCGCTCAGGACAAAAAAATGCGCATGATGCACGGAAATAACCGTCTTCATTTCTGCCCTCCCTCATCCCTCACCATTTCCGGTAACGCTATGAAGTACGGTCTGTCTTTCATGGCTGGCTCCCGGCGGCATTCGAGGGCGCATCAAGTATTTGCCGGGCCACCTGTGCGCAGTCACCGGTTTGTGCCACTTTCTCCAGCGCCTGTTTGACGTGAATGTTACCGCGTACCACGTCATATCCGGCCTGACACCGTACCACCAGAGACGGCACACTCCGGATGCTGTACTGCGTGTACAGTGTCGGGTCGATCTGCACGCCGTCGGTCACGCCATCCTTCACCAGCTGCAGCACCGCGTCAGTGGTGGTCTTCATGTCGTTATTGACGAGCCCACGCAGTGTCGCCGGAATGCCGTACTGCCGGGTTTCGTGCAGCATCCGCTTCAGCCCCTCTTCAGGTATCGAGAAGGAGACAAAGTACAGCGCCCCTTCTGCTGGCTTTTCCTGATTCGCCGCTTTCTGCTGGCTGACCAGATTATCGATAAACTGGCGGTCTGATTTGGGCAGAGGATTACGGTTGATTTGCGCCTCAAGCTCCTGCTGCAGCTGTTTATCCGGATGCTGGCGCAGCTGTTCGCTGAGGGTCTCCTGCTGCTTCAGCCATTCTCTGTCTGTAACAGAGGAGGTTTCAGCCAACACCGCTCGTCCGGTCAGCAAAAGCATGACCATAAACAGATTCATTAATTTCATGAGAGACTCCTGTCAGAGAAAGACACAATTGCGTTTACGCCACATCAGATAGCCATAGTTCTTACGGGTGTTGGGTGGATTTTTACCGGCCTCCCAGCGCATCACGCTGCGCCCCACGGGATGGCACTGGCCGCTGTCCGGGTACATGTTCACCATCTGATAGCGCCAGCGCTCTTTGGGGATGATCGGGGACGGATACTCATAGCAGACCGCCTTGTCCTTCCCGATGCTCTCCATAATTTGTCCCTGCCGGTGAAGCTTGTACGCCATGCGCTCGCTGACAAGTAACGAGGACTGCAGCGGACTGGACTCGTTGCTTACCCAGCCGCTAAACGGGTACATCGAACCCTGAGAGCCGGCACACCAGAACAGAATATCGAGTGGCATATGAAACGCGCTGGCCATAGCGTCAGCCGCGCACGCCCCCTGTGCGATGGGGTTAGCAAACAGGATGGCTTCCGGATTCAGAATAGTGGTGAGGCTGCTGTCCACCCAGGTCGGGTCAATCTCGGACAGATAGGCTATATCCATGTCTCCGCCTTCCAGACAGCCTGCGGAGGTGATGATGTTCAGCCAGTAGGTCAGCGGGTACTTGTACCAGTGAACGTGATAAAAAGCGCCGTTCACCTGCTTGTCGTCCTTTCTCGCGGTCCCCATACCGGTCTTGCCGAGATTGATACTGAAGCCCCCCAGATTGACCATACAGCCAGGCGAACGGCTGACGTCCGTCATGGCCATCGGCTCCCAGTACCCGATGGCCAGGCCGGGGCGAACAAAAATCGGTGGCGGCGCCGGACACAGCTGCAGGGGACTACCCGGATTGCTGGTATCAGGCAGATCGCCTTTACCAACCTGCACGCTGCCGAGTGATAAAGGAAATATGCAGCGCCAGCACACATCGGTGATCGGGTTGACGAATCGACCTTCACACGACGGATCTGCATGTACCTGAGGGACTAACGAAAAAAACAGGAGGATAAACAAAAATGATATTTTTCTCATTGATTATCCCTTCCCCTGTATTTTTCCCAGATGTTGTTTACACCATCGATTATTTCTTTCTGCTTTTTTAAATCCTGTCCCTTAGCGAAATCCTTCAGCACGTTGGAAATAAACTCCAGTCTGTAAACCTTCCGCCAGAACGAGTCCTCATCATGTGGTTTTAAAAGAAAAAGCTCATCCAAATCCTTTTCCATATCGCTGATGAGATGACTTGCTTTGCCTTCAACATACCGACAATACCGACTATTCTGTAATTCATAATCGTCAATTTTTTCTTTCAGAAGCCTTTCACATTCACGTCGGTGGTTAATTTCTTTATTTTGTCGAACCACCGTAAGCCACTGAACAACAATTAATGCTGCGAGAGTAATCTCAGTAATAGTCATATAATCACCTGACAAATAATCGTAATTCGGAATCGTACGGGTCAACGGACGGGAAACACCTCAATATTCAGCCGTTCACCGGAGGGCGCCGGCGTGATCCGCGCCGGGACCGCCGTCAGGCCAAATCGCTTGCTCAGTACGCCGTTCTGGTCGAAATAGATCCGGCTGTCCAGCGCTGCGGAGGTGTCCGGGATACTGCCACGCACCAGGATAATTTTGCTCATCAGGGTTTCCGGCACCTGACGCTTCATCCAGGCCAGCTGGTCGGCATCGTCTCCATTGATGAAGTACAGGGTCTGGACAAACGGTACGGTTTTAAGCGGGTTCACCACATCGCCCTTGCGGGCAAACACCCGCCCCTCATTGTCCTTCAGGTCTTCGGTCAGGCGGATGCTGGGATCAAACCAGCGCTGCTCGTATTTCTCCGCACGCTTAATGCCCTCCACCGGTGCCGGGCGCTGACTGTTCTCGATAACCCGCTGCTTAAACGCATCCATCGTCTGGTCCCACTGGCCAGAGGATTGCAGTGACTGCAGACGCTGCGTGATGAGCTGCAGCATGTCCTGCTCCCGGACGGGCCATAAATCCCCCCAGGTACCGAGATCAGCCGCCTGAGTCAGCGGCGATACCAGGCAGGCGGCGAGCAGACAGTCTTTCAGTCGTATCATTACTGTTCTCCTTTCATCCGGCGGGCAATGTCGTGCTGGATGTTGCGGGTCACATCGGGCGCGCCCTGAACCACGGCAGGTGAAACCAGAATGACCACATGATGCTGCTGCTGATACTCCGCCAGACTCTTCTCCAGCGCGTCGTTAAACCGGTCAGAGAGCGCTTTTGACTGCGCTTCTGTCAGCTGCTTCTGACTGACACTGTCCATAAAGCTGTCGAGCGTCTTCTTCATATCAAAAGCCACCACCCGCGGTGTGGAGTACTCCAGAACCACGCGTGAGAGAAACGCGCTGGTTGCCAGGGCGAAAAGCACGAGAGCAACGATGACAGGTATCCGGCGAAAGGTATGAGAGTTCGTACTGACCGGCTGTTCGGTGTTGTTTTTCATCACTGTTTATCCTCCATGTCATTCACCGGTATTCGGGCTTCAAGCTCTGCCATTTCGTCTTTAAAGTTGCGACACGCGAGGCCGTACACCGCATCGTGGATATCGACCCCCTCCTGCCGGCGAGCTTTCATGTACTCAAAATCCGGGCCTTTTGAGGAGTACATCGCCCGGCTGAGCGGGTCGACGAACAGGCGGTGCCAGGAGCAGTTCGCTTCCACCTGCAGCATAAAAGAGCTGAACCACTGCTCTTTGGCCGAACCGAAGCCGTTAATCATGTCTTTCTCCAGCTTGCTGAACTGATCCGGGTACAGCTGGTTATACTTGGCAAATTCCTTCGCTGACTGTTTCAGAATGGCCTTGTATGACGAGTTCCCCCAGGCAGCGCGTGCAGCGCTCGATGCGGTCGGGGAATCGAAGTCCACGATATTTTGCGTGATGGTGATGTATGCGCCGGTATGTCGACGCGCGGTACGGTAGCCTTTCTCGATGAACTGACCCACTTTTTCATTCTTGAAATCAAGGAGCTTCCAGCCTTCATCGATGACGTTCAGTTTTTTCAGGCCACGCGGTGACTGATACATCCTGTTCTCGATGTAAATAATCAATGAGAACATCACAGCGATAAGCAGAGATGGCCGCGACTCCAGGCCACCGAGCTCCAGTACCACCATCCGGGCATCATCGTGGAGTGTTGGTGTATCTGAGTTGAAATAGTCCCCGTAGATCCCATTTACCGTGTACTGATCGAGCAGGATTATCATCTCGTCCAGACGGCCCCGGATTGTTGGGGAATCAGCATATTCATCGCTGTCCTTCGCGTCCTGTAAAAACTGCACTACGTCATCAACGCGTGCATGATTACGCTTGCTTAACCAGGCCGCCTGCACTGCCTGCAGAAGCAGGCCTTCATGGACTTCATCGAGGTTGCCGTTCGGACTGGCCATGACAGACATCTGATCGCGTATACGTTCTGCTGACATGTCGAAGTGAGCATCATCCAGCACGTTGGCGAACGGGTTAAACTTGAGGGTATCGCCATCGAGGTATACGCCCCCCATGTTTTCACACAGGGACTTATAGCCATCGCCCATGTCGAACACCCAGGCAAACCCGCCGGAGTCGAGCACACTGCGAATGAGGGGCTGAATCAGACCGGTTTTACCCGCCCCGGACGTCCCGCAGACTGCCATGTTGAAATTGGTATTGTTCATTCCCTCGTAGAACAGGTCGATGAACGCCAGCTGATTTCGGTAGGTGGGCGCCAGGAGTCCCGCCGGCGCCAGCGGGCTGTCAGCGACGATCGGCAGGAGGTTAGCCACCTGGAACGTCTCCGCCCGCTTCACCACGCCTGCCGCCTGCAGCTCTTTAAACAGGCCCTCACCACACTTGAACGGCATCATGGCCAGAAAGTTACGCAGGTGATGGTAGCGGGCCGGGATCAGCTGGAAACCGCCTTTACGGTAGCTGTTGAGCACCTGCTGTTCAGCGGCGAGAGAGGCCTCTGTGCTGTCTGCGGTGTACGTGGTGATATTAAAGAAGTAGGACACCAGGGAGGTCTGGTTGGTCGCCAGTCGCTGGCGGATATCGCCCCACTCCTGCATTTCTTTTATCACGTTCGGAAAAAACTTCGCGTAGGAGGTTTTGCTTTTCTTCTCCACGTCCATGAATTTCATGTTGGCTTCATTCTGGGTCTTCACCTGGTCCTCCACCATCAGCGTCAGCGTAATGACAAAGGGGCAGGAAATGGAGAGCTCCGGGTTAAGCAGGTTGGCGTAGTTATCCGCGGAGGTCCAGAGGAAGGCCATTTCCGGATCACTCTCCAGATGGTAGCTCGTCACCCGGGTTACGCACTCTTTCCCGTCACGCCCCAGGCGGCCAATTTTCAGATGACCGGCGGTGACCTGCATATCAAAGCTGTCATCGACACACTGATAGTTCAGATCCTGATAGGGGTCCAGCTTATACGGTACGCGGTACATCTCGTGCGGGTCCGGGTTTATAAGCTCGCGCATCAGTTCGACCAGCCCGGCAGCATCAAGGATACGCGTCGGAATATAGGCACCGCCCAGTGACGCCCGCAGGATTTTAATCTGGTTCTCCATCTCCACAATTTGCGTGGTGGAGTTTTTCTTCCGGGGCACGCAGCAGGAGATGTACACGCGGTAGTTACGCAGCGTCAGGGGTAAATCCAGTGCAGGAGGCAGGGGGAACTTCGTCTCCGCTGCCCGGAGATAGTAGGCCTGGGTGATGGCGTTAAACTTTTTAGCCTGTTTACCGCTCCAGCGGAATTCACGCAGACCGTAGTCGATATCATTGCCGACCAGTTTGCTGGAGACCAGATGAAAACTGACCGGGACGCCCCGGGGAAGTTTGCTGCGCAGTAAATGCTCCAGTGTGGCGACGATACTTTTATCCGCACCGGGTAAAGGACGCGCCTCAAACATAAAACCGATGGTTTTGTTATTAATAAACAGCCCGGTCGCGGAATCATAATCCTTATAGGGCAAAATACGGCTGAACTGGGGGAAATTCATGCTGCCCAGCGTGTCATTGGCTTTCGCGGATTCGTCGGGCAGTTTCAGTGCTGATACCAGTGAATTCACTGCCTGGGTGACGGCATCGATGATGTTATTACTCATGCGGGCGTTCCTTTAAGAGCATTTCAAAATAACAAGGGTAATAAATGGCAAGAAGAATATTCATATCCGCACTAGAAACTCCTTCTTATAATGGAAAGCACTGGAATAAAAAACAATAAACACATGGAGGCAATAATCTGACCCATAAAGATCGAATCCAACAACACCTCCCCTTGCCACAGACAAACAAGCAGAGTGATAAATAATAAAACCACATGAAAGAAAACAATCAGGAACAGAATGTTCGCTGAGAACTCCCCATCACCAACTTCTACCTCTAAGCAGAAAAAATAAAATACACACAAACTACAGATAATATAGACGCCTTCATGTCGAATACCCTGAAAGAAATCAGGAGAAAACTCTCCTGCCAGTCCATTGTAAGTCAGTCTGGCTCCCAGATAGATGAGCCAGTAGACTGGAGGTATAAACAAAAATCCGTACTTTCGAAGAAACAGCATCATATCCATCCCCTGATTATTTGCTCATAGCGTTCAGTGCGTTAAGTTTTTTTCACGTACTGCTTTAATCTCTTCTTTATACTTGCATTCTGATGCCATCTTTTTTGCGTCACCGAAAGTTAATGGCTCTGACGAAGTGCCTGTGTTAGTTTGAATTGCTAAACGTAACGCCTCACCTGCACAAGGTGTCTAATGAATAATACTTTGCAGTTGTTCTGGAGTGGCGGGCTGCATATCGCGAGAATCTTCAATATACTGCACAAAAAAAATACCCAGTTAACACAATTAAAAGAAGAACTATCAAAAAACCAAATTGCTGGCCAATTTCTTGCTGTCTTTCCATTGTTCCATCCCTACCGGTCAATCCAGTTTGTTAATCAGCATTTCATTTTGAGTTAGCTTTATATAATTCCCACTGATGGATATAGGAATAATACTGCCCACCAGGCACATTAATGATGATGCCATCACAGTCCAGTTTATTAACAGGGCTGGTAAAAGCGCCTGTCGGCATGTTTACCTCAAGTGTCCGGCAGTCATCTTTCCAGTGTCTACCTGCTTCAAGTTCATCCATCGAAAATGAGTGAATGGAGATAACGAACATCCCGGAAAACCCAACCACCGCTATAAGCGCACAGTATATGAATGTATCGCCTCTGTTAACTCGAAGATTGAATTTTTCAGGGATGGCAACCATAGCCAGCGCACCGACCACACCAATAACAAAAAGAATCAGGCATATACCGTTAAGCCATGCAACGTTATGTCCGAGTATATAGTACGCTTTCACTTTCTTATTCCTTATGCTGCATACTTTCAAATAACGTGAGATTGTTAATACTGACCATCGGTCTTACTATTCACCTGCCCCCATCCGTTCAAAGGAATAAATCAAGACATAAAACATATAAAAGATGACTGTGGCTGTAAAAAATCCCGTTATTACTGACAGCGTCAAATCAGGAGAGCCGGCCCACATGTTTTTATCCATGAATACCATGAAAGAAAATAAAGCACTGAGACCTGTAAGCCCAAACAACATTAAAATACAGGCAAGCGTATCTCTTACAAAAACACCAATAATTACATAGCCGTAACCACAGATAATGATTGCCATTGCAAAAAAAAGTCGTACAAAACCATCAAAACTTAACTGGTATTCAGCCATTTACACCCTCACTCAATGTTTCCATCACGCTGTTCAAAGGCTCGCGGGTTTTAATTTCAATGCACTCTCCTGTATTACTTCCGTAACCTCTTCCTCCACGTGCTTCGAGTACCCGTAGCATTTTTATGCAAACATCTGTATTAGGCATGGGAGAAACATTCCAAATCCCACCGCCACTACTCGGCGTCATCAGCACCAGAAAAATAAAGGCATGCATACTTTATTGCCCCTGTTTATATATTAACGACTGAATATCTCTTCGATTAACTCCTGTAAGGTAACCGGCTTATTCCCGCTTATCGCCTTTTCATACTCATCTGCACTGACATTTTCAATGACATCACCACACTGAAGCCGGTTTTGCGTGGGAGACAATAAACCTTTATCAATATTCTTCTCCAGCAAGCGGCAGTCATGAGTCCAGTGGTGTGCGAGCGCTTCTGGTACAGGGTCATTACTGAATACAAACAGCAAGAGATATACTGAAAATACAAAAGCAAGCAGCCATTTGAATAATTCATCCATAACGTTACTTACCTTCCGTGCGAAGTTTATTAACCTCTGTCTTATCCCTGTATTTCACATCCATATACCGTGTTACGCCATCCGGGCAAGACCAGGCATCTTTTGCTTTAGCCAGAAACCCTGCCTGCTGTGCTTCAAATGCGGAGACTCTGCAGTTTTTCAGGGTATAGATGACATTCTGTTTATTGGTTTGAATCTGTTTGTATGTTGACTCAGGCTCAATAAAGACAAACACTTCTGTTATCGCGACGACAATACACATTATCAGAATGATTGACTTACCCCACCAGGACACAAACAACCGCTGTAAAAAGAAAGACATAACTGCGGCAGTGCCAACAATCAGCATCAACATAAAAATATATGACGATTCCTCGCACAAAAGCATCCAGAGATATTTAATTGACTCAGTCACTTTCGAAATCCTTTCATTTTTCGTAATCAGTTTTAAGTTCACACGCTACCGCCCATCCCTTTCAACGCAGAGGGCACTCGTTATAATTCAGAAATGTAAACTTACTGCAGCGCCAGTAATGGCGCTGTGAATCAATTAAGGCGAGGTTGTCCCCACGCCGATGGTGTCACGACAAAAAGAACCGTTGCTGGCTGGTGATATACATCATCTGCATCCACATACGGCGCTATCCACAATGACGTTGTCTCCTCCCCTTTTCTTAATGGCCGGGGAAAATTACCTGGCGGTGTTGACGGTGACGTAAACGTTGACGCCACTACTGGTAAAGACATTTTCACTACCGGCAAAGACTGGAGCCTTTTCTCGGTTTCGAAATATGTTGCCTCATTCTTTGCCGTTGGATTATTTAGGTACACTGCACGTGCTCGATCTTTCTCCGCGGCCACTCTGGCCTGGGTCAGGTTGGACTGTGGCGGCAACGGGTACGAATTCACTGACGTGGTTCTGAAATTACCCTCAGCCAGTTGTGGCAACCCGGCCGCAGCCGGCTTTGCATCACTGCGTTCCTCTTTCAGCTTCGCTTTTTCATTTGCCTGCTCCATCGTCATACAGGTATCCGACGTCGTGGCATTACATTGAAATTCAGTCTCTGTGCCCGCGCACCCGGTTAAGAGCAAAGCGCCGCCCAGAGGAATTAACAGCATTAATTCCTTCATGATATTTCTCGCTATTTATCGGTTATTTTTCAGGTTCATCCTGATTGGGTTATTTGCCTTAATTGCCCGGTGTAATTACCCTCAGCGCTGACAGGGCAGCCGTAATAAGAGACTTAGCCATTATTTTCCCCCTGCGGCGCTGCGCCCGGAGAGAACTCCCGCGGATCAAGTTTGCCCAGCTTCTTCAGCATCTCGTCAGTATTGAATCCGTTCATACCGCCGCCTGACTGATGATGGGCATCAGCCTGCGGTGCCGGCTCCGCCTCCTGATTCTGAGCCTGCTGTTGCCCGTTCTTTTCCGCTTCCAGCTCTTCAATCGTTTTCAGCTGGAATCCATCCTGGAACACGACGGTCACTTCGTTGCCGGCACCAATCGGAATGACCGGGTGATACTGCTCGGCCCTTTTGATGTAGTACTCGCTCAGCGTCTGCGCAGCTTTAGATGCACCACCGCCGACCCCCATTTTCAGAACGTCACCGGCGCCAACAGATGCGGTTGCCCCCAGGCCAACAGCCGGCTGTGAAGCCCGTTCCATGCCCTGACCAATCCCGTCAACAAAACCGGCCCCCCATGCCCAGCCGAGGATTTTTCCGTTACGCATCACCACCTCTCCCTTAACCCCGTTTTTCCCCATAAAGGAAACGTGGCCGTTAATGGGCTGATCGATGGTTTTATCACCTTTGATACAGCTGATATTGCGGGTACGGACAATGGCGCGTTCGCTGGAGACATCGCCCCAGGCTTCAAGGCCCACAAAACACCCTGTCAGGTCGTAGGTTTTGCTGTTTGGCATTTCCACGCGACCAGTGATACGCAACTGCATCGGTACAGTTGATTCATTCCCGGTAACAGACGCGTTGGCATCTGCCCCCTCGATAAGCATACTTTTTGCAAAGCTCCCCGACGGAATGTACGGCAATGACTTCGTTTTTTTTCCTTTGTCGTAACTGAACGTTTTACGCTGTATCTGGTTTGGTACCGGTACAGACTGGTAGCTGACCTGCGGCGGCGGTGTCATACCATTCCCCGGATAGAATGCCGTCGGAGGCGGTACCGCGGCGCCGGTTTGCGGCGGATAACTGGCTGGCTGCGGCTCCCCTTCCGGACCGGGTGGCGGTGACGGAGGAGTCGGCGCGGGCTCGCCACCAGAGACAGCCGGTTTCACGCCCAGCGCCTTCAGCTGAGTCTGCATGGCTTCATTGTCACTGCTGAGCTTGTCGATACGTATCTGGTCGGCGGTTCGCGCCTTACTCAGTAGGTCCACTTCCCCCTGCAGGGAGTCAAAACGCTTGTTGAGATCAGCGGCAGTCGCCTGCATTTCTGTTGTCGCGTGCTGCTCCACCTTACTGTTGAAGCTGCTGTCGACCACCCCGGTCATATCCGGTGCGGGTTCGCCCTGAGCCGGGGCTTCCTCATCAGAGCTCATGTTCAGATCTGACAGATACAGCCCGCCTCCGACTGCTGCCGCGCCGCCCGCCAGAATGAGTCCCAGCCAGATATATTGCTTACGTTTGATCAGCGTGTTGAAGTTGGCCATCAGCGCTTCACTCCTTCATCTGACGTCGTGACCCAGATCTGCATGCGACCACCGGCAGTCAGCAGGCCCGCCGGGGTACTGAACATGACGGCACGTGTTCCGGGCTGCCAGAAATCGCTTTCACGCACCATACGGGGCGACCGGGAGACGTTATCCAGACTGTAACGGACGACTTTCAGGTGGTGGCCGACCCAGACCCTGTCGGCAGTGGCGCGCAGACCAGCCGGCACCTGCAGCACTTCAGAGGTGACGGGGACAGACTGATACTCATCGGGTACGCTGCCCTGGCGCACGGCGCGATTAAGCGAAACCAGTAACGATTCATAGGGGTTCGACTCTTCCCAGGCTTTTGCCGGACCGGGGGTACCCGCCAGCTCGCTGACCAGCTGAATTGTCCGGCCTGAGCCCGCACGGGGCACGGCACGAATGGAGAAGTTCAGCCCGCGTTCGGTTTCCACAATGAAGGTGAATGGTTTTTTACTGACGGTCGCCAGAATGGCACCGCCGCTGTCGGTCTGCTCCTGGTTTGTCAGGCCACCGTCCAGGCTGTTTATCGCCGTGATGCGATCTCCAGGTACTGTGAACAGATTCGGGTCGGTGTTACTCACGGCAATATTTGCCTGACCACCATTGGTCAGGGGGACCACTGTCGGCGCCAGCGTACCGCTGAGGGTCGCGGACATCGCGGGGGCGGCCAACAGCAGACAGCCTGAAATAAATAACGGGTTAATTTTTTTCATTATTTATTTCTCCAAAACGCGCCAGCCAGCTGACACCATCGACACGACTGAACTGAATTACATAGCTTTTAATTTCACTGTAGGGTTTGGAATCCCCAATCCACGTTTTCAGCTCACCCCGGATATCCACGCGGTTCTCTGCCGGCCAGGCACGGATCGACGTCATATAAAAGGTGGCATTAACGTTATTGTCTTTAATGCGTTTCGCATCTTCAGCCAGCTGGACCTTGAGGCTGTTCTGCGAGGCGGGTAATACATACCGGAGTAGCTGCTGATGCTGGGCATCAACCGTTTCCGGCGTGACATTCAGACGCAGGGCAACAAAGGACAGGCCCAGCTGCTCAATATAAGAGGCGTCAGCCTGGTTCTGAGACACCGCAAAGGGGGCACTGAATAACATCGGTGTCACTGCCACTTTCTGTTCTGTCTGAAGACGGTAATTATTTATGCCCTGGATAATATTGGTCGCAAGACTGAGGGTCAGGAGCGTCCCCAGACTGATAAATCCCACAGCGATAACGCGGGTGGTATTTTGTCTGGCACCATGTTCCATATGTTATTTCCCCGTTGATTTATTTAATCCACTGCCGGAAACAGGAGTCCGGAACATCATGAAAGAAACCTTTAAGAAGGGAGGTTGGCAGATACCAGTAAATCAGGTCGCGTAGCCAGGAACTGCCCCGCCCTTTTTTCAGTTTCTTGATACCCCAGAAAACCAGTGCCGCTGCAGCCATACCAAAAATGAACTTGCTGGTCCAGAAACCCCAGCCGAGACAAATCACGGCCGGGATAAGTTCATCGAGATATAAGCCAAACCAGCGGGACTGGTTAGTCAGTGTTTCCGGGAAACGGTATCGCTTTAATTCGTCTCCCGTCATCACGTGCTTCCTGTCAGTAACCGGCGACCGACATACCGATGGTGATAAAGGTGGAAATAATCGCGAAGCCAAACAGGAACTTCACGTTTTTGGTCATCATGTACATGATGCCGCCGGCGACAACTTCTGCCAGAACCACCCATTTGACGACGCTGGACTGCTTACCAAACGTGCCTTTAACGGTCGCATCCCCGGACTTCATCAGGTCGGTTGCCGTGGTGGTGGCCATCGCAGCATCCGGGAAGAACGCCGCCACAGCAGCAACCGGCAGCGCAACTTTAGCGACTTTCAGGGCTTTCTTTTTATTGAAAACGCGGGACATAAAAGACGGTTTGGTTTTTTCAGAGACAGCAGAGCCCTGAACACTTAATACAGCATTCATATTTATTTCCTTTAAAAAGAATGGTTGATATATAAAACAGATTTATGACTATGATGTTAAATCACACTTCCTGCTCACCTCCTGGTACGGTTAGTTCTGAGTTATAAAAGTCCGGAAACCGCTCAAGATGATCTTTCAGCCTCAAATAGGCCTCGGATGTTTTACTTCTTCTGCTTCTGTCTTTTGCTTTGATGAGTCGACGATTCGTCTCTTCATCCAGTTTCAAAAGCACATTTTTTCCAGGCGCAGGTCGTGCGTTACTCCTAATCGCTCTTTCCAATCGACCTCCAAAATAAGATTACCAACTCTTAAAAAATTTTACATTGGCAAAGTAAAAAGTAAATAAATCATGGAGGAATATTGAGTAAATTATTTTCACAATTGCGCGCACTAAAAGTGCGCGC
Source organism: Enterobacter cloacae complex sp. (assembly GCF_900322725.1). Classification (NCBI taxonomy): domain Bacteria; kingdom Pseudomonadati; phylum Pseudomonadota; class Gammaproteobacteria; order Enterobacterales; family Enterobacteriaceae; genus Enterobacter; species Enterobacter cloacae complex sp. The sequence continues at coordinate 28,626 of NZ_LT991960.1, read as the reverse complement.
AATTAACATAACATTAACATTTACCAGATAGAATCTTAATTACATTAAAAGCAAGCTGACAATAATTAAATGTATTCAATACCAACAATCCTAAGTAATCCCTGTCACTTACAAAACAATCAGTTTTAATTTTCCTTATTAGTTTCTTCACCTTGTCTTCAGTCAATTTTGTAGAGCTACAAATTTTTGATATCGTAAACCCATATGCATACAAATTAAATACCTTCCAGAAATCTAAATCCACTTTCTTTCTCATACAAAAGATATCATCAATTTCCACAGAGGCCCGAAAATATTCGTCACCCAAAGATAAAAAATTCGTGGATTCTAAAAAAAACACCCATCGCACAAATTTAACATTATTGACTGAGATGCATTCAATTAATATTGTTAGCAAACAACCTATTGATTTAACGTTCTTAAAAACAAATGGTCCCATTCCTGATAAAGAATTCAGCTCGGCGTTAAACAAGTCTAACCGAACATTAACTGGGATAGATGAAAACCATATGTTTAATTCATTGCCATTCAGGACAGTTCTTTCAAAAGGAGGACTCAAATAAATTAACTCCCCTTGAGCATCGCGTACGAAGGATTGACTTGATGAGATTGAAAGCAAATCCTCAAGATGATTGATGATTTCCGATTGACTGTACACCATGATTTGACTACGATCCATCGCACACATAGGTGCCTCCTTAGAAGGTTTCTATGGATAGTTGGTGTAGAGAGCTCTCATCTCTCTACACCAATGTTTTTTAAATTTTAAACTACATCCCAATTATAAAACCTACACTCAACAAAATCATCTAATATGAGCAGATCTTTACACTGAATTTTAAACCATCCTTAGAATAATCACATATACAATGAATGATTTCCTGCAAACTAACACTATCAGCTTCATTATTACGTAAAATCTTAAATTACTCTCCCTCAGCATCTTCATCAGGAAAAAAATTTCGCATGGCTTCCTGAACATCCTCCTGGATATTCAGAACCATACTCTTCCATTGCCACCGTGGATCATCTTTAACATGAGGACTCAGACACTCAATACCCAGAATTTTATTCACTGAAAATTGTGTTTTCACAACACTTTCAAGTAATGCTCTGTTGAATGCCATCTGGTTGAAACCAGACTCTTTACGTTCCATCTGAGCCTCATAAACACGTAAGCCTAACTCAAGTAGCATTGTCGATATACTTGAAAAGCTGACATCCTTATCTTTAGCCCCCTCCATTCTGCGTTTTTCTACAATCGCATTAATTTTCTCACACACCTCATCACTGGGGTAGGCCTGCACTTTACCCATCTCGCTCTCCTTATTAAAATTAAAACATTTACTTATTTTTCAGATTCCAGAACAATCGAACTCCTAACAATTCAATTCATGAATCGAATCATAAACCAAGCTTTAATTTTGTAATTCATTAAGCAAATCACATCACGAATTGAATTACAAGTCAATTCATCTCAACCACCTGATTTTAATATCATGAATCGCACTCAATTTACAATTGACTTGTTTATGAATCACTAGTGAATCACCACCAATTCATATATGTATTAGCTTATATTAAATTAAATAACTTAACCCCTCATAACTCACTGTTTCCAAATACCAATCTGCAAAATTTTAATTTTGCGTAGTGTGTGGTGATTTTGTGGTGAGGAGTGCATATTTGTTGAGTCTGGTTCTGGTCTGGGTTAACGTATTTAAAGGAATCGGCCCGGAGGGAGTCTTTTGAGAAAAAAAATGGCGTTTGCTGCCCTGTTATTAATATCCACGCCTGTATGGGCCACGGATTGTTTTGATCTGGCGGGACGGGATTACCGGATTGATCCGGATCTGCTCCGGGCTATTTCATGGCAAGAATCGAAGTGGGTGGTGAATGCCATCGGTAAAAATCCGGGAACAGGATACGGTGCCGGACTGATGCAGATCGATTCGCAGCACCATGCCCGGTTATCGGAGTTCGGTATTAAACCGGAACATCTTCTGACGGATGCCTGCCTGAATATTTATACCGGTGCGTATTATCTGGCGCTGGCGTTTAAGAAGTGGGGCGTCAGCTGGGAGGCGGTCGGCGCCTACAACGCGGGATTTCGCAGAACGGACAGACAGGCGATGCGGCGACTGGCATATGCGAGAAAGATTGAGGCTGTATACCGGGCCATCAAGGCAAATAAAAACGCCGGACAATCCCGGGCGGTTAAAAACGAAAGACCTCATGAATGAGGTCTTTTTTTTCAGATGTATGATTAATCAATCGCCCGCCAGATTAAATGCCGTTCGGGATGATGAATAATGCTGATATAATCTTTCAGCGCATCCTGACGGGAAACCAGATGTTTACAGACTCGGGCATATTCCGGCCCCATATCCGCCACCTGCCATGACAGCCAGTTCATAATCATTAGTGTAGCAATAATTCCTGCTGCATCGGCGCTGACTTCACCCTCAAAATAGTTTCCGGGGATATGCATCCTGTAACGCTGCTCCCCTTCAGGTGCAATGTACCCGGTCTGCGTGGTGATGAACTGAATGCGGCCTGGGGTAATATTCCCGCCGACACCCTGCGGAATAATCCAGTAAGACCAGAATCCGCCATCGTAATCCGAATGCTGGCGTAACCAGCCTGCCGCCATATTATAGGCTGACGGCGTAAAAAAGAGGGCCGGGATAAAATCCAGACGCTCATCGCCATCGGTGACGGCATAACGCAGATATTTGTCTGTTTTAAATTGTTCGTCTGATTCACGAGTGGCGGTGTTGACGTTGGGGTTGACGTTTATTGTGTGCATGCTGAATGTCTCCTTTGCGGTTTATTAAATCGTTCGACTTCATCACTGAGCGGCAAAGGGCAATTTGCAGCCGACGGGGAGGAAATAAAGGGGCGCGAAGCGTTTATACACCCCTTTATTTTCGCCACGACGGATGCTAAAAGCCGCCCTCCGCGAAAAGATGATGTCGGGCGATATAGCGCGGGGCTGAGCATGCACACAACCCGGAACGTCAATTCGGTCTTTACCGAATTCACGTTCCGGCCTGAAGAGTGGCGGGTATTTATCGCCACGGTGAAAGCGGCGCATCCTGATAAGGATGCAGCAAGCGCGATGTTGAATTTGCGTCAGGATGGAAACCCGGCAGGGCAGAGACAGCTCGCTGGCGGCCAGTGACAGAAAATCACTGAACACCTCCCAGCGTCCCAGATGGCGGCCCGTGTCTTTAAACACGCGGATAAAGCGGCTCCGGCTGTGCTGCTCACTCATCATTCTCTGAACAGAAGGCACCACTTCCGCGACCTGCGCCCTGACCTGAATCACAGGGGGATTATCTGCGCTTTCTCTGGCCATGTTAAAAAAATCGGCAAAACTCAGCTGTGACATGACGTTATCTCCGGTAATGCCGCCCCAAAGGGGCGGCGTTTTTCACATCACGCGAGGCCGAGGCCAGCGTAAACCACAGTCATAAACTGCTGCCAGTACTCCAGCTTCAGGGCCGGAACTCGGGCGCGTTTACCACTGCGCAGGGCATTTACAAACGCGTTCGCCTGTGCGACGATTTGCGGGTCGAAATTCATAGATTTTTCCTCTGTTAATTTTGATAAGCCAGATTCATCGTTTCTGAGGCGTTAAAATCCGGCGTGAAAGGGCAGGCGTAAGCCTGCTTTTTTCATTTCTGCGTCAGGTTAAATCCCTCCTTAATGCGCGTTTTAATCTGCGCATGGCTCAGGTTGCACACATCCCGCAGCCGGAAATATCTGGCTCCGCAGCGGGCATAAATCTCTGTCACGTCACCGCAGACCATCTCCTGCAGCATGAACGTCTCCCAGACGCCGTTATCACTCGTTGACCAGTTGAGCGGGTACATCAGGCCCAGCGCGTCGTGGAAGGCGTGAACGTCGATTTCAGCGGGCGCTTTCACCGCCGCTTTCTGGCGACTCAGCCAGTATTCACGCTCGGCTTCGGCGGTGACCTGCATTCCCGGACGGGCTGAGGATTCGGTGAGGTGTAAGTGCATGGTTTTCTCCTTCAGGGGTAAGAGGTGGCAGCAACATGCCGCCATCCGGGGTTGTCTACTCGTTTGCCGCCAGTTCACTCATCAGCACATCACGGGCTTCCTGCGCGTGCTCTTCTTCGGCTAATGTCAGCAGATACCCGCGTTTTGCCGCCGCGCCCATCAACACCGGGCGGTCTTTCAGCGGCAGCGCGTCCAGATAATCCAGCGCATCGCCCAGCACGCGCGCCTGATACAGCTCGTAATGCATCCCGCAGCAGCGCCCTGCCTCTTTCTCGATGCGCGCAAGCACCACATCGGCGCGGATAACATCGAACGGGTTAGCGGCGTGGATATTGCGCACAAAGCCATCAGTACGCAGAACGGACGATATGGAATGAACGATGCGAGTATTCATAAATGTTTTCCTTTTTCTGACTTTAAGGTTTTAAAACCCTCACCCGTTGAGTTGCCGGGGCCGCGGTTTTGACGTTTTGCGGGGACCTGCTGCTCTGCTCCGCTGGTTGTTACCTTCACCCGTTTGAGAGCCGTTCGCCGCAAGGGCGTAAACGAGCACCGGCGATGGCAGATGTCCAGGGCGCGGTTTACCGCGTGTCATTTACCCTGGACGGCTGACAGCGACTGTGCTTGTCTCAGCCCCGGCGAATGGACTCAAAGGGGTGAAACGGCACCAGGTAAGGAAAGAGCAGGAACCCGCCGCAACGTCGGAGAAGCGGCAGCGAAACGGCGTTGCCCCTTACAGCCCGGCGGCCGTTTGCCGGGATGCAGGGAGCGCAGGCCACGGCGCGTAAAAGGGCGGCGCATCCTGACAAGGATGCTGCAAGCCTGCCGTTGACGTCAGACATCAGACACTAGCCGGCAGGCCCGAAACCGCCTGGCGGGTTCGGCGGAGCTTACCGCGTCATTTCGCGGTTAGCGGAGTGTGGCTCGACGACTGAACCGCGCCAGCGGGTCGGGAGCCGAAGGTGTCCCCGGGTCTGGCCTGTCAGAAAGAAACAGCAGAAGAGAGAATGGAACAGGGGAAGATATCAGCGGAACAGTCAGAACGAGTACGGGAAAAGGATATTTTCCCTGTGAAAGAGTGGCCGTGGCGGCGCGTCAGCGCAGCCCTGCCACGCGCCGCAGGCGGGTTTTTGGCGGACTGTCAGACAGTGACGGGGGAAGGAGTCCCCCGCCAGTGCATCAGACCACCGGCGGCAGCGCCCCCGGATAGTGCCGCGCGATAATGTCGTTCACCTTCTCTACGAGGTCGGGCCGGGTAAAGGTGACGTGCGCGGAGCCTTTTTTGTATGTGCGTACCGTGAAATACTCACACGCGAACACCTCGCCCACACTCGCCGCGCCGCCCTGGCTGATAAACGCGCTCAGGTTTGCCCCCTCGGAGACGCGATTATCGGGTAGGGTCTTTCCGTCGAGTAACCAGAACGGGCGGGCAAGGTCATCGATGCGGTTCTGTGCATACGTGCGCACAGAAAAATACAGCCCGCGATGATTATCCAGGACACCATCAATAATAATTTTCTTTCCCAGCAGGCACGGGTTATGCGTTTTATAGTCCCATGAGAGGTTGCGGAACACGTCGATCACACCCTGCTCAAACGTGGCCACCTTGCTGGCGTTAAGCGCCCGGAACGTGGCGATCACGTTGTCGAGGGTGATTTCGGGGCAGTCGTCGCTGTAGAGCTGCGTATCCCACGCCTTGCGCTGCGCCTCGCTCATCAGCGTAAACATGCCCGTGTCATTCATCAGGCGCGTCCAGATGTCGCGATCGGCATAACGGCAGATACTGCGTTTTAAGGCGGCTTCCCGCGTGGTGCTGCGGTCGGCTGACAGGCTGCGTTCGATGATGTCGGTCATGCCGGAGATCCACCCGCGCCCGGATGCTTCAAAAATGAGTTTCTGCGCCTCGCGCAGCAGCCTTATGGCTTCCAGAAAAGCCGCCACGCCACTGTTACGCTGCGCCACAATGCGCTCGACGGGCAAAGACGGGATGACCTCTCCCGCGCCGCCGTGGGGGGTAATGTCGACGCTGACCGCCTGTGTGGTGGTGTGATTCATGATGTCCTCCTGCTGCTGTTGCCGCCCCTTTCGGAGCGGCTCACCTGGTTAGTTAAAGGCGCGTGTCAGTTCGAGGGTGCGGAGCACCTGACCAAAATCGGCGTTTTTCATCGCGGGGATGTGAACGCCGCGCCCCTTGCGTATGCTTTTTGCGATATGCCGTCCGAATGCCCTGAGCGTGGGGTCAATTTCCGGCGCGGGAATATCGACGCGGGGGATGCGGGAATGACGGCGGGGCTTTACAGCCTCTGTGGAAGGTGAAACAATAGTTGTGGTCATAATCTACACGCCTTAGTTAGTGTCGATTAGCCGCAAAACTCCTGGTCGAGATTTCTGCGGCGTGGATAAAGCCGGGTTTACCCGGCTTTTTTCATTTCTGCGCGTTACGTTCTGCTTCTTCTGCCTCCTTTTGCACGTTGTCGGTAATGTCTTCGGGATCGCCCAGAAACCAGCCCTGAACAGGTTTGTAACGCTCAATAAACGCCTTAATCGCGCCCTTTCCGGTCATGGCATTCACGCGGGTAAACATCGGGATAACGCCTTTTGCGTCGCGTCCGGTAAATGTGATCTGATAAACACGCATCGCCTGTGTCTGCATTTTTTCCTCCTGATTTTTAAAGAACATCACCCGTTGAGTTTCATTCGTCGCGGTGTTGACGTTTCGTGGGGTGGCTGCCGGTTGTTTCCAGGTTGTGAACCTCACCCGTTTGAGAACCTTCGCCGCAACGGGAAAGAACAGACACGGGCCGGTGCAGATGTCCGGTACGGAGGCGACATTATTTGTCGGGTTTTCGGCAAAAAATGTCGCCGGAGAGCATCAGCGGTACTGGACAGCCAGGCGGTTTGTGGCGGGATATTCCCGGGCGAAGGGTCTTAAACGGTGAAAGGGCGCACGGAACACCAGGGCAGGCACCCCGGCAACGACGGGGCGCGACGAGCGAAACGGCGTTGCCCCTTACAGCCCGGCGGCCGTTTTCCGGGGTGCGAAAAGCGCAGGCCACGGCGCGTAAAAGGGCGGCGCATCCTGACAGGGATGCTGCAAGCCTGCCGTTGACGTCAGACATCAGACACTAGCCGGCAGGCCCGAAACCGCCTGGCGGGTTCGGCGGAGCTTACCGCATCCTTTCGCGGTTAGCGGAGTGTGGCCCGACGACCGGACGCGCAGCGGTCGGGAGCCGAAGGTGTCCGCGGGTCTGGCCTGTCAGAAAGACATATCAGAAGAGAGAAAGCAGCAGCAGGAGATACTCACCCTGTCAGAAAACCGTATCAGGGAGACAAAGGATTTAAGGTCAATAATACAGTGACAGGATAAAAAGGAGCGCGTCAGCGCCCCTCTTTTTATCCATCGTTGTGCTTTTTTCTTTCAGACGTTGCAGGCTCCACACCGATGCGCGCCTGAACCGGACCTCACCCGATTCAGGTCTGAGATTTTCCCCGGAAATAGTCTGGTCGCCCCTCAAGCTCCCTCTCAATCAGTTCCTCAGCAAACAGGGGCGCCATCCTGTTGACCCGACGCTCAAGATTCCTTCGACGCGCAGCGGCTTTGCGCTCATCGCTCCAGCGCTTAATCTGCCGCTCATCGGGAAAATCCACGCACACCGCATACCCGGCGCCCGCCACCCAGCGCGACATAATGGATTCAGGCGCAGGCTGTCCGGCCTCCACCACTTCGGATGCCAGTTCATGCGGACCGGGACACGGTGATGGTAATTTCCAGCGCAGAGAGTAACGCCATTTCATCCCCGCCTCCGGTCCGTCAGCTTGTTCGGCACCTGCCAGCGCTCTGCCTGACGCACAGCCTCCGGGGTGTCACGCACAATGAAGCCGATTTCATGAATGACCCCGTACACCGGCTCACCAGCGTCACGCAGCCAGTCCAGGGAGGCCAGCGAGGCAAACCGCGACCGCCAGTGCCAGAAAGCCGGCTCCAGCTCACGCGCGTCAAACTCTTCGGCCCACCGGCGGTACCAGCTGCTGACCGTCTCCGGCGACTGGAAGTTCAGCTCCGTGACGGCCTGCCCCAGCAGGTTCTGCCGCAACCGCCAGTGATGCGCCAGCGTCCGTTCCTCCCGGCGCATCCTGCGGGTGAACGCGATGTTTCTGCGCTGCAACCGGCGTTCAGTCCGGGTGTGCAGCACCTCCGGGAACAGTTCAGCCTGCACATCCACCGGCAGCGGCAGCGGACAGCACTCCCCGTGGCTGGCAATCAGTGCGTCGAGCGCCTCCTCCACCTGTTTGAGGCTGCTCAGGCGATGCTTCGGGTCCCAGTTGAGGCCGGGAATGCGCTGTGCCACGGTCGTGTTCATGCGGCTGTTCCCGGTCAGCAGACGCAGGAAGGTGCGCACGTGTGGCATGGCGGGCAGACGCGCACCGAGACGGCGGGATTCCTCCACCGACAGGACCGCCTGCAGCGCTGCCTGTCGGGCTGGCTTCAGGGTCACCAGAGACGTTGTTGATGCGTTCACTGTGCGCCCTCCATGACCAGCATGCTGATGATGCTGGCCTGACTGTAGCCATCGGCATCGAGCCGGGCAACCAGACTCAGCGTGTGGCTGATGGCTTCCGGCGACCAGTCCGACAGCGTGCTGATAACCGAGAACGGACGACCGCTGGCCGGGACAAACACCACCATCCAGGCCGGAGAGATATCGCCGGGACTGCACACGGCGAGATGATAGTTACCGTGTGAAGGCGTGAAGCGGATCTGTACCGGGAAAAAGCCCCCGAACTCGCTGCGGTACTCCCCGTTCATGTCCCAGTTATCAGGGCAGTTCAGGTCACGCATCACGGCATGGGTCAGTTCGCGGCGCAAATCCTCCCCTCCTTCGCGCCAGTCTTCGTATTCCTGTGGGATCATGGTTTTCAGGACTTCGGGGGTAATAATATTGCGCATCATCGTCTCCTTATCGCCGCCCCGCAGGGCGGCGTCTCCGTTATCAGGCAGCGTGTGAGGTGGGTTCGTCAGTGTCAGGCGTGGAGGCTGCTTCTTCCGGCGTTGCAGCATCCGGGGACTGCATCCATCCCGGCACCCATCGGGTCCCGGAGAGCCACTGTTCGGCGTGACTGGCGGCATCGCCTTTCTTCATTTTTTCAGCATCCGAGGCGGCCCCGGTCAGTCCGGCGTCGTTCAGCGCCGCCACAATCTGATTTTTGCTGAGTAACCCGAGGAAGTTATCCGCCGTTGGCTGCCACCAGTCGCGCAGGTGGAACCCGAGTGCCGCCTCGACACCGTCAAGGTCACTGCGGCGGGTATGCCCGTGTTCGCGGGTCTGGACGCCGTCCACCGAACAGGCGGTACAGAAAGCCATCAGCGACATGAGGGTCTGTCCGTCGAGGGCAAAAAAGGTGGTGAAATCGTTCTTCCATCCCTCCGGCAGCAGCGCCTCCAGACGGGCTTTCTCCTGCATCAGAGACTGCCATGCCTGACCGTTTTCTCCGGTCGGGGCTTCGCTGGTGAGGCTGCTGTGGTGAACCCCGAGATTCATCACGAACGGGTGCCGGGTGGTGATACAGTAGTGGAACACGCAACTGCACAGCCGCCAGACCATCAGGGCCACGGCTTTCTGTGGTTGTCTGACCAGTTCCGCCTGCACCGCCAGCGTTCTCTCGGACGACATTTTTTTCAGGAGCGGAAGGCTGATACCCTCTGCCGCATCCGGGGTACTGCGGCTCACCACATGCAGGGAGGCCTGAGTACCCGTGCTTTCCTGCCCGTCAGCGACCGCCGCCTGCACCTTCTTCTGCACCCCGCGCTGGATACGAAGCTCGCCGTCACTCAGGCTGGCCACCACGCCACTGGCCGCTTTCTGCTCCGGTGTCCATGCCCGGATCGATGCTGCATCTTCAATCTCGTCAATCAGCACCTGAATCGCGGCTTCGTCCTCATACGTCGCCGTGGCTTCCTGCGTGGCGTACAGTTCATCGAGACGATGCTGCTCGTCAGCGCTGAGTTCGCCCTCCGGCTCCGGCAGGACCAGATAATGTTCCCGGTCGTCACCGTAGTTCCGCACCGCCCCTTCCCGTGCCAGTGACCATGACCAGCCCTCCTGCATTTCAACAGCCAGCGCGGCGGACTCCAGCTTCTCCTGCACCAGACGCCCGACCAGCACCCCGTCTGCCGTTCCGTCGCCCTCCTGAGCGCTGAACAGGTCCTCACGCACTTTGCCCCCGGCAGCCTCATACGCTTCGCGACCGACAAACATAAAGCGGGCGTCGCGAACCGATATTTCGGTGTCCGTGATGGCGCGTTTCAGCAGATGGGCCGGAGCGTTGCTGTATGAAGCCTTCACCTGCTCATATACCTGTATCTGACGCGCCGGGTCACTTTCCAGACTGAGCGCCTGACACTGCTCCACATCGAGCGTGTTCTCTGCCAGCAGGGCGATAAGCTCCGGGGCAAGGCTGGCGAGCTTCAGCATGCGCTGGACGTGGCGCGAACTGTAGCCCAGCTGGTCCCCGATTTGCGCCGGGGTCTTGCCCTGCTCAGACAACGTGCGGAATCCGCTAATCTGCTCTGCCGGGTGCATCGCCACCCGGTTGTTGTTCTCGACCATCGAGGCCACCACCGCCAGTTCGTCGCTGACGCGCTTGACGATGACCCGATGCCCGGCATCGATGCGCTGCTCGCGCTGTAAAAGTTGCAGGGCCGCCAGACGACGACCGCCCGCCGCCACGCCCGAGAGACCGTCCGGCAGGGTATGAACCACCAGATTCTGAATGAGGCCGACCGCGAGAATGGAGTCAGCCATTTCCCGCACACTCTCCGGCGGATACGGGATAGTACGGACGTTCAGCGGGGATTTGACCAGTGCTGACAGCGGCACCATCTCAATCTGTGCGGCCTCAAGCGCGGCTTTCAGGGCGGCGGATTCGGCAGGTTTCACCGTTTTTTTACTGGTTTTCGCGGGGGTTTTTGCTTTAGACTCGGTCACTGACATGATTGGATACCTCCAGTATTAATGATTGTCTGCCGGACAGCCGACCTGTCCGGCACCTTTTACCGCTTACTGCGTTTTGCGTACTCCGTAGTCCCGGATATAACGGTTCATCAGGGCCTCACCGCCCGGTTCAAAATTCCAGACACGCCAGACCAGGCTGCCGTCATCCTGATGACGGACGACAAGGCGAAAATGGGTCCCCTGGTCATCTTCAATCGCCACATTCTGATACTGCGCCGCGACCGCTTGCGCCTGACTACGGGTGAAGGTGCCATCCGGCAGGGATTCAAGGGGGGACAAAACGTTGTGGTCCATGTGTTTCTCCTTTTCTGCCCCGCCTGAGCGGGGCGTGCTCATCATGGTTTAAAAGGGTGCATCGTCATCGGTCAGCGGGTAATCGTCCGGGAACGGCTGGGGAGGCAACTGAGACGGGGCAGCGCTCTGACGGCCTTTTTTACCGCCCTTCGCTTTCGGGGATTTAGCCGGAGCCTGAGCAGGTTGAGCCGGGGCGGCAGGACTCTGCGGCTGCGCGGGCTGCTGCGGTGCGGCGCTCTCAGTCGGACCGCCCTCACGACGACCGCCGAGCATCTGCATGGTGCCGTTCTGCCCGACCAGCACCTCGGTGACATAGCGCGTGGCTCCGGTATCGTCCTGCCAGCTACGGGTGCGCATCTGGCCCTCGATGTAGACCTGCGCGCCTTTACGCAGGTATTCGCCCGCCACTTCCGCGAGCTTGCCGAACATGACAACACGGTGCCATTCGGTGTTTTCGCGCAGTTCCCCGCTCTGCTTATCACGCCATGTTTCGGACGTGGCCAGCGTCAGGTTTGCCACTGCGCCGCCGTTGGGCATATAACGCACTTCGGGGTCCTGCCCCAGATGCCCGACCAGAATGACTTTATTAACGCCACGTGCTGCCATGATGAATCTCCTTACTCTGTTGTTTTGCCTTTAAAAACCATCACCCGTTGAGTTGCCGGGGCCGCGGTTTTGACGTTTTGCGGGGACCTGCTGAACGCGCCCGCTGGTTGTTACCTTCACCCGTTTGAGAGCCGTTCGCCGCAAGGGCGTAAACGAGTACGGCCCGGTGAAGCCGTCCATGCCGGACGTGAAAAGTTTTTGCGGGTTCAGGCAAAAAGTTTTTATGGCCGTGCGCCAGCAGTGCATGGACGGCAAGACGGGTTGTGCTTGTCTCAGCCCCGGCGAAAGGACTCAAAGGGGTGAAAAAACCAGGCAAGGAATGAGCAGGAACCCGCCGCAACGACGAAACGCGCGGGCGCGAAACGGCGTTGCGCCTTACAGCCCGGCGGCCGTTTGCCGGGGTGCGAAAAGCGCAGGTGACGGCGCGTAAAAGGGCGGCGCATCCTGACAGGGATGCTGCAAGCCTGCCGTTGACGTCAGACATCAGACACTAGCGATAGCCCGAAACCGCCTGGCGGGTTCGGCGGAGCTTACCGCATCCTTTCGCGGTTAGCGGAGTGTGGCTCGACGACTGAACCGCGCCAGCGGGTCGGGAGCCGAAGGTGTCCGGGGGCAGATTATGTGAAAAGCAAATGAGGAAGAGGAAGAGGAAGAGCATCAACATCAACAACAGCAGCAAGAGGCAAAGCCAGAAGCTGAAGCAGATTCAGATTCAGATTCAGATTCAGATTCAGATTCAGAGGCAGAGGCAGAGACAGAGACAGAGACAGAGACAGAGACAGAGACAGAGACAGAGACAGAAAGAATACCGGTCAGGACAGAGACTCTCTCTTCTCTTTTCTGAACTGAACCCCGGCATACCATGCTGAGGCGAGACAGGCGAATGTACTGATGAGTACCCGGTTTTCTTCATTGGGTTCTGCACCATTAAGCATAAAAGCGACGATGACGGCGGCAGCCATCGCCCATGCAATACCGGACCACAGACGCAGTCTGTCGGCAATTATATTGACAATAATGAAGGCGACAGAGAGGCCGAAAGCCCATAACATCATGACGGGATGGAATGGCATAAATACAAGATTAAACGCGCTGAACAAACACGTGATAGCAAATAGTACAGACATACGCATCGCAGTCCCTCCCTGGGAAAAAATTAAGGCTTACTCTCACCGCCACCGTCTTCCGGCTTCTGGTATTCGGGCGCATTTGCGCGCGGCAGCTGCTGACTGTTCAGCCGATGCACCCGGAGCCGTTCACGGAAATATTCGCGCAGATGTTCGGGCTGTTCCCGCTCAACGAGTTCGTGAACAACAGGCTTGTTCATGCGTTCCTGCCAGGCAACAGCGGCGGCTGCTTTATCGACGGAGACTTTGTCCTGCTCGTCTTTTGAGAATGAGGCGATATTCCATTTTGACAAATCTGCACCTGCAACGTTTTCCAGAAAGATACTGTGGATAATACGCCCATTATCAGGCTTCAGCGACTGAGAACGGAGAAGAGAGCGAGCGGCGCCGAAGGCGCGGCGATGTTTCTCTCCGGCAGGCGCAGCCTGCCAGGGTTTTGCGCGCGGGCTGACAGGCGCCCTCCGGCCCGGACGCCTGCCATCATGCTTACTGGCCTTTTCCACCCTGTAAGATAAAGTGCCCGCCGATGTAGACGGCACACTGACAGGTCATGTAATAGCAGATTTCATCCATCACCTGGGCGGTGGTCAGTTCCCGCTGACCGGCATCCCGGCGGCGTGCGTTAATCAGGGCTTTGTACTGGCGCAGGATATCGCGGCTTTGTGGTGCAAGTTTCATGTGTTTTCTCCTTAACCGGCGGCTTCCCCGCCGGACATTATTCAGTTTCTGAAGACATAACCGTCATGGAGCACATACCCGCTGCTGAATAAATCCCGCGCGTATGCCTCATAATCGAAATAGACGCGCAATGATTCGGGCACCTCGTTTAACAGGCCGTTGTCCTCCACAAAGCCATAAGCAAAATCTTCCTCGCTTTCCGCTTCGCCGTAATAAGCGTCATCAAAGGCGTCATAGTCACACTCGCCGGTATACTCCGCCCAGGCCACAAACGCGGCGGCGCGCCCGTCATCCTGTGCCTGCCGGAAAGCCTCAATAAACGCCCACTTAACAGAGGATTCAGAGGCAAACTGTGACGGGATGCCCTCGATGTCCTGAAACATCAGTTCGGGGTCATCTTCCCCGGCGTGCAGCGTCCGGCAGGCATCATAGAACGCGTCCTCGTCGTCGAAATCGGTTAAATCAAACCATTTGCCAAAAATGCTGCCGCAGTTGTACTGGTGATACGTACCCACGTAGACCGCCGGAGTGGTGATGGATGAATTCATTTTTCGTCTCCCTGCGGGGCGGCATGGCCGCCCCGGTCGTTAATCAGTCCAGCGCGGCGTATATGGCGTTGCATTCCGGGTGAAGGGTGATGTGATTCCAGAGCTGGGCATCACGCAGCATGTAAAGGTGAGTCAGGGCCGGGTTGCCGCTGTCATGATTTGCCGCCAGACGACGGTTAACGGCCAGGGATGTCAGAATAATGCCCGCCGCGTCGGCGCTCACAATGCGATCAAACCAGTTTTCCGTGCTGACCAGATGAACGCGGCCACTATCGGGCATCATGTAACCACCGCCTTCCGGTAAGCGGATGTAATGCCAGAACTCGCAGCGGTATTCAGGCATCCATTGTTTCGCCAGTGCATACACCTGCAATTCTGCGAGCATAAAATCCGTGCCGAACAGGTAGGGCATAAAAGACAGGCGGTCACACTCTTCAACATTCAGGACGGGGCGTGTTGTCACATACTGCATGGTAAAACCTCCGTAATCACATGGACTGCGACACCGGGCGGTGCCGTGCCGACACGACAGCCCGGCGAAAAGCGGAAGATGCAGGGGCGACACCGGAGGCCGCAGCGCAGATAAAGCGCGAAGCCGGTCTGGACGGTTTTGGAGCGAAATCTGAGCGAGAAAACGACGGGAAGAACGGCGAGACTCATTACAAACACTGCGACCGGGCGAGGATGGCGGCGTCAGCGCACCCTTGCATCTGCAGCGGCCGGGCTATAGTGAAGGCACGGCACAGCCCGCACACGACACGGCGATAACAGAGGCGGGTTTTCACCCAAAAGGCCCGGAACCCGGGCCGGGTGAATGCGGAGCCGGCACGGTGACATCCTTATCGCATACGGTCATCCCGCGCCGGTCAGTGGGGGGAAGTGATTTTTCTTCCCCCGCCATCATCATTAAGTCTGTGCGGGCGTCGCCCGGGCTTCACTCACCACCTCGCGCAGTACACGGCGATCAAGCCAGCGGCGGGCCGGGTCGCCGGGGAAACGCAGCATATCGGTGATAACGCCTGCGGCTTCGATTTCCTCCCGTCGTTCATTGACCACGGTGAGCAGGATGGGGCAGAACCTTGCTCCGCGCACCAGAACAGCATCAAGGACGGCATCCAGTACGTCCGTGTCGTTTTCATCCAGCCAGTTTTCATGCTCGTACTCGTCAGCCAGTACGCGCCAGTCACCAAACCGCCTGTCCATGAGTCGCGGCGTGACGGACGGTTTCAGCGCAGCGGCAAGGCGGTGCGCATCCAGCCTGACGATTTCCGTTATCTGCGTGAGGGAGGCTTTCAGGAAAGCCAGCAGATCGTCACATTCTGCCGCCGTCAGCCACTCCTGCGCGTAAGGCAGGCGGATAACCTGACAGTCAGCCAGCCGCTCCGGATGCGGATATGCCTGTACCGGAAAGAGATGCAGACGCGCCGGGGTTCCCGTCAGCCGCCGGGCGCTGGCGAGCAACAACGCAGCCCGGCCATACGTCAGCGGCTGGCAAAGCTGTTCTGTCAGCGTGAGGATTTCCGCACCGCTGAGAGAGCCGCAGGCGACGAGCCAGCCGGGTACGGTTTCGGGTGCGACGGGCGCCATATCAATGACGTCGGGCCAGCCAGCCTGGCGCAGCATCCGGTCGCCGAGGCGGAGTATCAGCGCGTTGAAGGTGTCGTTTCTCATGGTTGTTTTCCTTCGGTGAATGCCCCGCCGTTCAGCGGGGCGGACGGGTCAGGCGGCCAGTTCACGTTTCAGCCAGGCGATTTCTGCCTGAGCGTCAGCGACACTCGGGTAGTGATCGACCGTCAGCGACGGCGAATGCTCGTCTTCTCCGTTAATCGCCTGTGCGGCAATGTCCGTGATGCGATACAGCGTATCGACGGGGACGCTCACGCGGGGAATGCCCGGGCGAATCCCGGCGTACAGCGCCTGCACGGTGCGGAATGACACGCCTTCTTCGGTGTGCTCCCCCGTTCCCGTGCGGCCGATAAGCTCAAGCAGGGTGTGAGCCTCGGCCTCCGTCATGTTCTCAGCCTGGGCCATCACGTCTTCTTTCGTCCAGACCAGCAGGGCGTAGCGTTCTTCGTTCCCAAACATACGTTTGAGTTTTTTGTTCAGTTCTTTACGGGTGCCGTACAGCATGGTGTTTTCTCCGTGATTCAGTGGGGCGGCATCGCCGCCCGGGTGTCAGTCCTGAAAACTTTCATCCAGCATCAGGGCGATATTGAATGCCTCATCCATCAGGGCGTTGATACGCCGCAGGCTGATACCCGCGAGTCGTTCCGGCAGCCCGTCATGCCGGTAGTGGTACGTTTCTTCCAGCACTTTGAGGGTGGTTTTCAGGTCGCACATGTTGTTGGCCAGTCCGGCCATATCGCGCCGCAGGGCTTCGTGTCCGTCGTAGTTCATCACGCCGCCTCCGGGAGCCATTCATCGTTCGCCGCCGGGGTGTTGACGGCCCGGCGCATGGCGGCCAGCCGTTCGGTTCCGGCCCGGTGGTACTGCGCCAGCATTTCAATGCCGATATAGCGGCGTCCGGCGCGGTATGCGGCAACGCAGGTCGAGGCACTCCCGGCAAACGGGTCGAGGATAATCGCGCCCGGGGCGCTGAATGACTCAATCAGCGGCTGTAGCGCCTCCACCGGTTTCTGGTTCGGGTGCAGGGGGTTGCCGGTATACGGGAAAGGCATCACATCCGGCAGCGGTCTGAGGGGCGGCACCGGGCGGCCTTTGGCAAGGACATAAGCCCCTTCATGGCGGTAGTCCACGAATCCTCGTCGGTCTTTCGCGTTGCGACGGTTGGAAGCGTAGGTTTTGGTGAATACAATCTGGCCCACGGCATAGAATCCCGCCGCCTTCCACGCGGCCATAAAGCGGTCCACCCGGTTCCAGCCGTAGAAACTGACCATCAGGGCGTCTTTTTTAAGGACGCGGTACATCTCCAGCGTGGCCGGTTGCAGCCATTCGTCCGTCACATCCCCGGCAATCTGTCTGCCCTGACGGTCCTTAAAGCCGACGAGATAAGGCGGATCGGTCACGATAAGGTCCACGGCGCGGTCGGGGAATCCGCGCATCACATCAATACAGTTCCCGAGAATGAATCTGGACATGGCAGCACTCCTGTAGTCAGAGGGGACAGGAGGTATCACCGCGATACCGTTCCCTGCCGCACGCTGCCTGTTCATCGCGTCCGGTCACGGGTCAGGCCGACTGTGGAATATCGCAGCCGTCAGTCTGTTAGACGGCGAGAATATGCCGCAAAAGCGGCTTGAAGGGCGTTCCCTGACAGGGCGAGGGACTGGCGTACACACTCAACGGCGCCGGGACTGAGCAAAAAAACCGCCCGTCCCGTACCAGGCCGGACGCGAGACACTGGCAGCGGGAGGCAGGCCTTCAGCAACACCAGGGGAAAGAGGAGCATCGACATACCTGTCCACAAACGCGGGGTTTAAGATTGTGGATAACCTGAAGGCAGACAGCGGAGAAGCGCGGGAGAACAGGCGCCACCACGTCTGTTCTTTTTTTGTACAATCAGCGGCGGGATATCAACGGCTCCGGGTTTTATCTCCGGCCACGGAGAGCCCGATATACACGCCCGCGCCCCAGATGACCTGGGAGAGCACGAAAACCCACAGCGGGACGTCGAACACCAGGAGCGGGAGCAGGCATACCGTCACAATGCCAATCATGCGACTGCCGTACTGCCTGCGTACCGGTTCGCTGCTGTCGACGGGGACGCCGGCAAAGCGAAGAACGTTTCTGAAGCCGGGTGACATAAAGACCTCCTGGATGAAAATTCATTGGGTATCTGTACATTACAGGATACCGCTACCGGTGTAGCCCCGACATACGTTTTTTCACGTCACTCATTTTTTCGCAACCACAGCAATGTTTTAGCCCGGAACTGCACAAAGAGGCTTGCAAATTCTGAAAACCGGGAAAATAATAACTGTACATCCATACAGTAAAGAGGTGCGCCATGTTACAGATTTCCGTCCGTTTCTCCCCGGAGCAGGTGAAGGCCATGCGCAGCGGTACCTTTGCCGCACTGCAGCAGGAAATTGAGCGCCGCCTCACCCCACGCTACCCTCACCTCTGGCTGAACATCGGGAAAAGTTCGCAGACCGCGCTGGATGTCAGCGGCGCGCGCAGCGACCAGGAAAAGTCAGACATCATGAACACGCTTGAAGCTATCTGGCAGGACGACACATGGCTGCCGGAATGAGTCGCAGGGAGCCCCTGTTTGACCCGGAGGCGGTGTTCACACTCCCGGCCACGCCGTCTTCCCAGCAGATCCCCCTGTTTGCGGATGCCTGTGCGGCGGGTTTTCCGAGTCCTGCCGGGGATTACGTTGAGCAGGAGCTGGACTTAAACAGCCTGTGTATCCGCCATCCGGCAGCCACTTACTTTCTGCGCGCCAGCGGGGAAAGTATGCGAGACCTGGGTCTGTATGACGGCGACATTCTGGTAGTCGACCGTGCAGAGAAGGCCGTGGACGGCGATGTGGTGATTGCGGAAGTGGACGGCGGGTTTACGGTGAAGCGGCTGCGCCTTACCCCCCGCCCTGCCCTGGAGCCGATGAATCCGGCTTATCCGACGCTCTGGCCGGAAGAACTCACGCTGTTCGGGGTGGTGATGCACTTCATTCATCGTACCCGCGCCCGCCTGTAAGGAGTACCGGTATGTTTGCCCTGGCTGACGTCAACAGCTTCTATGCCAGCTGCGAGAAGGTCTTTCGCCCTGATTTGCGCGGAAAACCCGTCATTTGCCTGAGTAACAATGACGGCTGCGTAATCGCGCGCAGCCGCGAAGCCCGCGACATCGGTATCCCGATGGGCGCCCCCTGGTTTAAGGTGAAAGCGCTGGCGGAAAAGCACCACGTGGCGGTCTTCTCCAGCAATTATTCGCTTTATCATTCATTTTCAGAACGCGTCATGCGCTGCCTTGAGGCGCTGGCCCCGCGCGTGGAACAGTACAGTATTGATGAAATGTTCCTCGACGTCGCCGGCATCGACAGCT
Organism: Enterobacter cloacae complex sp.; assembly: GCF_900322725.1. Lineage (NCBI taxonomy): Bacteria > Pseudomonadati > Pseudomonadota > Gammaproteobacteria > Enterobacterales > Enterobacteriaceae > Enterobacter > Enterobacter cloacae complex sp. Next base: position 9,325 of record NZ_LT991960.1, on the reverse strand, counting down.
GCATCGCTTTTGAGGACTTCGGTCGTCAGCTGCGTGAACATGTTCTCCGTCACACCGCCCTGACCATCGGCGTCGGTATGGGGCCAACCAAAACACTGGCGAAATCGGCGCAGTGGGCATCCAAAGAGTGGCCGCAATTTGGTGGCGTGCTCGCGCTCACGCGGGGTAATCCCCGCCGGACAGAGAAACTGCTTTCACTGCAGCCGGTGGAAGAAATATGGGGTGTTGGGCGCCGGATCTCGAAGAAGCTGAACACAATGGGGATCACCACCGCGCTGCAGCTGGCGCGCGCGAATCCGACCTTCATAAGGAAGAATTTCAACGTGGTGCTGGAGAGAACGGTCCGGGAGCTGAACGGAGAAAGCTGTATTTCGCTGGAAGAAGCGCCTCCGCCAAAACAGCAGATAGTCTGCAGCCGGAGTTTTGGTGAACGCATCACGGAATATGACGCAATGCGCCAGGCTGTCTGCCAGTACGCGGAGCGTGCTGCGGAGAAACTGCGCAGTGAGCGGCAGTACTGCAGACACATCGCGGTCTTTGTGAAAACGTCGCCGTTTGCCGTGAAGGAGCCTTACTACGGAAACATGGCCAGCGAGAGTCTGCCGTTCCCGAGCAGAGACTCGCGGGATATCATCGCCGCTGCCGTCAGAGCCCTCGGACACATCTGGGTCCCCGGTCACCGTTATGCCAAAGCCGGCGTGATGCTGAACGATTTCACACCTGCGGGGGGTTCTCAATTGAGTCTGTTTGATGATGTTCAGCCCCGGGCAAACAGCGAAGCGCTGATGAACGTCGTGGACGGGATTAACCATTCAGGGCTTGGAAAAGTGTGGTTTGCAGGACGAGGCATCGCTCCCGAGTGGCAAATGAAACGAGAAATGCTCTCCCCTGCCTACACCACCAGATGGACTGATTTGCCCGTCGCTCATCTGTAATCCACAAAATTTGAGCAATCATCCATCCTCTGTGAGGATGCAAAAGCACATATGCAGTGTGATATGTTGATGCTGACTGTACACAACGGGAGCGAAAAAGGATGGACAGAGGAATGCTGGCAGAGTGGCTACGGGATATTGCCCAACATATAGAAGAGGAAAGCCCACTGATACGTGATGTCAGTGTGGATGATGCCCTTTCAGATGAGGGGCTGGCCAAAAAGATCATCACCATCACGTTCAATGCGCCTGGTCGTGTCATACAGACTGAAGAAGACGTCAGCAGCATCCCCCGGCACTAAAATTGAAGAGGCAGTATTAAGGAGTTAGCCCCGGAAATTTACCGGGGTTGGAACGCGTCTACGACAGAGATCAGTCACGGGATAGCCGGAAAAAAACAGAACGACCAGGCTGGAAGTACATAGTTATTTATCAAAATCATTAAATAATATTTTGATAAAATCATAAAATCATAAAATCATAAAATCAGTTATCACTATTCCGCCGCTCAAGATATTGCTCTAAAGCCTCTCGTATGACAGCACTGGTATTTTTCGGACCAGAGCCGCTGAGTTTGTTCTCTGCTGACACACGAGTAATTGCCTGATCAAGAGACAGCGGAAGAGCAAGACTCCGCTGTACTGTTTTTTCAGTTTTAACTATAGGTGCAGCCCCCCCATATTGCTTATCAGCCAGTTTGTCAGCGAGCGCAGCTACCTGAGCATCGGATGGTTTTTTAGCAGATCGTGGTTTTAAAGCCATTTGGAATACACCTCTTCAATCAGTTGCTCAACCTCCTCTATTGCAGTTCTATTGGTTGCCTCCAAAACAGATTTCCCGAGAGGAACAACATCTCGATAAATTTTTCGTTCACAGTTAATAGCATTAAGAGGAGGTAAGGTTGGGAAATCCTTCAGATATTCGAGAAACTCTGCACGCTCTTTACCACGCAATACGGGATTAGTCGTCGCTCGTGTCTGGTACATATAGAGGTTTAAATCAGGATTTAGATCCTGCCAAGCTTCCAACTGGCCTTCAAGCTCTTCCAAAGTGTCCAGATCGAACTGTGAGCACAAGTGCGGAGCAATTATTATATCAGCCACAGCCCCAGCATTAGCGAGTTCGCGGCTATTGCGACCTGCCACATCTACAATTACGTGATCAAACTTTTCATCGAGCTGGCGCAAAGTCTGGCTGATGTTGCCATATTTCTGGATAAGGGTAATGCGAGGTAGCAGGTCGGCTTCCTCACGAGAAGCATGCCACTTTGCCGCAGATGACTGAAGATCCGCATCCAAAAGGCAAACATCCTTTCCGCGTAATGCTAAAGCAATTGCAATGTTTGTAGCGGTTGTGCTCTTTGAAGCACCGCCTTTATTTGAACCTATTACAGTAATCATAGGGACCTCTAGTGCAAATGGACATTATGAAGCCACTTTATCATAAAAAATTATTTTGATAATATGATTTTTTATCATTTTATCATTTTATCATTTTATCATTTTATCATTTTATCATTTTATCATTTAACAAAAGCATAAATTCAAATCCACTTGTAATCTGGTGCATAACCTGAGTGGGGGGGATGGGTGGAAAGCCAAGTGGTTTTATTTGGGTATGCTCTATGTGTTCCACTTAAAAAGATATCGGGTAATATTATTGTGACCACATAAGTTGTGGCTGGCTGGCAAAGTCAGCACTGAATGCCTCCCTGACCAACCAGTTTATATTGGTATCCGATTTTTCTACTTGCCTATTTTCTTTTGGCCGGAAACATCAGCATCAGGGTGTGAACACCGTTGATATCGATCGTATGGGCGCCTTCCGTGAAAGCCTCAAAAATCCCGACGTCTTTCAGACCGCCCAGTATCGCATCGACGTCAGTTTCTGACAGCTGACGCGCTGTTTTGTATTCCAACATGTAAGTGTTAGGGTTCGATGCGCGCTCAGACTCGACTTTCATTTTAATTTCGGCAATGACTGCAGGAATATTATCGGTGTTGAGCTCCAGTGCTCTAGCCTGAATGCACGCGGCAAACTCCTTGGGGATTACAAACCACACGGGATATCCCCGCGACAGCGGCATACCTTTACTACCCTCATCCAGATTACCATTCCAGCGTATGCCGGTACATTCGCTGAAGGGCTGGTTCAGTTCGTCCCGGTAGTTAATGCGGGCGACGGACACGTCCCATTCGCCCGCATCGTAAAGCACATCCAGCACCTCTACATGGCCTCTGGGGGATAAAACATCTGTGGGTTTTACGTACATACTCTCTCTCCTGTAAGCGTGGATGATACACAAATTAGCTATTAATTATAGTTATATTACATAGCTAGTTTTTTAGCTAGAATTAATCAGCTGAACGTGAAAAAATTGTCCTCAGCTATCCAACTACCATGCTCTGGAGAAGCAGAAGGGGAGCCCGGGAGCAGGTTATCGGGGGAGCCAGTACTGGCTGCGCGACCTAGCAGCTCAGAATGGAGCGAGAACAGTAAATAGGGGTCAGTTTGGATATCGAAAATTATTCAGCCGAGATACGTCTGGTGAGCAGAGTCTCTTAAATGTAAAGCTAAAGCCTTTCAATAATATAAAGGTTCATTCATCAAAAAATTAGAAACAGTGCCGACAGTAATGCCTATACATAAGCCCGTAGAGCGCGTCTGCCAGTCACTCTGGGATATACAATATGGGAAGTACAAAACCGACCGTTTTCGTACATTGCTTACAGTACCTGTCCAAAACTTAGTGAAATTAGTTTCGTACATGCGTTATAATTCGTACACCCATTTCGTACAGAAAATTATGCCATGTCACGAGTTTTTGCTTACTGTCGGGTCTCCACGCTTGAACAGACAACGGAAAATCAGCGCAGGGAAATTGAAGCAGCCGGTTTTACCGTTAAACCACAGCGCCTGATTGAGGAACAAATTAGTGGTTCGGTAGCGGCCAGCGAACGGCCCGGTTTTGCCAGGTTACTTGACCGCATGGAAAATGACGATGTGCTGATAGTGACCAAACTTGATCGTCTGGGTCGTGACGCAATGGACGTGCGAAAGACCGTAGAGCAGCTGGCAGCGTCCGGTATTCGTGTACACTGCCTCGCGCTGGGTGGCGTGGACCTCACCAGCGCGGCCGGAAAGATGACCATGCAGGTCATTTCGGCGGTAGCGGAGTTTGAGAAGGACCTGCTGATTGAGCGCACACATTCCGGCCTGGCAAGGGCCAGAGCAGCCGGGAAACGGTTTGGTCGGCCACCGGCGCTGAATAACGAACAGCGACAGACCGCGCTTGAGCAGCTGAAGGCAGGGGCCAGTATCAGCGCCGTTGCCCGCCAGCTTGGAACCTCACGACAAACCATCATGCGCCTGCGTGACGATGCGGTGAGCTCGGAGTGACTAGAATAACAGGGGAGGGGACCGAACCACCCCGGAACGGTCCCCTAGGACCTCAGCTCCGGTATAATACTGCCAGATGACCACACTTAAACCAACGGAGACGCGGAATGTCAGGCAGAAAAGGAAAGGGCGGGAAGTCACCGGTTCCCCATGACGGGCTGTTTAAAACCTTCCTGACCCATACAGATACCGCCCGGGATTTTCTGGCCCTGCATCTGCCGGCAGAGTTACTGCAGCTGTGTGACCTGACCACCCTGCAGCTGGAGTCAGGCTCCTTTATTGAGGAAAACCTGCGAACCTATTTTGCCGACGTGCTGTACTCCCTGAAGACCACCGAGGGTGAGGGATACATTTATACGCTCATTGAGCATCAGAGCAGTCCGGACAGGCATATGGCGTTCAGACTCATGCGGTACTCAATTGCCGCCATGCAGAAACACCTGGACGCCGGCCATGAGCAGCTGCCGCTGGTTATTCCGCTGCTGTTTTCCCACGGCCGTGGCAGCCCCTGGCCCTGGACGCTGAACTGGACGGAGCTGTTTGCCAGCCCGGAAACAGCACGAAAACTGTATACCGGTGATTTTCCCCTCATTGATGTTGGCGCCATCGATGACGATGAAATCATGAAGCACCGCCGGATGGCCCTGCTGGAACTGATGCTGAAGCACGCACAAACCCGCGACCTGGCTGAGCTGACCGAACATCTGGTCACCCTGCTGATTGCGGGTTACACTACCGATGAGCAGCTGGTCACTTTGATGAACTGGATGCTGCAGACGGGAGACACGGCCAGACCCGAGGCATTCCTGCAGGAACTGGCCCGCCGGTCACCGCAACACGAGGAGATTTTAATGACTATTGCACAACGCCTGGAACAGAAGGCCCGTGAAGAAGGTATCCAGCTTGGCGAACAGCGCGGCATCGAGAAAGGACGCTCTGAAGGCGAGCGCGAAGCGACCCTGAGAATTGCCCGCACGATGCTGCAGAGCGGCATCGACCGCAATACAGTGATGGCCATGACCGGTCTGACTGAAGAAGATCTGCAGCGCATCACCCACTGACACTACCGGGTTGCCTGCTGGCGACCCGTTCTTTACTGGTCAACCAGCGCTGATGGTCACCAGTTTCCAGTGATCGTCGTTGCTGACGGCCTCCCAGCCACAGCTTTTCAGCAGCGCATTAAGCCCCTCGGCGCGGCCGCCAATTCTTGCCGGCACAGGTAGCACCTGCGTCCCGTCATCATTAAAACCAATATCCAGCGCGCTTTTCAGCAGACAAATACTGTTCACCGATGCCGATGGCAGAATCTTATTTCGACCGCTCCACTCACTGTCGCTGAGGACGTGATACCCCCAGTCGTACTGCTTCGCCAGTTCCAGCGCGTAGGTCAGGCGAAAAAGGTCGTTCTGCTCAGACAGTTCGCCGGTGCAGCTACGCCAGAGATAATCCAGCTTATGGCGCAGCCGCGCGCGAACGCCGAGCGTACGGCCCTGGTTGAGTATCCAGTCAACATCGGTGGCCACGTCACGAGAAAAGCGACGCTGTTTTTTCACCTGCGCAAACCAGCGGGTGATAAACAGGTTTTCCTGCGACTCCGACGCCACCAGGCCATCTTCCCTGGCAGTCAGCAGGGCGATAAGTGCGCACCATGCCAGGTGACCCGTTTTTTCCATATTTCTCATATCATCACCAGCGCGGGGGGCTGTCCTCTTTCTATTTAAGTTGGCTGCACCTCGTTCACTACACCATGATATACAAAATTTTGGCGGCTTGCCGCTTACAACCCCATCACGGAAATTTCGGCGGTTCCGGCGTACAACCCCATACACCGCAGCCATGACAGCGATCCTGGCGTTGTTGCTGCCGTTGCCGAACGTTACCGGCAGCAGGCAGACAACCACTGGCAGAGTATCCTGAAGAATATCGAAAGAGTGAAGCAGGACTACCGTAAAAATCAGAACAACGAGAGAGCTGAAGGTGATTAACGTTCATTATCAATGCTAATGTATGCGTACATTAGCATTGATATCATGCAGGAGGGTCTGCCGCCTCAGCGCATGGCCCAGGCGTAATGTTTTTCCGCATAATCGTACAGTCGGTAAGAGTTCTGCTCGTCGCCACCAATATAAATACCATTATCCATTATCCCCTCCGCCAGCCGCTGCGTGTACCGGTGCGCAGCCTCATCCAGCTCTGCCCGGCTTCCCCATGTCCCCTGTTGCTTACGCCAGTTCAGCCTCACGGCTTTCAGCAGGCGGCACATCTGCTGGCAGATGAAGTAGCAGGCCACCACGTTGCGCGCATCGCCCACAAAGACCACGTCGCTGTCCGGCCGCATCATTTCGTTCCACAGGTAGATATCGTAGCAGCCCAGCATCATGGCCACCCGCTTTGCGACAAAACCGCCGTACCAGTAATACGCGGTGCGGGGAATGTTCAGCCGGCGGCTCTCGGCAATATTACCGGTATGGAATGACAGCAGGCCAGACTCCGTCAGTTCCCGGACCAGCCCCTCCAGCACCCTGTGCCAGGCACCGGTTTCACTGCGCTCAGACAGTGCTGAAAAGTACCGGCTGACAATGCCGGCAATCTGCTGTTCCGGCACGGCGTCACTATTCTCCGTCTGAAGGGACAGTTTACGGCACAGCTCCTCGCGCTCCACCAGGGCATTCAGCATGGCATCAGTGGTCACGTTCTGTGCGGTGGCCAGCGATGCGACACGTTCACGCAGGTCATCAGAGAGAAAGACGCCAGCTCCGGCGGCAACCGCTGACGGTATCCTGACGCGACGTGATACGGGTTTGTAGATTTCTCCGGTCTCAGGTCTGATTTTCAGGCCAGCTTTAAGCCAGCGGCTCAGCTCCTGGGGAAGGATATCCGGGTTGTCCTTCAGAAAGCGCGCCCGGTTTCCGCGCGCCGTTCCGTACACGCTGTCAATGTAGTCGGTCAGCAACATAACGATATCCACAGAAGTGTTTATAAACACTATCGTTTATATCACATGCATACCGGACTGGCGAGCAGTGCGCAGCCGGTCCACTGAATGGCGCGAAGCGTCATGGAGGCGCCAGCTGATAGTGAATATGGCTCAGTGAGAGACTGGCGCCGTAGCCCGGCGCAGCCGGTTACATTGTTGATAGGTTCCACCAATCCATCCCTTCGCCCTGCCAGACCAAAACCCGCTAAAAACGATACAGAAGCTTCTGTGCGCGGTCGGAGTGGTCACGACAAGGCGGTAGCCGCAGTCGGGGCGTATCTCCGCGTTAGCGGGCCGTCAGGGTCGCTTACGAGCGTGTATACCAGAACTCAAAGCCACACCACCCACAGCAACCACAGGATCTAGTTACAACATCCGCCATTTTAAAGCGATGCATTACCCCGGCCGATGGCCGGGGTGGGGCGGCGCTTTTCAGTGGCGGTCATGTGGGCACTGTTTCGATTGAAGCGTCAGCGTTCTCCGGTGGTCAGAGGCGAGGTTTCTGCTGTTTTGTGGTGTCTGATGCGATGCGGAGGACAGCACGGGTGCGGCTCTCAGGGGATTTACCCGGATGATGTAACTAAATGATGAAGTGTTGCTGACAGGCCCGCCGCATGGCGGCGGGAGGTACCTAATTTCTGAGCGGCGCGAACGCCTGCGGTCGCTGCGAGCGAAGGCATTAATGTGATTATTCACGGAAGTGACACAGATAAAGGATCTCCCTGCTGCTTGTTATGCAGGGGATTAATAACTGGGTTAAGACTGTTTTGCAGATTTCTGTTTATCTGTTTCCGGAATCTGTATGTTATCTGTTTGCGGATTTATGTGGATAAGTATTCAGGCACATGCGCGCTGTGGCCATGACGGCAGCAAAATCATAAGAAAAAGTGTGAAATCAGGTCGGAGACGGACTGAATTGACAACAGTGACTGAAAAAATCCAGCACGAAAAGCCCCGGAGGGGCCGTTTTTAACGCAAATTGTGATTTGCCTGACTAATGAGGCGGAGAAGGGTTCAGTGACAACTCCAGCTGGTACAGATGCCGGACGGCCAGCTGCTCAAGTTTATCTGCAGAATAACCATAGAGCTCGTCTGCCGGCAGCGTTTTCTTCAGCCAGCATGTCATTTCGTAGACCTGACGGTCCCGGGGCATTCTGGCCAGGCGGTTTGCACGCTTACGTGCGGCACCTTTTGCACGGCGATACTGTAGGGCTTCACGACTGCGCTGCTCATACCAGCGTTTACGCGCCCTCAGAACAGAAATCTCCTCATTCTCGCCTAGCAGCCCCTCTTTAATGAGCGCCTGACGTTCCTCGCATTCACGTAGTTTTTTCAGCTGCTGCTCCTGCAGCTTCATCAAATCAACACCCAGCATTTTCCAGCCAACGGGCGTGATCCAGACGTATTTAGGCAGTCGCTTCCGTGATTCCCTGTCCCACAGAGTTTCTTCTGATACGCCAAGTACACCAAAGCGGACCTGCTCGGCAATTAATGCCGAAATCCGGCGTACCGTGACTTCCGTACCGGAAATCACTTCCCCCCGGGCATCTTTCGGGCTGAGTTCTCTGGCCAGTCTGGACACACTCATTCCTACCGTGTGTTTACCGGCATCGCAGAAGCTGACCAGTACCGGCCAGAGCGCATCGAGAAGACGTTGTTTTTCCGGGCGAAAAGCATATCTGCGCCCCGCGCGCTGCCGTTCCTGGACGTAGAAAGGATGCAGTGACATGTGCATGCGAAGTCTGCACTGACCCGTGGCCGGGTCTTTTTCCACCAGACGGTTATAGGCGTGCCCCAGCTGGCCACCCAGCGCCTTATAGTGAGACGGCCGGAACCAGGACGGGTTTTCGCATTTGGGTTTAGTGGAGTGTTCACCGCGACGGCGACGGGTACGTTTCTTCTCCGGAGAAACCAGAAAAGACCCGACGTGACCATCATCAATGCCCTGCCAGAAACGGATCTGTTCTTCCGTATCCAGCTGACTCCAGTGCTGCGGATTGTGTTGTTCAGTCAC
>NZ_LT991959.1:0-142732 GCF_900322725.1 Enterobacter cloacae complex sp. | reverse complement strand
CTCTTCAAACAGCTTTTTTACATCCAGATTATCCTTTTCCAGAGGGCCTCCGATCAGTGGATAAATAAAGGATAAAACCAGCCATTATCACAAAGTTACAGCTATAAGGGGCGACACGACTAGCTTCAGTTTATACACAGCTTTGATGTTATTTCAGAGAGTACACTTACTATAGTTTATTCTATTGGCTCATCACAGCATATCCTCTGCATAATACAGCTTATTGTTCACCAGTTACAGCTTATGATTAACAAGCTACAGCTTATGTGATCATGCTCCTGGTTCAGTACTGACGCGGCCTTCAGAGGTTCCGGGATCTTCTTTGGATCTAACTGGGATCGTTTTAAGGATCTTGTTGCTGGATCGAATGGCTGTATATGTGGATAACGTGCTAAAAATAAACGTAATTCAGAGTTTAACTAATGATCACCTTTCATCGTGATACCAAAGCGTAACTGCTCCCTCCAGCTTCTGTGATATTGCGCTTCCTCGCCTGCTCGCTCGCGTTGCTCGGTCACATGGCTGCGGCGAGCACTGCTAATCTCGTTATCACTTTTGATCACGACGGCTCATAGATAAATGCACTACTACTACCAGCGAATGTGCCGGCGGTGTTGAAGTTGTTCAATCGCTTTGAATGGCAGGCAGAGTCTGCATATGATGCCTCCCTGCTCCATCAGTTCATGCTGATCGCCGGACTGTAAATGCCGGGAAAGGATGGTTCGTGCAATTTTAGGATTGCTTCTCGCTCACCTTTTTCGATACTACGTCGGTTCACCGAGCTGAGCTCTTCTCGATATCCTTCTCTTAAAGTGTTATGCCATGGCCATAAGTGAATCTCCGTATTGCAACACACGCTGTGCCAGTTCGCGTACAAAGGCTTAGGCGCCAGATGCTTAGCCTTGTTCATGCCTTCTTCTTGAAGACATCTTTGTAGTTTTTACTTGCATAGCTGCAAAGATATTTATCCAGTCTGTTTATGACCTATCGCTTATAGATACACTATTTTCTTTGCTTTTTTCATACAGGATCATCGCTACGGGGAGGCTTTCGTCCATACCTATAAAGTTTGCATACTTACAATGGCGATCAGTTTAATTTGAGTAAGGAACACTAGTGTATTTACATTGAAACATACATGCTAAAGACCTTACTTTTTGAGATGCTTTGCTAAATTTTCATCGGTTTGCAAATTTGGTATTGCTTTGCTTTTTTTTCCAAGATTTAATATAACCATGCAAAGTTGTGAACAAGGAATATACAATGGGATTAATGGATACACTTGATCAGTGCATTTCTGCCGGTCATGAAATGACGAAAGCTATCGCCATTGCTCAGTTTAACGATGACAGCCCTGAGGCAAGAAAAATCACACGTCGCTGGCGTGTGGGTGAAGCAGCCGATCTTATTGGGGTGTCTTCACAGGCAATCCGCGATGCCGAAAAAGCAGGACGCCTTCCCCATCCGGATATGGAGAAACGTGGTCGAGTAGAGCAACGAGTGGGCTACACCATTGAACAGATCAACCACATGCGTGATGTTTTCGGCACACGTCTGCGCCGCCCTGATGATAGCTTTCCGCCAGTTATCGGAGTGGCTGCACATAAAGGGGGAGTCTATAAGACGTCTGTATCAGTCCATCTTGCACAGGATCTGGCGTTGAAAGGACTTCGCGTTCTACTTGTAGAAGGTAATGATCCTCAAGGTACAGCATCTATGTACCATGGTTGGGTACCAGATTTACACATTCACGCTGAAGATACTTTGCTTCCCTTCTACCTGGGTGAGCGTGATGATGCTTCATACGCTATCAAGCCAACATGTTGGCCTGGCCTGGATATTATCCCTTCTTGTTTGGCATTGCATAGAATCGAAACAGAACTAATGGGGCGTTACGATGAGGGTAAGTTGCCAACAGAACCGCATATGATGCTTCGTCTGGCAATAGAGACGGTTGCTCATGATTACGATGTTATTGTAATTGATAGCGCGCCTAACCTCGGTATTGGAACTATAAATGTCGTTTGTGCAGCGGATGTATTGATCGTTCCAACTCCGGCTGAGCTTTATGACTATACGTCTGCTTTGCAGTTTTTCGATATGCTGCGGGATTTATTGAAAAACGTTGACCTCCAAGGTTTTGAGCCAGACGTCAGAATTCTGCTGACGAAATATAGTAATAACAATGGTTCCCAGTCTCCCTGGATGGAAGAACAGATACGCGATGCCTGGGGAAGCATGGTTCTTAAGAATGTGGTGCGTGAGACTGACGAGGTGGGTAAAGGTCAGATACGTATGCGTACGGTATTTGAACAAGCAATCGATCAGCGCTCTTCGACCGGAGCTTGGCGAAATGCTCTGGCCATTTGGGAGCCTGTTTGTAATGAAGTTTTTGACCGCTTGATTAAACCTCGCTGGGAGATCAGATAATGAAACGTGCGCCTGTCCTTCCCAAAAACCCTATAAAAGAAGTCCGTCCTGATACTGAGCAGTCAGTGGCACCTGCTGCACCGATGGTAGATTCATTAATTGCTCGGGTGGGCGCTATGGCTCGTGGAAATTCTATTCTGCTACCGGTTTGTGGACGAGAAGTTAAATTTATACTGGAAGCCATACCGGGTAAGAATGTTGAAACCGCATCGAGTGTCTGGTCCGGTAATGAACGTGATCAGGAGCTACTGACCGAGGATGCTCTGGATGATCTGATCCCCTCTTTTCTTCTAAGTGGACAGCAGACCCCTGCATTTGGTCGGCGGGTGGAAGGCATCATTGAAATTGCTGATGGTAGTCGTCGTCGCAAAGCCGCTATCCTTACATCATCAGATTATCGTGTTCTCGTGGGGGATCTAGATGACGAACAGATGATGGCTTTATCCCGGCTGGGTAACGATTATCGCCCTGTAAGTGCTTATGAACGTGGAAAACGTTATGCATATAGGCTGGAAACTGTTTTCAACGGAAATGTCTCTGCGCTGGCTGAAGCGGAGAATATTTCCCGTAAGATCATCACGCGTTGCATCAACACGGCCCAGTTACCAAAATCTGTGGTTGCCCTGTTTACTCACCCAGGTGAACTTTCCGCACGCTCCGGTGAAGCGCTGTACAAAGCTTTTTCGGGAAAAGAAAATTTATTGTTGCAACAGGCACAGCAGCTTCATGAGCAAAAGACAGCTGGTGTCATCTTTGAACCCGAGGAAGTAATCAGCTTACTGACAGCTGTACTGAAAGAGCCATCAGGTAAAAAAGTTAATCTTAGTACCCGTCATCAGTTTGTGCCTGGTGCTACTGCCCTTTACAAAGGCGATAAGGTGATTTTTAATCTCGATAAATCTCGCTTGCCTGAAGAGTGTATCAAGCAGATAGAAAGCATACTGCGCGACTTACAAAAGGTTTAGTCTGTTTGGTTCAGCTAGAAAGCTTTGATGCTAATTTCCTATATCCTTAATATTTTACATGCTGCTTCGGTATATAGAGCCCGAAGCAGCCATTCTCTGTGCCATAGCACCTGTGTAATTGATAAGAGCATTTATATTTTTCTATCTCAGGGTTAACGCAATCTAAAGATCTAGTTGCTGTTACTTTTTCCAGTCAAGAGCTATCATTTCATCTCCCTTCTGCGTGGCGTAAATCATTCTGTAACCTGGCCCGGAACGCCATGCCGCACTCTGGATTGAACTGGGACCACGGTCCCACCTCGTGTCTGTGATGCAGAACCGCTCCGGTAATCCGGCCCGGACTCCCGGCACCGCACCCGAAATTGAACTGGGACCACGGTCCCATCTCGTGCCTGCGAGGCGGAACTGCTCCGATAAACAGCGCGGACTGCCGGTACTGCACCTGAAATTGATCTGGGACCACGGTCCCACCTCCTGTCTGTAATGCAGAACCGCTCTGGTAATCCGGCCCGGACTGCCGGCACCGCACCCGAAATTGAACTGGGACCACGGTCCCATCTCGTGCCTGCGAGGCGGAACTGCTCCGATAAACAGCGCGGACTGCCGGTACTGCACCTGAAATTGATCTGGGACCACGGTCCCACCTCCTGTCTGTAATGCAGAACCGCTCCGGTAACCGGCCCGGACTTCCGGTACTACACCCGAAATTGATCTGGGACCACGGTCCCACCTCGTGCCTGCTAGGAGGAACTGCTCCGGTAACCGGCCCGGACTTCCGGTACTACACCCGAAATTGAACTGGGACTACGGTCTCACCTCGTGCCTGCGAGGAGGAACTGCTCCGGTAACCGGCCCGGACTCCCGGCACTGTACCCGGAAATGAACTGGGAGCACGGTCCCACCTCCTGCCTTCGAGATGGAACTTATCTGGTAATCCGTCCCGGACTTCCGGTACTGCATCTGAAATTGAACTGGGACCGCGGTCCCACCTCCTGTCTGCGAGGCAGAACCGCTCCGGTAATCCGGCCCGGACTGCCGACACCGCACCAGGGATATAACTGGGACCACGGTCCCACCTCGTGCCTGCGAGGCGGAACTGCTCCGGTAACCGGCCCGGACTCCCGGCACTGCACCCGAATTTGAACTGGGACCGCGGTCCCACCTCCTGTCTGCGAGGCAGAACTGCTCCGGTAACCGGCCCGGACTCCCGGCACTGCACCCGGAAATGAACTGGGACCACGGTCCCACTCTATTCCGCAATTTCTATCACGATCTAAATTCTGAGTATGTCATCTTTATTCATGTGTATAGTGCGTCAGGATATTATGTTCGTTTTGTTCCCAGGTCCTTCCTCGCTCACATATGGACTTAATCCTGCCGTTCGGCTACGGCGAGCACTACTCGTTTTCTCAAAATTATAATTATCATATTGTTTTCAAAAATCTTGACCATCAGGGTGGGGTTCTTCAACTGATCCTCGCTATGGGAATATCTTCCCAGCGTGTGGTATAGGCTGGAGACAGCATCTCGCGTTTCATCTGCCATTCAGGAGATATGCCTCGCCCGGCAAACCAGACTTTGCCCTTGCCTGAATGATTAATCCCGTCCAGAACTTTCATCAAAGCGTCGCTATGCTTCCGGGGCTGCACCTCGTCGAACAAATTGAGCTGAGACACGCCGCTCGGTGTAAAGTCGTTCAGCATCACTCCGGCTTTTGCATAGCGATGACCATCGAGCCAGATACGGTCCAGAGCTTTCAGTGCGGCGCTTATGATGTCACGGGTATCTTGTGTAGGAAGGAACAGCTTTTCGCTCGCTATGTTGCCGTAATACGTTTCATTGACAGCAAAAGGGGAGGTTTTGATAAAGACCGATATATGTCGGCAAAATTGTTTCTCTCCTCGAAGCTTTTCGGCCGCACGTTCGGCGTACTGACAGATCGCCTGTCGCAGGGATTCGTAAGTATTGATGCGCTCCCCGAATGAGCGACTACAGACAATCTGCTGCTTCGCGGGCGGTGCCTCTTCAAGAGATATACAGGCCTCACCATTCAGTTCGCGAACAGTTCGCTCCAGCACTACGGTAAAATTCTTGCGTACAAATGCTGGATTCATGCGCGCCAGCTGCAGTGCGGTTTTTACCCCATATGTATTCAGCATTTTGCCGATGCGGCGTCCGACTCCCCAGATTTCCTCCACTGGCTGCAGCGACAGCAATTTCTCTGTTCGGCGTGGATTGCCCGTGGTCAAAGCCAGCACGCCGCCAAATTGTGGCCACTCTTTCGACGCCCATTGCGCGCTTTTAGCGAGCGTTTTGGTCGGCCCCATCCCTACCCCGATTGTCAGCCCAGTTCCGGAGCGCACGCATGCACGCAGTTGCCGCCCGAAGTCCTCATAATTGATGCAATTGTCTATACCGCGGATGTCCAGAAACATCTCGTCGATACTGTACTGCTCTACGCGTGGCGCCAGCTCCTGGAGGTGAGACATAACCCTGTTAGACATGGAGGCATAAAGCTCGTAGTTGCTGGAAAAAGTGACCACAGGCTCAGGAAAATGCATAGCCTTCAGCTGAAACCAGGGAATCCCCATTTTAATGCCGAGGCGCTTTGCTTCCTTTGAGCGGGCTATAACGCAGCCGTCATTGTTGCTTAGTACCACCACTGGCTTGTCCCGCAGGTCAGGCCTGAATACCTTCTCGTAGCTGGCGTAAAAGGAATTCACGTCTGCAAGGGCAAACATCAGCCTTCATTCCGGGTTTTGTGAATAAACGCCGTGACGACGCCGAATATCTGCATTTCATCAGGGTAGATTACGGGATAAGCGGGATTCATCGGAAGCAAGGCAATGCGCGGCTTCAGCTGCAGGCGCTTAACTGTGAACTCGCCATCAGTTTCCGCAATAACAATATCTCCGTGCACAGGTATTTCTGCCTTATCGACCACCATTAGATCACCGGAGTGCAGGCCCATATCCTTCATCGAATCGCCTAAAGCACGGACAAAGTAGGTCGCGCTGGGGCGGCTGATGCAGTAAGTATTCAGATCAAGTTCGTCTTCCGTATAGTCAGCTGCCGGCGAGGGAAAGCCAGCCGGACAGCTTTCCGTAAACAGCGGGACTTTATACTGTGAAGGCTCTGAAGCGGGAGAGACAAAAACGATCATGATATACCTCTTATAATAACTGTATTTATATACAGTATTATTTAAGATAATTTCCGTACTGCAAGCTGAATTTCAACTGCCTGGTACAGGTCATTGTTCTGGTTCAGAAAAGAGATGCTGTTTATCCACAGAATCTGTGAGTAACTTTGTGAGATTACTGTTTCTCAATTCATTTAAGACGTCGTGCCGCTACTGTAGCCGGGCCGCTTCGTATGCAAGGGTTCGCTCTGCCGGTGTCCTCACCCGGTCGCAGTTTCCTTCAAAGGTATTACCCGCTGTCTTCCCGTCGTTTTCCGTCTCAATTTTCGCCTTCAAACCGTCCAGCCAGCGTCTGCTTTTTCACTGCGCTGCGGCTTGCGGTACCGCCCCTGCATTCTCCGCTTTTCGCCCGGCTGTCGTATCGGCACGGCGTAACTGGCGCCGCATTTGAGAAAGGAGAAACAGCATGTCCCGATACGTCCTTGGCAATTGTGTTGAAGTTATGTCCGGTTTCCCGGACAAGGCCGTCGATCTGATCCTTACAGACCCACCCTATCTGGTCGGCTTTCGCGACCGTTCCGGGCGAACCCTTGCGGGCGACAAAACTGACGAGTGGCTGCAACCGGCCTGCAACGAGATGTATCGCGTGCTCAAAAAGGACGCGCTGATGATCAGCTTTTACGGCTGGAACCGCGTGGATCGCTTTATGGCGGCCTGGAAAAATGCAGGGTTCAGCGTTGTGGGCCACCTCGTTTTCGCCAAGACCTACACATCAAAATCCGTCTACGTCGGATACAGCCACGAGTGCGCCTACATACTGGCAAAAGGACGTCCGCCGCTGCCGGAAACCCCTTTGCGCGACGTGCTGGACTGGAAGTACACCGGCAACAAACATCACCCGACGGAGAAGCCCGTATCGAGCCTTCAGCCGCTCATCGAGTCCTTCACGCGCCCTGGTGGCATTGTTCTCGACCCCTTTGCAGGCAGCGCCTCTACCTGTGTGGCCGCACTACAGGCAGGGCGGCGGTACATCGGTATTGAGCTGCTCGAACGATATCACCGGGCCGGCGTTCAGCGGCTGGCCGCCGTTAAGCGTTCATTGTGCCTGCCCGCAGCCAACGGTGACTGGCTTCCGGAGGCGGCATGACGAATTACGCCGGAAACGAAGCGCTGCGGGCCGACGTTGCCGCCCTGGCAAACAGCATGTGCGATCTACGCGCCACGCTCAATGCGCTGGAATCCCGCTATCGATACGACGCGGAGAACCTGACGGAGCGCCTGGCCCGCCAGACAATTTTCCGCATCAACGCGCTTTATCTTGAAGCATACCGGCAGGCGCTGGAGCTGGACGCCAGCTTTAAAGACTGACACGGGCGGGCGGAAACGCCCGTCAGAAGACGACTCTGGAGAATAAAAATGTACGGAACACGCGAAGAACTCTGCACCCGGCTCGAAAACATGTTCACCCCCGACGAGCCGTTGGTACTGCTGGTCTGGACCGAAGAAGCTTTTTATGTCGCCTGCGGCGAACTGGACGTAAAGCCGGAGCCTGCCGAGATTCAGGGGCTGATGGAAACAACCGGCAATACCGATATGGCTGTATATCGCAGGGAAGGCGTCACAAATTCTGGCGTATGCGACCTTCTGATACGACACCGTGAGGCCGTGTCACGCGAGGTGAGCGTTCCCGCGGCGCTGCTCATGCGCGTACTGCGGCGACAGGAGGGCGATCTGGAAAATCTAATCGGGCAGGCATGGGAGGCGGGCCGACCGACGCCAGAATCCCTTAAACAGGCGCTGCACGACGTCAGAGTGCTGATGCAACGAATCTGATGCAGCCACAGGGCCGGGGGCAATCCTGGTCCTGCCTTGCCGGCCCTGCAAAGTAAAAGGATGTCGCCTGCTCCGCTTCTCAGGCCGCGCCGTTGCGCGGCGGCAGGAACGCCGTGCCTCCACTCTGGCCGTGCTGCGTCAGATACAAGGGAAGCTGGCGCCGTCACTCTCACCCGGTCGCAGTTTTGTCTGAAGGGATTCTCCGCCGTCTTCCCGTCGTTTTCCGGCTCAGATTTCGCCGTCAAACCGTCCAGCCTGCTCCTGCTTTTTCACTGCGCTGCGGCCTCGGTGACGCTCTTGTATCTGCCGCGTGCGCACGGCTGTCGTATCGGCACGGCGCAAAGGATGCCGCATTTGAAAAAGGAGATCGTCATAAATACCGCATACCATTTCATTCACCGCCATACCCGCAATACCCTTATCGCGCGCGGCTGGCCAGCAGAGATGGATATCCAGACCCGACTCAGCTATTCGCAGGGCGACGGCGTGGCGTTCTACGGCTCGCTCACGTCAGCACAGCTGGTTCACCTTCTCCCTGAAATTGCCCTGCGCGGCCTGATGGACGACCGGAACATGCGCGAACTCGTTGGTGAAATTGCGGGCAGTAGCCTGAGCGTGCGTCTGTATCCAAACTCGCTGAGCCGCCAGTATGCACACAGCGGTACGATCTCGCTGGAGTACAGTGGGCTGAGCGAGCGCCACGCCGTGATGCTGTTGACGGCGCTGCGGGCTGAAATCAACCACGTCTGCGGCTGCGTCGCGGCTGCGGGATATCGCGTACTCGAGGCGTTTTCCCCCTCCGGCAATCCTCTGCTCGTTTACCGGAAAACCCGCAATTTTTCGTGTCGATGAGGTTGAGCCGGAGGACGATGCTGATAGCTGGGATAACGAGGCCGTCGACAGGCTGCTGCTCGCTATCCTCGACGGCAATATCAGCTACCGCACCATTCAGATCCAGATTGAGGCGCACGGGCTGATGCTCGCGCAACATACCGTCCGGTATGCATGGCGAAAGGACGAACTGCCGGTACGCAGATGGTTTGATCGTAGCTGGCTGCGCATAGCGGTTCGTGAGGCGAGAGAGGAAGTCCAGGTACTTCTGAGGGCACTTTCCTCACTGCGGCCTGATATCTGACGCTGATGCGGGGCTGGAGCCCCGCATGGAAGAGGGTAATGCAAAACGGATGTCGCGCGCTCCGCTATGCCGGCGCGACCTCCACGGCGTTACGGCCGCGCGGGGAATGACGTTCGTGCGGCCTGCGGCTTACGCCGTGCCTCCACTGTAGCCCGACCGCTGCGACTGCAAGGGTTCGCTGCGCCGCCATCCTCGCCCGGTCGCAGTCATTTTCTAATGTCAGTCGCCGTTCTTCCCGTCGTTCTCTCGCTCAGTATTCGCTCGATAACCGTTCAGACCGTCTCAGCTGTTTTTCTGCGCTGCGGCCTCCGGTGGCGCCCCTGCATTCTCCGCTTTTCGTCGGGCTGTCGTGTCGGCACGGCGTAAGCCGGAACTCAGACGACATCGACTATGGAGGATTTTTTATGAGTACTACGACCGCCACACCGGCTGTTTACGTGGGCACGTACCACAAATACAACTGCGGCAGCATCTTCGGGAAATGGTTCGACCTGACGGAGTTCGACTCAAAGGAGGACTTTATCGGTGCTTGCCATGAGCTGCACGCAAACGAGCACGATCCGGAGCTGATGTTTCAGGACTGGGAGGGCATTCCGCCACAGTTTGCATCTGAATCCTCGGTGGAATGGGCGTTTGTCGAGGGGTACAGGCGCACGGAGGAAGAGGGCAGGGCCGCGGCGTATTTTGCCTGGGCGGAGTATACGGGCGAGTCCGATTACGACGCCTTTGACGATGCCTACCGGGGCGAGGCGCAGAGCGAGGAGGACTACGCATACGAGTACGTGACTGAGCACGCTTTGCTGTCTGCCATACCCGATGATTTGCGCTGCTATTTCGACTACGAGGCGTATGCGCGCGATCTGTTCAGCGGCGGCCTGGTGTTTGTCGACGGCTACGTGTTCCAGAACTGATTAACGGGCAGGGGCGGGGCCCCTGCCGACAGGAGAAAAACGATGAAGCTTGATGCACATATCCGTGACATGTTGCGCCAGTACAAAAAAACCATTAACGCGCAGCGCAGGGAGAACGGTTTGCGGGAGATAGACACCGCCCGGGTCGTGGAGGAAATGGTGGAGTTTATACGGTGCCAGCAGGCGGTATACATTGCAGGCGTGTATATCAGGCAGTCTTAACCGTCGGGCGGTGAGAGCCGCCTGTCAGTCCGCGCGAAAAACCTGGCAGGCCGGGCCTGCCGGCGGAGGACGCAGCGCCTGCGGCGCCGCGAACTTCCGCCTCCGTCGGTGTATACTTTGCTCGAAGCTTTTTCAAAGAGGTGATGTCGGATGAGCGACTTTAAAATCGCAAAGTTTTCAAAAGAAGATCAGGACAAAGTAGCCGTGGACCTGGTGGCGTCAGGCGTCGCGTACAAAGAGCGCCTGCCTGCCGGTCGTCGCTGAGGTCGTGGCCAGAGAGCAGCCGGAGCATCTCCGGGAGTATTTTATTGAACGGGTTAGGCACTACCGCATGCTCAGTACACATCTGCTGAACGCAAACGATCCGAGGTATATCGGGATGGCCGAAGCCAGTAGTAAGCCCAGGTAACCAGTCAGGATAAGTAAGAAAATCACAATGAAAATCAGATTTTTAACAGTAATTAGCCCTTAGCCTCTTTATGGATTGAGTGTAAAATAACGCTGATATCCCCGAGAGCGAAGTTATGGAGCCCAATCTGTAGCCGTGATGTATAAAAATTGTTGAACTAGTTGCATGTTTGCCGGGCTTGCCCGGTTTTTTTTCGCGCGCGTCCGGGCGGGCTGTCATGCTCCGCACAGAGCCAGCCAGGCTGTCTCTGCCCTCCGGGCTTCCATCCCATGACGCAATCCAACGCTTGCAGCAGCCGTTCCGGCTGCGCCGCTCAGTCGCACCGTCTCCTGCGCTTCCGGCATGGCATCGATTAAAACCAACGGCATCGATGCCATGTAAGGCGCAACACCGTTTTGCCGCGCGCGGCTTAGCGTCATTACGGCGTGACCCTGCTCATCCTCAGGGTGCTGATAACATGACTGTCCTCCTTGCTGTCCAGGGACGGTAAAGCCTTTCGCAATAAATTTTTCCCGGTCACCCAGGACGTCTGCCTTGACCGGTGGCGTTCACGCACTTGCGGCTAAGGTTCTCAAACGGGTTAAGTGCCTCATCCCCGGTATGGTTCAGCTGGTTCCCGCAAAACGTCAAAACCGCGGCTCCCGAAACACAACGGGTGACGGGGTTTAAGGGCAAAACGGGTTCAGATGGTGGGAGGCGGTGGCGGTTTTACCCGACGACACCTTTACCCGTGAACAGGCGGAGGCCGTTGCGGCGCAGTACGTCAACGTGGCGATCGAGGACGATCAGTGTTCGCAACTCTCACCCGGTCGCAGTTTTGTCTGAAGGGACTCCCTGCCGTCTTCCCGTCGTTTTCTGGCTCAGTTTTCGCCGTCAAACCGTCCAGCCAGCGTCTGCTTTTTTACTGCACTGCGGCATGTCATCTGATGCTGATGCGGGCCCGGGGCTGGATCCCCGCAAGGAAGAGGGTAATGCAAAACGGATGTCGCGCGCTCAGCTATGCCGGCGCGACATCCACAGCGTTAAAGCCCTGCGGTGAATGAAGTTCGTGCGTTCTGCGGCTTACGGTTAATCTAAGGAAGTTCTCATTCAAAGCCGCTTACGCTTGTTGATTACAGAGTATCTGCCAGGCTATCTATGACTCTGATGCGGAGAATGCCAACTCCGGGGAACATCAATAAAAAGAGCAACGAAACTGAGACTCCTGTAGCCCTCTCTGAGAGGGCTTTTTTTTGCAAAAAAAAGCCAGCTCGGACAGAACTGGCTGGGTCTAGCAGTAAGTAGGTATTACTTCGCACTCATTTCGACGTGTACCCTATTCCTTTAGTCAAGCATTCAGATGCCGGGTGCCTCCCGGTGGACTTGCATCACTTTGCAAACCCGCAACGTTACGTCCAGCAGTGACTGGTTGCCCCTCCGCTCAGGGGGATTCATCTGTATGGCAGAGATATCGAATCACTCGTGCCATTAAAATGTAGCTGACAGACAAAATAAAGTTGTGAGCATTGTTAAAATTCTTCGCTAATCATTCATTCCGTATACCCATCAGGCATTAGAAGAAAGTAGATTTTCGTTCCTTTGAGTTATTTATTTAATACACCTTTTTACTTTTGAGAAATGGATTACATTTACATTCTCTTGTAATGATGACCCCTTTGGTCTCCCTTCCGAATTGCAGGATTTCATTTCGGAAGGGACTTTTTTACTTTCCCGCCTTGATAAATACTCATTATTTTCTAGACTCTTACATAGACTTTGCTATGTCAGGTGAAGTCGTCGTTCAGGACTACCCGTGTGCTCAAGGATGAGCCACCCTGATTTGTTCAAGCTTTTCCCTGCCAATTAATCATCCGTCACTTAAAGAATTGTCCATTCGTATAACGGGCTCCTTAATACTTGCTATGGTTAAAGCCCAGAGGAGAGACTGTGTCCGAACCTCAGGGATGAGGTTCAATTTTTCCCGCAATTTGCTTTTCAGACTTTGTTATGCACCAGTATGTCTTTCTTAGTCTGGCGGTCCAGAACGTTAATGTCTTGATCAGTCAGGTAGATTGGCCTCACCCAATCGCAGGAGGTATCTACCACCATCGGAACGCTTCCACTCGTTACGCAGTTCGCGGTCAACATCGTCGCCATGCATATGATTAACAGTCTATTATACAATACTGATCTCTTTATTTGCTTCAACCCTGCGCTTCGTTACTGCTTCAGAGTTAGCGGATTTCTCTTCGGTACGCTGCTGGTCTGCTTTCGCTTTCGCCTTTCTGGTGACGCGAATACGGCCCAGGCCAAAAGTGGCGACAATAGTGTAAAAAACCGATGTGGCCAGCCTGACTAACTTATTGATATTCAGATACAAATCGCACCATGACTGATTTCGCCAGGTTAAACAGAGCGCGACGTTTATCCAGCCAGTTGGAGCCTACCTTGATTAGCAGTGTCACGTGCTCTACATCGTCTTAATGAAGCAGTTAACCGCTGGATGGATAGAATCACGCAGCTGAACGCGCAGGATATTAATCCTGCTCAGGATGGAGGAGCTATTGGACCTGTAAGAACGATAGCTTCACCGTTATGGCAAATGTCGAAGCCGTGAAACAAATGCCATACCCCATGGATTATTTTTCCCGTCAGCATATCTTCGGTTTTACCATGCGAGTAGTAGGCTATCTGCACACACTCATTGTGTCTTATCCAATAGTATCCTTCTTTCATAATTTACCCCATAAATTGTTGCATTGTGAAGTATATATGATTATTCGGAACATTAAGGTTCGCGGAGAATTTTTACATTGTGATGCCGGTGCTTTCCGCCGACTCATCTCTGATTTTCAGAATGAAACCCATATTTTCACTCAGTAGTTAAACAGACGTTCCACATCTTCGATGAAATTCGTTACATGCATAACTATAAGGATATATTCAAGCGTTCAATAGTTAATCTGTGTCGACAGAGTAAGCCTGAACTGGCATCGGGCATAAGTAGCTACATTGGTAATAAAAGAGGGGGCATGGCCGATTGGGTCAGGCGCGCCTTGTGATTAGTCATCCGGAAATTTGCACCACCAGGCTGTCCCTGGCTTGACGCTGGGCTTCATCACAATGGGGATCGCATTGCTGTGTCAGGGAAGTGTACCTGATCCCACCGGGATGTCGTCGCGATTGCTGTTGATTACGGCCATCTTGCCTTTTGGCTTGCGGTAAATGCTGGTGAAATGCATCAGCATTAATGGACAGCTGAAGACGTCAGGTATATTGCAGGCGTCCGGGCCGGAGGGTACCTGTCATCACGCGTAAAAAACTGGCAGGCTTCCGCCAGCGAGGGGAGGGACTTGAGCCGCGCTTCGCGCCACTCTGAGTACTTTCTTCGTGCTAAATAGCTAACTACAAAATAAATGAATTCTGTTAATCGAAAGTGTCAAAAAGACAAAATCAGAATTGTTGTATCAAAAATGACTCAGATATCCGGGGCTTTTCGGTTATGTTTTTTGAATCAGGTGCGGCCTGTATAACTACATAAATTGATCTTACGTTGACGTTGCCAGGCTTGCCTGGCTTTTTTTTACCGTGGAGTTGAGGAGAGTGTACACCGATGCAGGCAATCCTGGCCTGAGTCGTAAAGACTAAGCTAACGTTAAGGGGAACATGATAATTGATGGCTTCAAGATATTGAAAAATCAGAATTTTACAATCAATTATGCCTTAGTTTAAGTATGGTTTTAGTGTAAGATACAGCTCCTATCCCCGAGAACGTAGATGTATAAAAATTAATGTAAGTGTGCATATTTACCGGGCTTGCCCGGTTTTTTTTCGCGCGCGTCCTGGCGGGCTGTCATGCTTCGCACAGAGTCAGCCAGGCTGTCTCTGCCCTCCGGGCTTCCATCCCATGACGCAATCCAACGCTTGCAGCAGCCGTTTCGGCTGCGCCGCTCAGTCGCACCGTCTCCTGCGCTTCCGGCATGGCATCGATTAAAACCAACGGCATCGATGCCATGTAAGGCGCAACGCCGTTTCGCCGCGCGCGGCTTCCCGTCATTGCGGCGTGACCCTGCTCATCCTCAGGGATTCCTCTCGCCCGCCTGAGTTCCTCCTCCGGGTGCTGATAACACCATAGTCCTCGTTGCTGTCCAGGGACGGCAGCGCCTTTCGCAATAAATTTTTCCCGGCCATTCCGCAGAGCTTCATTAGACCGAAAAAAATTTCCCGCTCACCTCGGACATCTGCCTCGGCCGGTGGCGTTTACGCACCTGCGGCGAAGGTTCTCAAACGGGTGAGGTGTTTTATCCCCGGGATGGTTCAGCAGGTCCCCGCAAAACGTCAAAACCGCGGCTCCCGAAACTCAACGGGTGACGGGTTTAAGGGCAAAACAGGTTCAGAAGGAGGTTTTCAGTGAGCGAGGCGCTGGCGGTGTTACCCGACGACACCTTTACCCGCGAACAGGCCGAGGCCGTTGCGTCGCAGTACGACAACGTCGCGATCGAGGACGATCAGGGTTCGCATTTTCGTCTGGTTGTCCGTAAGGACGGGGAAATGGTCTGGCGTACGTGGAACTTCGAGCCGGGCGGCACGTACTGGCTCAACCGCTATATAGCGGAATACGGCATCCGTAAGCCGTAGTAAGTAAGTAGTGCCCTGCCGGAGCTGCCACTCCGCAGGGCCGGACAATTATCAACACGGAGAGGTATCAACAATGTCTGTAGCGAATGTTAAAGCAAAAGCACCCAAAAAAGCGAGCACCAGAAAAATCACGAAGGCGCAGGAGGCTGCCCTGAAGGCTGCCCTTGAGGCCGCCGAAGTCGAGTATGTTCCGCTGTCCGATCTCGTTAAATCCCCGCTTAACGTGCGTACCATCCCGTACTCCGTGGACAGCGTTCGCGGTCTGGCTGACTCCATTGAGACGCTCGGGCTGCTCCAGAACCTGATTGTGCAAACCCTCGAAGACGGGAAGTTCGGCGTGGCCGCAGGTGGCCGCCGTCTGACGGCCCTGAATCTTCTGGCGCAGGAGGGGCGTGTGCCGGATGACCACGCCGTGATGGTCAGGCGCGTCTCTGACGATATTGCTGTGCTCGCCTCCGTTGCCGAGAACGAGCAGCGCGCCGCCATGCACCCCGCCGAGCAAATCGCAGGTTTCCGTACGCTGGCAGAGCAGGGCAAAACCCCAGCGCAGATTGGCGACGCCCTCGGATTCAGCACCCGCCACGTCCAGCGCATGCTGAAGCTGGCAAACCTCGCCCCGTCCCTGATGGACAGGCTCGCGCAGGATGAACTGACGGTCGAGCAGTGTCAGGCGCTCTGTCTTGAGGACGATCATGCCCGTCAGGTCGAAGTGTTCGAAAGCGTGAAGGCCAGCTGGTCAGGCGCACCCGCACACCTGATTAAGCGCGCTATTACCGAAACTGAAATCAGCACCGACAGCGCCAGGTTCCGGTTCATCGGACGTGATGCCTACGAGGCGGCGGGCGGCTGTGTTCGCGAGGACCTGTTCAGTCAGGAAGAAGGCGACGGCACGGCTGACAGCGTACTGGTCGATCGTCTGGTGCAGGAAAAGCTGGAGCGCATCGCGCAGGACATTCAGCAGCGGGAGGGCTGGTCGTGGAGTCGCGGACGCGCAGCCCGCATCTGGTACTACGGCGAGGACGGCAATGAGTTCGTTCAGCCCGACGAACCCGAACCGGTATACACCCCTGAACAGCAGCAGCGCCTCGATGCGCTGCATGAAGAATGGAGCAGCTACGACTCCCGCTGTGACGAAACGGACGTGCTGGAAGCCGAAATCGATGCGATCGAACAGGCCGCCGCTGTCAGCGCGTGGACTGACGAAATGAAAGCTGGAGCGGGGGTGGTGGTCAGCCTGTACGAAGGGCAGGTGTACGTGCAGCGCGGGGTGCGCCTGAAAGCTGATGAGCCGGAAGAAACCGAAGAAAGCAGCAGCGGTGCCACGGTACCGTTCACCTCGCGCCAGCCCGATGCCGCAGAGGGGATCAGCCTCCCGCTGCTCACGAAAATGTCCTCCGAGCGTACGCTGGCGGTACAGGCCGCGCTGATGCAGCAGCCTGAAAAAGCGGTGGCGCTGATGGTCTGGCGCCTGTGTACCTGCGTCTTTTCGGGCTGTCTGACCACGACGCATCCGTTCCGCATCAGCCTGACGGTGTCTCACAGCAGCCTCACGGAGAATGCCCCGTCCGGAAAGAGCGGCGCAGCGTTTGAGATGCTCATGACCGAAAAAGCGCGCCTGAAAGCCCTGCTGCCGGAAGGCTGGGAGAAGGACTTCACGACCTTCTTTGCCCTGAGCGGCGAGGTGCTGATGTCGCTCATGGCCTTCTGTACAGCCTGTTCCGTGGACGGGGTGCAGACCCGCGATATGGGGCACACCTCTCGCAGCACCCTCGATACGGTCGAAGCGGCAATCGGATTCCACCTGCGCGACTGGTGGCAGCCGACGAAGGAGAACTACTTCTCCGGTCTGAAGCACCCGCAGATTGTGGCTGCCCTGAACGATGCAGGACTGACGGGCGCTGCGGGAGACGCGGAAAAGATGAAGAAGGGCGACGCCGCAGCACATGCGGAGCACTTCATGCAGCATACCCGCTGGGTTCCGGCATGGCTGAAAGGTCCGGAGCCAGTCGCTGAAGCCGACGCTGATTCTGATACTGACACCACTGACACGGCACAGGCCGCCTGATAACGGAGCGCCGCCCTGCGGGGCGGCAGTAAGGAGATACTCATGCAGACTGTTCTGACCCCCGACGTTCTGAAAACCATGTCCTGTGATGAGTTCGAAGACTGGCGCGACAGCGGCGAGGACTACCGCCGCGAACTGACCCACGCCGTCATGCGTGACCTGTGCTGCCCTGACAACTGGAGCATGAACGGCGAGTACCGCAGCGAGTTCGGCGGCTTTTTCCCCGTGCAGGTGCGCTTTACGCCCCCGCACGGCAGCTATCACGTAGCGGTATGCAGCCCTGGTGCCATCAGTCCGGTATGGATGGTGGTGTTCGTGCCCGCCAGCGGTCGCCCGTTCTCCGTGGTGCGTACCCTGAAAGGCTATCAGCCGGAGCTTGTCAGCCACACCCTCAGCCTGACGGCGCGTCTCGATATGGACGGTTATTCTCTGGCAAGCATCATCAGCATTCTGGCAGCGGAGGGTGCGGCATGATCCCTTCGCATCTTTCCCTGGTACCCTTCTGTCCTGAGCGACGCGCCGCGATGGAGGCCATTGCCGAGGTTGAGCGCAGGCGCTCGCGCGGCGCGGTGTCCACGGCGTTCCCGTATGCAAGCGCCTTTTTCCGCCGCCTGACCGGACGCAAACGCGTCACGCTCAAAGAGATACGCCTGTTCGCGCCGGTGCTAAGTGCGCAGGAGCTGCGGGGAAGCAGGGACAGCTGGCTGAGGGCCATCGATGCCCTGATAGAGAGCCGTGGAGTCTGCTGCTGGCTGCCGCTGCCCGTCAACGCAGGCGAGCGGCTCTTTCCGGAAGAAAGCTTCAGGCACACCGAACGGGCGCGCCGTCAGGACGCGATGCTTGCTGAGAAATACACCCGCCAGCGCCGCAAGAACTCCTGCGTACGTGAACGGGCGTACCAGGCGCTGGCGGGACAGGCGGAAATCGACCTGGCCTTCCACACGCCGGAGACGGTCAGCACCTGGTGCGCCCGCTGGTCGGGGACTGAACTGCGCCAGTTCGATCTTGAAGATATGTTCTGGCGCTGGAGCGAGCGTTTCCCGTCCCTGTCCGCACTGGACCAGGATGAGTATCACGGCGAACCGCTCTGGAGCGTGGTGTACGAGGCCAGCCTGCTGACGGAGGAGGCTCCCGCTCTCGTGCGGCAGCTGGAGCGCTGGATGGTCCCTAACAAGCTGATCGCGCGGAGCCACGTTTGAAGTGGCGTTACTCCTTGCGCTGGAAGCGTCCCGGTCCCTGTCCCGGTGAACCAGTGCTGGCTACCGAAGTGGTGGAGGCAGGGATGCCAGAACCCGAATCAGTGGTGTCACTGTGGGTGGCTGGCGCCGGATATGCTGTATGCTTGACATCCTCCCCCACCTTCTCACTTCGCGAATCAGGAGGGGGATTCCTTTTCAGGTAGCAACACGTTGCCGCATTGCCCGGTTCCACGCTTAACGGCTTATGCCGCCTTACGGGCGCGTCCAGGATACATCCCGGACAACACGGCATGTCCTGCCGCGAGAATATTACGAGCGCCGTTTATGTCGGCGTTCGCTTCGTAACCACACGCCACGCAGACAAATACTGCCTGCGATTGACGATTTTCCTTCGCTGTATAGCTGCAACACGCGCACTTTTGGCTAGTGTATGCAGGAGTTACGACTAGCACTTCTCCGCCGTGCCAGAGCTGCTTATATTCGAGCTGGCGGCGCATTTCGTACCAGCCCTGATCAAGTATCGCCCGGTTAAGACCAGATTTTGCCGCGACGTTGCGCCCCGGCTCGTCTACCGTACCCGCTGCCGATTTTGACATGTTGGAAACCTTCAAGTCCTCAATAACGATCATCGCGTGTTTTTTGCTGACTGTTGTTGTGACTTTGTGAAGATAATCGCGGCGGATGTTAGCGATATGCGAGTGTAAGCTGGAAATTTTCGCTTTCTGTTTCTTCCAGTTCGCGCTGAATTTCACCATGCGGGATAGCTGGCGCTGTAGCCGCGCCAGCTTCACCTGATTCTTTTTAAAGCTGTTTACCGGCTCAAAGATAGTACCGTCTGACAACGTTGCCAGCTTACTGATACCCGCGTCCAGCCCGATAGCAGACGTTGACGGGTGTACTGGCTGGGCGACCTCAATTTCTACCTGAAATGATATATACCAGCTGCCGGCGTGCTGGCTGACCGTTGCGTTTTTGATTTTGCCGATAACAGCGCGGGACTGGCGGAACTTCACCCAGCCCAGCCCCGACGGCAATTTAACGCGCTTGCGGTCGAGCTGGCAGTATTTGTCAAAGTTGACGAATCTGATCGAATCGTTACCTTTGCTCTTACGCTTGAATACCGGTTTTTCAGCCGCCAGCCGCTTATCAAAGCAACGTTTCCACGCCCCGTGCAGGTCTTTCAGTTTCTGCTGCAGGTTGTCTGTGTAGCCTTCTGATAGAAAGGCGGTTTCCGGCATCCCCTTCATCGCTGTAAGCATTTTGCATAATTCAGCGTATGTCGGCAGTTTCTGACCAGTATCAAGAATGCGTTGCGTTTCTGCCAGGCCATAATTCCAGACGAAACGAGCGCAGCCGCACATCTGGCGCAGTCGTTGCGCCTGTACGTCCGTCGGTTCCAGTCTGTATTTATACGCCTTCAGGATAAGCATTTTAATTCAGTATGTATTGAAGTAAGGTGTGTAAATTAACCACAGAAATGGCCTGGAATCAAGCGATGCAGGAAATCAAAAGAAACAGGCATAGTGCCTATTTATTGCATGTTCACATCGTTTTTGTGACGAAGTATCGCAGAAAGGTTTTCGAGGAATTTCACCTCGAAAAAGTGAATCAGTATGTATCAGAGGTGTGCGGTGATTTCGGGGCGGAACTTAAAGAATGCGACGGTGAAGCGGATCATGTTCATATGCTGATCGAGTACCCCCCAACGGTGCAGTTATCTAAGCTGGTCAACAGCCTGAAAGCCGTCACCAGTCGTCGGCTACGGAATGAGTTTCTGGACTTGCGGGCGGCGTACAGTAAGCCCGTGCTGTGGTCACGCAGCTATTTTGTCGGCTCGTGCGGAGGATCGCCTCTGGAAGTCGTGAAGAAGTACATCCAGCACCAGCGAGGCTGACAAATCTTTGACGCTGGCGCGTCATCGAAATTCCCCTCCCACCTCCTTCGGTGGGAGCACCCTTTCGTTTTTAGGTGGATTTTTTGTGTGGAGCCTCGATCAGGGGGGCGCCTGGAAAACGGGAAATATCCTGTGTTAAGCCTTTTTTCAGCTGGCATGACGGACTGCTAAGAGCGATCTGCGGACATTACTAATAGCATTCTGTATGAATAACGGGGAACTGGTCAGCATAGCTGTTAGCTCCTGCGACTGCTCCCCTGAACCTGGTAAGGTTGAATTTTCACGGCTATTGTTAAATATCTGCACACCGGAGGACGTATAAATGACTGAAGAAGTATATAAAGATGTTTCAGAGGATCTGTCTGAGTTTGTCGGAACGCATTTTGTTTACACCTATGACAACGGCTGGAAGTATGAGTGGTATGCGCGCAACAGCAATACCTGCGACTACCGTATCCACCAGGGACTTGTCGGCGGGCGCTGGGTCACTAATCAGAAAATGAATGCCGTACAGTTTGCACCCGGTATTTTCAAGGTTGACTGGCACGAGCCTACGGGGACATGTGTAAGCTTGTTGTTCGATATAAGGAGAAAGGTAATTCACGGCACGATCTTCTTCCCGCAATGGATCGCTGGAGAAGGACAGCATCCTGAGAAAACAATCTGTTACCAGAACGAATTCATTGAAGACATGCATCGCTTTCGTGACGAAGGTCCGGCTTATCCTTATGTGATTATTCCTGAATTTGCAAAAGTAACGTATATGAAAAATGAAGGGCCTGATAACGACGAGGTGATCAATATGCCACCAGGTCAGCTACCTTCTGATTTCTTCGATGATAAATAGCCCGGTGTATTCGGATAAAGGGAGGCCACCTCCCTTTTTTAGTGGGTAAAGTATGCCTCGTGATTTAACTTCACTCCGGTATATTTACAGTCAATCACCGAAATACTACTCACGTACAAACTCGTTTCTGTCATACGCGACCATTCCACTCAGGACAATAAAATAATGGTTATTTTCTTTTAACTGCAACAATGCAATGTTCGCAACAAAAATAATTAATTTTTGCTTATTATGCAGTAAACATTCTTCTTCCCTGCCTGGATCCGAAAACCTACAAAGTCGGATCTTTACTGACTATTCTCAGGAAGTGATGAGGAGCTACGGCAGGATTAAAAGGCGGTAAGCATCTGAAGGTCCGCTATGAGCGAAAAGCGGATGTCAAAATCATGGCGATAGTGATGTTATTCTACATTAGACATAACAACCCGGCCACGAACTCACGCATCAGGCGGTAAATGGTGGATGACTACAACCTCGGAATCCATCTTTATGGACGGATAGTGCTCACGCATCCCTTCCAGCATTTCGGCATCCGGCCATTCCGCACTTTTATTAAGCCTGGCCGCAACGACAGAAAGTGGCATTTTTTCAACGTGCGTGACACATACCATGACCGTGTCAGAGGCATCCTGAGCATTTTCGTAAAGCATAGGGCCCGGCACAATTTCCCGTTCCCGCCAGCGGATGGTATGAAGCTTCCTGCCTGCGCGGACGTTCGGCAGCAGGCGAGGCACGATCTTAAGTTTCTGCAATGACATTATCTCCGGTGAAAAGGCTCCTCCCGGGGGCGGGTGAGTGATGACGAAATATCCTGCGGCTACCACGCATCCCATTTTTAACATAACAATGCTTTCCTGCACCACTTGATAGGACCTCATCTCGTTTCGCGGCCTCAAGCCTGTTTACAGTATCTTTTCCTGTCTGTATATCGAAACGCGCCTGATTATCCCGGCTTGTTTGCATAACTATGCTGCGAATGTAGTTCTAGATGGATTAGTGAATGTAAATGTTAGAAACATCCGCTTCTGGCACTAAGCGGACTAGGTAACAGATCTGAAGGTCTGCTGCGAGCGATAAGCAGACATTCATTTATGAAGCTTGAATGTGAGCGCCCTTATCAGTTCACGGATTCAGCCTGTTCTACAAACAAACTTCGATTGATGAATTGAATTAATAGAAGCTTTTAGTCTGCCTCATCACATATTGTTTTTTGTCGACAAAACTTAGGATTGATTTGCATCTCAACCATAAGGACGAAGTATGTCAGCTAAAAAACGTATAGCCATTACCGGTGCTTCAGGGAAAATTGGCAGGGTTACAGTCGAGTGGCTTGAGAAAGCAGGTTATGAACTGTTTCTCATAGATAAAAAAGCCCCCTTAACCGATGCCCATCCAGCGATGATCGCGGATTTAGAGAATTTTGGTGCAACGCTCGATGCACTTTCCTCCGTAGGGGAGGATGTTTATTCAGGACCTGAACCTGCCGCCTTTGATGCCGTAGTTCACCTTGCCAGTATTCCTCACCCCCGAATGATCCCTGATTCTGACGAGTTCAGAAATAATATGCTGGTCACATTCAACGTGTTTGAGGCATCCAGGCGCCTGGGGATTAAAAATATCATCTGGTCATCTAGCGAAGTCCCTACCGGCGTGCCTTACGACCAATGGGATGCACCGTATGTTCCGGTGGATGAGCACTACCCAGCCCGGGGGATCAGCATTTATGCACTGACTAAAGTGCTGGGTGAAGAGATGGCCCGTCAGTTCTGCCTTAATAACGCTGACATGCGCATTACCTGTCTGCGACTTTCTAATGTTATGGCTCCAGAAGAGTACGCGCAGTTTGAAAGCTGGCAGAACGATCCTGCCGTAAGGCAATGGAATATGTGGACTTATGTTGACGTCCGGGATGTTGCCCAGGCGATTGAGAAAGCTATCGAATATGATGTCAGGGGTAAAGATGTGTTCTTTATTACCTGCGATGTGACCTGCATGCGAACCCCCACTCAGGAACTTCTGGATCGCTACTATCCAGGCGTTGAACAACGTAAAAATTTTGCAGGTAATGAGTCAGCACTCAGCAGCGAAAAGGCAATGCGCGTCCTGGGATATCGCCCTGCGCACCGTTGGACCGATAGCATGTAATGCTCATGCTCCCTCCTTCGCTACCGGTCTTCACATGGCCGGTTAACCCCTTTAACCGGAGAATCATATGAGTGAGAAAAAACTGGCTCTGATTACTGGCTCGAGCAACGGTATCGGCCTTGCACTTGCTGAAGAATTTGCAGCTAACGGATACGATCTTGTCATCGTCGCCAGGGATGAAAAAAAACTTTCAGCCACGGGTGAAAACCTGCAAAAACGTTTTTCAGTTAACGTACACGCGTTCAGTGCTGACCTGAGTGAGTATGACCAGATAACAGACCTGCAGGCCAGAATGGATGATGCCGGTTTAGCCCCTAATGCACTGGTCATCAACGCCGGCCAGGGACTCGGCGGCGCGTTTATCGACGGTACCGATCTTGAAAAAGAGCTTAGATTAATCCGGCTCAACGTTGATGCTGTGGTACATCTTTCTAAAATATTTATCCCACAGCTCGTTGAGCAGGGTAACGGGCACGTTCTTATCACATCGTCGCTTTCCGGCTCGGCGCCAATACCTTTCGAAGCGGTTTACGGGGCGTCAAAGGCTTTCGTAAACTCCTTCTTTTACGCCATACGTAACGAGCTGATGGGTAGCGGTTTATCAATGACGCTTCTGATGCCTGGGGCAACGGAGACCAATTTCTTCAAAAATGCAGGACAGGCTAGCACGACCGTGGGTTCGATGAAAAAGGACGATCCGAAAGAAGTGGCAAAACGTGCCTGGTATGCGCTGATGACAGGACATGAATTTGTCTATGGCAGTGAATATGCCGAATATGAGGGCGAGGTGATGAACAGAATGATGAGTGAGTCACACAAGGCTCAGCGTCACCGAATCATTTCTGAACCCGACTCTGCCACAAAAAAGTAAATCCGCACGGCGACGGGCATCAGCCCGGCGCCTCTTTCATCAGCATAAATACAATGCCAAAAGCATGGTTGCTGACGGCCTCATTTCATCTTTTAAGCAACCTGCCCCGAGCAGGCTACCGATGACACATTAGTTTTTCATCCAGCGTTCAAAAGCCGTCTTCCAGTCAGGATGCCAGCGCGACAGGGCCGGGCGGTTGTCCAGCATATCCTGGGCGGCCCATAGGATACGCTTAGCATCCATCTCGCTGGTAACGGCGTTATCAGGGCAGATGATATAGAAGTCACCACGCTCAAAGCGCGGGAGGAAATAATCAATAACCTGCGCAGCCGTCCACGCTTCATCGGGCTTGTTACCGCTGCGCTCATTCATACCGGGATCGTTCATATCGGTCCATGTATAGCCTGGCACCAGAAGATGAGCGGTGAGCCTGGTGCCGGTTTCCTTCACAAGCTGATGAGACAGCTGCTCCGTCAGCACCTTTACGGCTGCCTTAGAGGCGTTATAGGCTGCGAACCCTGGTGGGGTCGTAATACCCTCCTTCGAGCCCAGGTTAACGATCGCACCGTTCTCATCCATTTTTAACATTTCCGGCAGAAAAATATGCTGTGTGGCAACCATGGACAGCAGGTTTATCTCCATCTGCTGTCGCCAGAGAGTTGGGGAATCACAGGCGCCGGCAGCTATTTTCACGCCGGCATTGTTAAACAGCAGATTTACTTTCCCCCAGGCGCTGTAAACGGTGTCCTTGAGCTGTTGGAGATCTTCATCACGGGTAATGTCGCCAGTGACCAGCAGCGTTTCAGCCTCCAGTTCGCCGGCCAGCTGCTCGAGCGCCTGTCTGTTCCGGTCAAAAAGACAAAGCTTCATGCTCTTTCGTGCCAGCTCCCTTGCCGCCGCAGCGCCAATACCTCTCGCCGCGCCGGTTATTACGGCAACGTTACCTGCACTGATGACTTTATCGTTCATGATTTACTCCCGTCAGTAATGCGTACCGATATGAACATAAGAAGAAGTGCTAACAGGGAAAAAGCAGCCCCTGTCCACCCCGTAGAAATCCAGCTTCCTCCCGAAGCGATAACGAAACCGCCTGCAGCTGCGCCAAGTGCATTGGAAATATTAAACGCGCTGTGGGTCAGGGAGGAGGCGAGAGTCTGTGCTTCACCGGCAATGTTCATCATATGGGCCTGAAGCGCCGGCACGAGCGAAAATCCGCACCCGAGCATAAACAGCACTATGAGAACCGGGGTCTGCAGTGTGCCCGTAAGGGAAAACAGGCCCAGAAAGACGATGTTCCAGGCGATGATGCCAAATATGGATGGGATCAGCGCAATGTCCGCCAGCCTGCCACCGATAATGTTGCCGGCAACCATGCCCGCCCCCCAGAGAACCAGGATCCATGGCACGGCTGAGGTTGAAAACCCGGCAGCTTTCGTCAGCGCTGGGGTGATAAAGCTGTATACGGCAAACATGCCCGCAAAGCTGACTGAAGCGACGGCAAATGTCATCAGGATCTGTGGGCTCTTCAGGGCGCCAAGTTCCTTGAGCGGTGAAGCGGACCTGTCGGCCGCCACGGATGGAACAAAAAGCATAACCATTATGGACGTCAGCACCAGTCCCGCTGCCACCATCCAGAAAGAGATTCTCCAGCCCAGCGTCTGGCCCGCCCATGTGACAAGCGGAACGCCGGCAACGTTCGCTACGGCCAGTCCCAGCATAACGTAACCGATATACCGGGCTTTGTGCTGTGGCGAGACCATTGAAGCCGCCACGAGCGCGGAAACGCCGTACCAGGCGCCATGAGGCATACCAGAAATAAAGCGGGCTGCGAACATGGAGTTATAGCCCATGGCCAGAGCGCTCAGGGCATAGCCTGCAAGTGTAATAATTAACAATATCAGCAGAAGGTTTTTACGGGCCTGGCGCGCGCCAAGTATCGCGATCGCAGGGGCACCGACCACCACGCCTGCAGCATAGGCGCTGATATAGCCTCCCGCGGCAGGAATTGAAACGCCGGTTCCCCGCGCAAGATCCGGCAGGAGGCTCATGGGCGCAAACTCGCCCGTTCCAATGCACAATCCGCCCGCGCCCAGCGCAAGCATGGCCGGAAAAAGGCCCCCTGGTGGATGAATACGTTCATCCTGCCGTGAAAGCGTTTGTTCAGACATTGACTATAACTCCTGATCCTGCTCACTGCCGGCTGCAAAAAAAGAAGAACCGCCACCTGTCGGGTAACGGCTCTCAGCTATGTGCAACTTATGAGTCACAATGTTCCGGAAAGAACGGCAACAGGCAGTGGTATATTGAACTGAAATAAACTATAAACGCCTCCTTTCGGTTATTGATGAATCAGATAGTCAGTAACGATGAGTATTATTCAACAATTCTGTTTCTGGTTTCGCCATGCAGGGTGATAAGCGTTATTTCGGCAGGTTTCCCAAGCCGGAAGGGAAAACCGTTCCAGATGCCGGAACCGTTGCTGACGTAAAGCATCATGGTCCCTGCTTCGTAGAGCCCGGATACAAAACCGTTATTAGCCGATGCGACCAGCCTGTCCAGACCAGCAATCATACCGCCGTGAGTATGTCCGGAAAGCTGAAGGCTAACTCCTCTTTCTGCGGCTTCGTCAGCATTTTCAGGCCTGTGGTCAAGAAGGATGACGGTTTCACCCGGGCGGGAAAACTTCAGGGCCAGGGGCAGATCAGGACCCGGCAGGCCGTATGATGGCGCAACGGCATCCGTCACGCCCGAAAGATACAGCGAGTCGCTGCCACGGCTTATACGGTAACCGGCATTATTAAGTAAATGCAGGCCCAGTTTTTCAAAGGTCTGGATCCAGTTTTCAGCGCCGAAGTAATATTCATGATTGCCCGTTACGGCAAAAACGCCGTCCTCAGCCCGCAGCTGTCCAAGCGGCTCAATGTCGGAGAAACGCGCTTCTGGCCAGCCATCAATCATATCCCCGGTAACCACAATCATATTCGCACCGAGCTCACGGGTGCGGGTAACAACATCCTGTATCCAGCTTCGCGGCAGCAGTCTGCTGGCGTGCAAATCCGTCAGTTGAACTATCCGGTAACCTTCAAAACGGGGGGGCAGGCTCCTGAGCGTGACGTCTATCTTTTTCACTTCAGGAACCGCTGTACCATTTTTCAGGGCCAGCGCTGTGAGCATGGCCGCCAGAACAGGCAGGATAAACCAGAAAGCCGTATGCCATTTCATCCGGCGTCCTGATACCAGTCGGTGCAATATCCAGAATAGGTCACGCAGTACTAACAGGACTGCCATAAAAACGGTCATACC
Organism: Enterobacter cloacae complex sp.; assembly: GCF_900322725.1. Classification (NCBI taxonomy): domain Bacteria; kingdom Pseudomonadati; phylum Pseudomonadota; class Gammaproteobacteria; order Enterobacterales; family Enterobacteriaceae; genus Enterobacter; species Enterobacter cloacae complex sp. Next base: position 114,744 of record NZ_LT991959.1, on the reverse strand, counting down.
GAAAAGGCCGGTAGTAAGCAGCAGCAACGGTTTTGGTATCTCGGGAGAAAACATATTCCCCGTAAATAATTTCGTGAGCAGATGAAACTCGCAGGCCACAATCATTGCGCCTGCGACGGCTATTTTTACCGAAACCGGGGCGGGAAGCGGCCTGATAAAACGAAACAGCACGTAAAGCGCTGGAATGAGGGTCCAGATATGAAACACGCGGAAATCTCCCGGGAATGAAAAACTGTTAGTTTGCCGTGGCAGCGGGTTGCAACGTTTTGTTGATTGAATCTAAACTTACCATCCTTCAGGAACGATTCAATGCAATGTCATTTGACATTGCATTGAATTTTAATCAACGGTTTAACGCCATGTCCTCCAGACTGTCTACCACGCTCACCCGAAGCGATCTTGCTGAGCTCAACGCATTTCTTATCACTGAGAAAAGGCGCAGTTTTACCAGGGCCGCTATAGAACTGGGGATCACCACCTCTGCGCTGAGCCATACCATACGCAATCTCGAGACGCGCCTGGGTGTCAGGTTGTTGAACAGAACAAGCCGTACGGTCTCTCCGACCGAAGCGGGCGCAAGCCTTGCTCTGCGTCTTGAAACAGGCTTTAAAGAAATAGGCGACGCGCTTGAGGAAATTAACCGCATGCGCGATCGGCCTGTTGGAAAGCTCAGGCTTAATGTGCTGAGTGACGGAGCACGCCTCATCATGGCGCGACATCTTCCGCGCTTTATCAGCAAATATCCTCAAGTGGAGCTCGAAATCAGCGTTGATGACAGAATGGTCGATATCGTCCAGGAAGGATTTGATGCCGGGATCCGCTTTGGTGGCACCGTTCCTGAAGATCTCGTTGCAGTCCGACTGGGGGGAGAGCTCAGATGGGTGGCGGTGGCATCGCCACGCTATCTTTATCAGCATACCCCACCTGCCGTGCCTGAGGATCTGCGCCTGCATAACTGCATTCAGCTGCGAACCGGGCAGGGCGTCATCTACAAATGGGAATTCCGTAAAGGAGAAGACTATCGCGTCATTGACGTCAGGGGGCAGCTCTGTGTGAGCGAAACGGCGCTGGCAATTGAGCTGGCGCTGTCCGGCGTCGGTATTGCTTACTGCCTCGAAGACCGGGTGCGTGATGATATTCGTGAAGGCAGACTCAGGATTGTTCTTCCGGAATGGGCTCCTCTGGAAGAGCCGATGTATCTGTACTATCCAGGTCACAGACAAGTTCCCCAGGGATTAAAGGAACTCATCGAAATTCTGAGAGAAGAAATAGAACTAACACACGCAGTTTCAGCCTGAATCAGACTCAGGGATTCGCAAATCACCTGAGCCTGAGTTTCATAACCTGTTATGGATGTTTTTGAAGCATTTCCTTAAGGTTATGACGCGAGGTCGTAATGATAGTCCAGGGATCTTTTGGCGCGTCATGCTCAACAATATACCACTCAACCCCACTGCTTCTCCCCGCACTGATGATTGAGCGCCATTCCAGCAAACCTTCACTTGCCGGAGTGAAATTCATTTCGTCATCACGAATACCGATAGCAGCGTTATCTTTTGCATGAACCGCATAGACGCGTCCTGAATATCTTGCAATTATTGACGCAGGATCCTGTCCTCCACGTGCAGCCCATGCCACATCGAGTTCAAGGCTAAGATTATTTTTGTGGGTGTGCTTCATAATCAAGTCCAGGGCTGTCACATCATCATACTTCTTCATCTCAAAATTATGATTATGGTAAGACAACGACATTCCTTCATTCCTTAACGCCTCCCCCATACGATCAAGCCTCCTGGCGTAATCTATCCATTCCTGTTTTGTCGTAGGTCGTTCATTAACCTCAATCCATGGTACAACGAGGTGAGAGTTACCTATACCTTTGTTAAACTCGACAATTTTTCCGCGCTCGCTCTCAAGAGCAGATAGCTGTACATGCGATGAAATAACGTTAAGCTGATATTTTTTCAACGTTTCCTTCATTGTCGGTAAATCCAGGTGATGATCACCGACAAGTTCTACATGTGAAAATCCCGCTTTTTTAGCCATAGCAAACTGTGCATCGGTATCACCAACATTTCTAAGCGTGTACATCTGAATAGCAATATCGTCCTGCGCTTCGGTACGGGCATACCCCACCATGCTTGTCATCATAAGGAACCCACAAAAAAACGATTTATTAATCATTATCGCTCCCATCAAAAAAGTAATCGATTACAAAATATATTTTGGCAGATTTTTAATACAGCAAGCATTACATAAAAACGTGAACTAAATCACTGAAAGTAATTTTCCCCAATAAGCAACAAAAGTTAATTTATTTGACATTTTGTTAAAAATCTATCCACAACAGTAATTCAACTTCATTACAGAGGTCGCTAAATATACGGGTCGGCATTAACCATTAGAGTCCGTGCTTAACGTCCGCTCATGGCACGAAGCGGACTAGCTAACTGAGCTTAGGGCCTGCTGAGAGGGAAAATCGGTCGTTAACAAAAGGTCTAAGGGAGCGCGGAAATTATCCAGAGAGCCCTAATCCAGTTTGATAGAACAGGGCTAGCTAAGAAATAACAGCATTAAACTATTATTAATAAACCATGCTCGTTGGGGGAGACTGTGAGCATGTCCAGTGGTGTACAGGCAAAAACACTACTAGTAGCGTCCACATCGGGTACGACCGCAATAACCCGGGCTCCGCTGGCATTGCCGGCGCGTATCCCCGCATCGGCATCTTCGAAAACAAGGCATTCAGTAGCACTGAAGCCTAGAATGGATGCTGCTTTGAGATACCCTTCCGGAGATGGCTTACCGTTAACAACATCTTCTGCGCAGACCATAACGGAAGGAAGCGGTAAACCAGCTGCGGTCATCCTTTTAATTGCCAGTTCCCTGCTGGCCGAAGTGACCAGCGCCCAGCGTTCTGCAGGGAGGCTGTTCAATAAATATGCTGCGCCAGGAAGAGCAACTATGCCGTCAAGGATCAGCAGTTCACGGGCATCGAGCTCATCTGCGGTTGCTATGGCTTCTTCACCTGCGCCAATGAAATGCACGACTGTATCAAGCGTTTGACGACCATGGGCAAAACTAATGACCTTTTCTGCATTCAAATGGTACCGGGCGCTGAATCTCCGCCATTCGTTTTCAACCACCGCCGTAGAGTCTACCAGTGTGCCATCCATATCAAACAGTAACGCCTTAACGTGTAACACGTAATATTCTCCTGCTGCTTAATATATTAATCACACCAGGTCTCACTCCCCTCAATGACAGTGCGGATGCTGGCATGGATTTCTTCAGGTACGATGCGCGTAAGAGAAAGCTCAGGCAAATTATCTGGATCGAAATAGCCAATATCCAGGGATTCATGACTGACAGCAAGTTCTCCCCCGGTAACTTCACAGGAAAAAATCATTTTATAAACGTGCCAGGGATACGGAGGATGCCCGTGCTGGTTACGATCCCAAACTCCTAACAACCGACTGACGCTGACCTCCAGGCCCGTTTCCTCATGTACCTCTCTGATGATGGCTAAAGAGGGGCTGTCACCAACATCGGCCCAGCCGCCAGGCAGACTCCATCCCATATCATCAGATTCACGTACCAACAGAACTTTTCTCTCATTGAGAATGAGGGCGCGTACGTCAGTTTTAGGCGTGGCATATCCGGTCTCTGCTTTATGCAGGGCTTTGAGCGTGTCAGTCTGAAGATCAAAACGGGAAGAGAGCATCCTTTCCGCAATGCTCATAAGCGTGTCATAGCGCTCACGATCATAAATGTCTTTCGCATAGGTCAGCCCGGATTGAGCCAGTGCCTGCAGGCGCTGAGCGATACTGACCAATTCTTTGTCGTTTAAGGTTTCAGGCATGTAGACTCCGTTCTGAAAGGGATGACGGGAAATAATGACCACTGCAGTTGATGATTATCCCTCTTCAACGCAGCCTGTATATCAGCAAATCTATTATGTTTATCCAGAACTAAATTAATGAGGTCGGAACGGATAAACAACAGGAAGATTCCCATGACGTCGCACTCAGAGCATTTCTTAAGGGAGCATATGCGTGATGAGATGGCATCTATGTCTGACCTGCTCCCCGCTGATTAATACATTGTGATATCAGTAACGTCCGCTTCTGGCACATAGCAGCCCGTCCTGCCAGCTCAAAAAACAGGCTTAACACAGGATATTTCCCGTTTTCAAGTCATACCTCATGGAGAGCTGGAGTGAGGAGTGAAAGGCGGCTACCCGTAGGCAGAAACTGGAGCGTCGTGGTAACAGGATCGCTCACCTGTCTGCTGATGAATTGATTGAGCGGAAAATGACTGCACAGCCTGACTGTTTTCATGGAAAGTCACCTCGTTGAGCAAAACGATATAACCCAGGCGTCGTCCCTGACGGGACACGGCTGTCGTGAACAGAGCCAGCAAGCTGTCTCTGCCCTCCGGGCTTCCATCCTGACTCAACCTCAACACCACGGCTTGCTCCGACCGTTCCGGTCACGCCGCCTTCACTGCACCGGCGGTAAACCGCCGATGCTCTGCTGACCGGAACGCGATTCGCCAGCGGCGATTCACGTTCCGGCGGGTGTGCATCCTCCGCCCTCCGGCGAACCACCTCCCGTGGGTTCTGCGCGGATGGCGTAGTCGTAGCACCGGCTGGTCACACCGCAAGGGGTGAAATGCACGCCGTCATAAACTTTTTGCAGGCAAAAACTTTCCGCCGTCGCCCCTTGCGCTGCTCCCTGTCGCCGTTGCTCCTCTGCCCTTGCCGCGAAGAACTCACCGGGAGATGGAAACATCACCAGACAAGGAGAAAACCAGAATGCACACACAAAACGTCAAAACCGCCGCTTCAGAATCTACCGGAAGATGGGGTTTAAACCCAAAAATCCGTCTGGCCTGCGTTATCGCCGAACAGCGTACTTATCTGAATGAACTCTGTCAGGTCTGGAACCTGCAACTTTCTCAGGACGACGAGGCGGAAGAAGTCTGCAACATCCTCTGTGCCATGAGCAAAAACGTCTGGTACGAGGGTGTCCTCGACTGGATGCGCGAGAAGCCGCTCCTGTCATTCCACGTCGTGCAGCCGTGGCTGGAGGCAAAAGCCCACGCCGTGCGCCTGTACGGTGATACGGGGCTGGCAGCATGGAATTATGCGAACCAGAGCCTTAAAGACTGCATGAACTTTGAATACGCCATGCTCGCAGAGTGAGCGCGGCAACATTAACACCCACGGCGGCAGGGGATGCCGCCAGCGACAACGGAGAAACATCATGATCAGCAATAACAGCACGTTCAGCTTTGACGCATGGGAAAAAAACGCACTCAGCGAGCTTGGAAGCCTGCAAATCCGCTTCAGTAAAGCCCTGCTTAAGTATCAGGGTAGCACCGATAAAACGGCTGTCGGAGAGGCTGCAACCCGCTATATGAGCGAACTCAGGGATGCAGCCAGGCGCATCCAGAAAGCCACGCCAGCCATCCAGCAGAAAGTCGACGAGATTGCCGACATGCTGTGCGTGATGGCGCAATTTTCGGGTATTACGTTCGACGAATAACCACCACGGCGCTTTCAGATCAGCGCCACTAACCAGAAGGAGATAAGCCATGCATTTACACCTGACCGAATCCAGCGCCGAAGCGGGCATTTACGCAACCAGTGAGGCCGAGCGCGCGTACTGGCTGAGCCGCGAAAGGTCATACGTTACCGCGCCCGTTGAAATCGACGTGACCGCGTTTCACGAGGCGGCGGGACGCATGTACCCGATGAACTGGCAGTGCAACACGGCGCAGAACACGGAAACCTTCATGCTTCAGGAGATGATTTGCGGAAACGTCACGGAAATCTATGTGCGCTGCGGTCGTCGTTATTTCCGTATGCAGGACTACAGCAACAGGAACCACGCCGACATCGTGCGGAAAGTTAAGGAGGTGTTCAGCCCGAAAACCACAGGCCAGAAATGAAAAAGGCAGACTTTCGTCTGCCATCTCCCGCCGGATTCCACGCGGCTAAACGATGAATCCGGCCTCAACTAAAAGGAAACATGTATGAATCATTTCAGTAGAGCGTCGATTGTCACACCGACCGCCCTGTATGTCCAGATCTGCGCGGCAGAAAATCAGCCCGTGAAAAGGCAGGTGCGGATCAAACGCGCCGAGATCGCGCCGGAGGATCTCAGCACCGAAATGCGGGCGCTGGGGCGTCATATCGCGAAGTGCCGCAAAAAAGGGCGCGCCGTTCGTGTTCCCGCCATGCGCGGGAGCGAGTGGGGGCAGGTGTTACGCACGCTCGAAATGAAGCGGGCATTTAACTGACGGAGGAGCCGCCCCGCAGGGGGCGGCATTTAAGGAGGAGGAACGATGTCTCAACTCAGTTTTGCCAGCTTCTTTGATCGGGTGAAAGAGGCCGCACCAGCCACCCCCGTTAAGCCCGCATTGCCCGCCGTGAATGCGCAGACGATGCCGCACCGGATGATGGGCATCGAAGAAGCCCGTCGCCGGTTTATCACCGTGTTCGGGGATACCGCCCGCAACCTGCGCCGCTGGGAGGTGTTCAGCGACTTTATCACGCTGGCGGCCAGCGAGCTTGATATGGCGCGTATCCGAACGCCTGAGAACATTGCCCGCAGTCGTGAAATCTGCGCGAAGTACGGAGAACGCGATATCAGCAACCTGCACGAACTTTTCGGCCTGATGGTCTGCGCTCTGGAGGCAAAATTTCACGACTTTCTCGGCGCGATCTTCATGGAGCTGGAGCTGGGCGACGACCGCAACGGGCAGTATTTCACGCCCTATAACGTCCAGTCACTGCTGGCGAAGCTGCTGATGCCGGATATTGACGAGACGATACGCCGCGAAGGGTTCGTGACGGTGAGCGATCCGGCAAGCGGCGCGGCGGGGATGATTGTGGCGTATGCGGAGTTAATGCTTGAGGCGGGCTACAACCCCTCTGAGCAGATGTTCAGTAGCTGCATCGATATTGACCCGATCGCGGCGGATATGGCCTTTATCCAGCTTTCACTGCTCGGTATTCCTGCCGAGGTGGTCACGGGCAACACGCTCACGATGCAGCTTAAAAGGGTGCGGTATACGCCCGTGTACTACATCAACAACTTTGAGAAGCGCCTGGAGGAACAGCGCCGTATAGCTGCCATGCGTAAATTTTTGCAGGGATTAAGGGAGGCCGCGTAGCCGTAAGCAGGGCAGGGGACAACCCTGCCTTTTGCGCCGCTAAAAACATCACGCCCCTGCGGGGCGAACGGTGCGGGCCGCGCTGACGCGCCGCCCCTCTCCGTTCTCCGTGTGTCGTTTTGCCAGCTCTCAACATCCTGGTCTGTCCGGTACATCCTCTGTGCTCTTTCTTCTGCTGTATCTCTCTGAGGGCAAAACAGGCAGAACCATGGCCCCCTTCGGCTCCCCGTCCGTTCCGGCCGGGTCGTCAGCCCGACTGCGCCAGACAGCTGCTGGCGCACCTGTCAGTCTCCGCCGAACCCCTTCGGGTTTCGGGCTCACGCTACGGTCTGATGGCGAAAAGCAACACCCGCGCTTGCAGTGTCCCTACAGGACACGCCGCTTAAACCGTGACGTAAATCAAATTTCCGTCACTTTAATGGCCGGAATGATGCTTTGCCGCCGGCAAATCTTCATTCCGGACGTGCGCATTTTGCCGTCTGAAACAGTCCGTCTTCATCCTTTCGCGGAGGGCTGCTTTTAGCAACAGTCCCTTTTTAAATCCAGGGGTAAATAAACGCTTCGCGCCCCTGGATTTAAAAATTGCCGGTTGCTCATTGCCCTTCGCCGCTCAGTGATGAAGTCGAACAGTTTTTTTATTCAGACAGGGAGAAATGAAAAATGCGCACGCAAAAGGTCAACACCGCCACTAATGAATCAGCCGAACCGTTTAATTCAGGATTTACGGAAAGCTGCCGCGTGGAACAGCCGGAAAGAAAACTCAGGATTGTTCCGTTTCTTTTTTGCTCGCCAGTGGGTGACAAGCTGGCTGCGGACTGGTTACGCCGCAGTTCGGATTACGACGGCGGAAACTGGGATTATTTTTTGATCCCAAAGGGAGTGCAGGGGAAAATTGCGCCGCACACGATAATTACCACGCAGGTCACGACAGGGTTTATTGCGCCAGTCGGAGAGCAGACGTTTAAAATGGATATTGCCGGAAACTATTTCAGCGCGGAGGTCAGTGCTCAGGCTGCGGGCATCATAGCCACGCTGATGGTGATAAACGGACTGTCCTGGAAATTGTCGGCAATGGGTCCGGAATATTCACGACTGTGCGAAGGATTAATTGCCCGTCAGGATGCGCTTAAGGACTATATCAGTATCATTAAGCACCCTGAACGCCATTTAATATGGCGGGCGATTGACTGACCGTTAAGAAGTAAAAAAAGGCTCATTAATGAGCCTTTTTTTACTTCTTAACGATGGCGCTGGATTTTTTGCTCTCCTTGATGGCCCTGTACGTTGCCTCAATTTTACGGGCGTATTCATATCTTCTCTGCGCCTGCTTCTCTGTTTTTCTGAAACCTGCATTATATGCGCCGACTGCCTGCCAGCTTACGCCCCACTTCCTGAATGCGATAGCGAGATAGTAGGCTCCTGTGTAAATATTCATGCACGGGTCCGTAAGCAGATGCTCCGGTTTTATTCCATATCGCGCCAGTTCGTTAAAGTGCTGGGAATCGACCTGCATGAGTCCGGAGCCGAACCCTGAAACCGGATTGTATCCTTTAACGTCCGTGCGAAAATTCGATTCATTCCAGGATATTGCGCGCAATAAATCCGGATCTATTCTGTAATCCTTCCCCGCAAGGTCGAAACAGTCTGCGGCACTGAGCGAACCAGATAAAACCAGCGATATAATCAGGGTGACGATCCGTTTCATTTATTCCTCCGGGCGTTATGCCGGAAATACGTTAATCCATCCCGGAGCCGTATTCAACAAATATGCACTCCTCACCACAAAAGCACCACACCCCACGCAAAACGTACTTTTTGCTGATTGGCTATTCAGTTCAGTAACTTAGCGTTTGAATAATGTGAAATAAATTATTTTAAATTACTAATCAGGTTCACTTGTGACTACTGTATGAATCTCTGGAGATTCGTCAACGATTCATATACGATTCACAATATTGTTTTCATGAAGTTAGGTAATAGTAATTCGCCGGCAATCTGCCATGTGAATCGCCGACGATTCGTTATAAAACTACTGGATGAATCGCAGGCAATCCGCCTGAGCTTTATCGGATAAACGGCGCAGCTCAGGAGTCGAAATATTATCCGTCCACAGCATAAAAAAAGGATCTGAGCTATGGCAAAAATACAGGCATACGTAAGCGATGACGTGGTCAATAAAATAAACGCAATTGTCGAACAGCGGCGTGCAGAGGGTGCCAGAAAAGAAGATGTGAGCAGTTCCAGCGTTATCTCAATGCTCGTTGAGCTGGGGCTGCGGGTTTATGAGGCGCAGATGGAGCGCAAGGAGTCTCCGTTCAATCAGATGCTTTTCAATAAAACGCTTCTCGAAGCTGTCTTAAAATCACAGTTTATTTCCAGCAAGCTGCTGGCAATGGAATCTATGAGCCCTCATTTGACTGGAAACGATAAGTTTGAGTTCAGGTCGATGGTGCAGAACATACGTGAAGATGTTCAGGTTATAGTAAATAACTTCTTTCCGGAAGATGTGGAAAATTCCGAGAGTGATTAACTTTTTTTGGGCTAAAAAAATAATTTTGATCTGCGGTTTTTTAATGACAATAAATGAAGGTAAAGGTATATTTTAAGTGTGACTTAACTAAAATTTGATGCGGCAATTATTGCCGATTCGCTGGTAAGGAGGGATTAGGGCCCTCCCTACCAGCTACCCACTAAAACCTTCAAAGGAGGCTTTATGAGTGCCCGCGATCCTAGTAGCCCTGCCCAAGTAAGTCAATCACTAGATCTTGATAATGCCATTAAGCTCATAGATGGACTTTATTGTAACTCTCCACTTCCTGTTTGTATTCGCAATCAGTTCCGCGAAGTAATTTATAAAAATGATGCATTTAACCATTTCTTTCATCCGTCATCTAAAGATTATGCAGGATTTAGCTTTGATAAAGATGAGATTGAACTTGAGTTATCGAGTATAGAGCTTGAATCGTTTATGATGGGGCCCGGTACTGCAATCTGTCGATCCTTTAGCTTTAAGGGCGAGTATTACCAGTTACGCATAGAAATTCGTGCAGTTGATAATGAACTGTTCGCTGTATGGTTTATAAATTACTTTCCAGATTATAGGGCATTGTTTCATGTTCATGAAAAATCTACCAGCGAATCATTCAATATAGATTTTTTTCTTTCTAATATCACAACCAGAAAAATGATAGCTTTATGTTTTTATGTTTTAGGGTTCCAGCTTACTACAGCATCCAGATACTTAGGTGTTACCGAAAAAGCCATTTCAAACAGGCTTTCGAGTGTGAAAAAAGAAATCAGCAAGCATTTTATAGATCACGACGATTTTAGAGTTTATTGTTTGAAACACGGGGTTTATACCAAGATGATATCTGTTGTTCTCAAAATTATTAATGTTAAGCCAGTGTTAAAAAAATAGTGGATTTTATCCTCTATTGCATAAATTGGAATTGCCATGGCAGGATTGCTGCACGGGATTATTATTAAAGGGATTAATATGATTCGACGCCAAAGGCTCCGAGGTCCAAACATAACCATGTCTATTTATCTGGACCCCGATACAGACCTTCGACTCCTTAAAGCAAAAGACAGAAGTGGTCGTTCAAAATCTCAGGAAGCTCTGCTGAGGCTTCGTGACCACCTGGAGAAATACCCTGACTTCTATAACTCTGAAATGGCGGAGGTGATACCTAATAACTTAAGTAAACATAGTGATGAATAACTTAAGATTTTTTCAGTAATAAATGTTTAGTTAAAGGACTAATGAAATGACTGATGTATCTGTAATGAATGACGTAACTTCTGCTCCAGCTAAAAAGAAATTCAGCAAGCTGGGTTTCCTTAAGGCACTGAAAGTTGCTCTGCCCGTTGCTGCCGTCGCGGCATTCTTCCCTGAAACAGTTCTGGCTGCCTCCACGGGTAAAGATCTGATGGCAAGCGGTGACGATACCGTTAAGGGCACCTTCGGTAAGGACTCCAGCGTCGTCAAATGGGTGATCCTCGCCGAGGTACTCGTCGGGGCCGTCATGTATATGACCACCAAGAACCTGAAGTTCCTTGCTGGCTTCGCAATTCTGTCGGTGTTCGTGACGGTTGGTATGTCCGTAGCCGGATATTAATCCCCCTCACGGGTTAGAACAGATCTCCATTTAATACCTGAAAAAGTATTTATGGGCGCATCGCGCTCAGGGGATTGCTTTGCCCTGAAAACGGCTGGCGGCTTATTTTGCTGCCAGCCGACATGCGGACTTAAATATGGCTGACGACTCTCTCAAAAAATACCGATTCCCGGAAACGCTGACCAACCAAAGCCGCTGGTTTGGCCTGCCCGTGGACGAGCTGATCCCGGCCGCCGTGTGTATCGGCTGGGGTTTCTGGACCCAGCACTACATCCCCGGAATTATCGCGGCGGTGCTGGCGTATCTCGCAATAAAAAAACTCAAGAAAGGGCGGGGAAGCGCCTGGCTGCGCGACCTCGTGTACTGGTATATGCCGACCGCGCTGCTGCGGGGAATATTTCACGACGTCCCGGACTCCTGCTACCGCCAGTGGATTAAATAAACGGAACCGAATACATGGAACATGGAGCTCGCCTTAGTACCCAGCGCGTTATTGCCATCGGTTTTATTTCGATGGGGACGCTGCTGCTTCTGAGCAGCATCACGAACGTTATTCAGGGCGTGAATAACTACCGCCTGCAAAACGAACAAAAAACGGTGGTCACACCGATGCTGTTTCGCGCGCCGTTCGCGGTGTCGCAGAACCAGTCGGATGCCTCCTATCTTCAACAGATGGCGCTCTCGCTAATTGCCCTGCGACTGAACGTGACGCCGGAGACCGTCAACGCGTCTCACGAGCAGCTGCTCACCTACGTGCGTCCCGCCGCGCAGAACGATCTGAAAATCAAGCTTGCCGAGGATGCGAAGCGCATCAAGGACAACAACGTTAACTCCGCCTTCTACATGACCAGCGTGCAGGTGTATCCCGCCATCAGCCGCGTGGAGGTGCGCGGACAGCTGAAAACCTGGATAGGCGACTCTAAACCCTATCCGGACATGAAGCATTACGTGCTCACGTTTGAGCGCGAGGACGGCATCAGCTGGCTCAGCCATTTTGGAGAAATCACCGATGAGAAGAAATAAGCGCCACAGCCTGCCCGCGCTGCTGCTGTTCGTTTGTGGCCACGGCGTCGCAGCGCCTCAGGCGCAGACCGCGACGGTGGTACCGCTCTCCAATGGCGGTCAGGCCAGCATCGCGCTGAGCAATACCGATCCCAATCTCTTCACCGTGGCGGGCGATCGCGTCACGGCCCTCACCAGCCTCGACGGCGAGCTGACCCGCCAGGAGCAGACGGCCAGCGGTGGCGTTATTGTCAGCACCCTGAACAAGAAACCGTTCACCTTCATCCTTGAGACCGAGCGGGGCCTGAACTTCTCAGTGCGTGCCGTACCGCGTGCGGGTGCGGGCAGAACGGTGCGCCTGGTCAGCGAGCTGTCCGGCACGGGAGAGGCGGCACGGAGCTGGGAGGAATCCTCACCGTATGAGACCACGCTGGTCTCCCTCAGCCAGCACCTGCTGGGCGGTAGGCTGCCGGAAGGCTGGTACGAGCTTCCCGTTACCCGCGAGACGCTGACGCCGCCGCCGGGCCTGCTGGCCAGCGCCGAGCGCGTCTGGGTCGGCAACCACCTGAAAGTGGTGCGCTACCGCGTCACTAACAAGACCGCAGAGGCACGCCGCGTGTCTGAAAGCGATTTCTGGCAGAACGGTATCCGCGCGGTGCTGTTTGCCGAACCGGCCCGCAGCCTCATGGCTGGCGGCACGATGCAGGTGTACATCATCAGCAGCGGGGAGGCGAACCATGGCCAGTATTAACGCCATTGTGAAGCGCAAGCAGTTCCTCTGGCTGGGCATCGTGCTGGCCAGCGTCGGCGTGGTGGGCGGGGGCGGCTGGTATCTGGCCGATGCCCGCTATGACGGTGCCTCTGCCGCGCAGGGAGAAAACGAGCCTGCTCCTGATATGACGGGCGTGGTCGACAGCACCTTTGACGCGAAGGTGCAGCAGCACGCCACCACGGAGATGCAGGCCACCGCGTCTGATATGAAAAAACACTACGAAGAGATGCGTCGCGAGCTGGATCTGCTCAGCAAGGGCCAGGCGAGCTACCAGCGTCAGATAGACAGGCTGACCCAGGATAACGCGGCGCTTACCGCGCAGGTCAGCGCGCTGGGCGCAAAACCGGTCACCGCATCGGGCGAACCCGCGCCGCAGCCGCCGGTGCCTGCACCAGGTCCGGAGGGGGAACCTCAGCCTGTGGCCTTTCCGCCGCAGACGCAGGCGGGTGCAGTGCCTCCGCCGACCGCGTTCTATCCGGGTAACGGTGTGACGCCGCCGCCTCAGGTGCAGTACCAGCCTATTCCGGTCCCTAACCAGCTGCGCCGCCAGAGCTTTGTCCGCGAGGATAAAAAGGGCCCGTCCCTGCCGTACATCCCGTCCGGCAGCTTTGCCAGGTCCATGCTGATCGAGGGTGCTGATGCCAACGCGTCCGTAACCGGCAACGAGTCCACCGTGCCGATGCAGCTGCGCATTACGGGCCGCGTCGAAATGCCCAACAGCAAAAGCTACGACCTGACCGGCTGCTTTATCGGTCTTGAGGTCTGGGGCGACGTGTCCAGCGAGCGCGCCATTGTGCGCACCCGCAACATCAGCTGCCTGAAAAACGGCGTCACCATCGACCAGCCGATCAGGGGGCACGTCAGCTTCATGGGCAAGAACGGCATCAAGGGTGAGGTGGTCATGCGCAACGGCAAAATTCTGGGCTGGGCGTGGGGCGCGGGCTTCGTTGACGGCATCGGGCAGGGCGTGCAGAGCGCCTCCCAGCCGTCGGTCGGTCTGGGTGCCACCGCCTCGCTGGGCGCGGGTGACGTCATGAAGATGGGGATTGGCGGCGGTGCCTCCAAAGCGGCCCAGACCCTCAGCGATTACTACATCAAGCGCGCCGAGCAGTATCACCCGGTCATCCCGATCGGGGCAGGCAATGAGGTGACCGTCGTTTTCCAGGACGGCTTCCAGCTGAAGACCATCGAGGAGCTTGCGCAGGAGCAGGAGAAGAACCGGAGCAGTGCCGGCGCTGCTGACAGCAGCCCCGTGCCTGCGCCATCCCTTCCGCAGGGCAACCTCAATGGCTTCAGCACCGATCAGATGCTGAACCAGCTGGGCAAGCTTAACAAGAACCAGTTTATGCCGGACTCCGGCTCTCAGTAACGCACGCAAAGGAACCGCTTAATGAACAGGATTCTCCCTTTCGCACTCTCCCTGGCCAGCGTCCTGACGCTGTCCGGCTGTGCCGGTACGGCCAGCGATTTTGAATGTAACGCCACCACGTCCGACACCTGCATGACCATTGAGCAGGCCAACGAGAAGGCCAAACGCCTTGAGGAAAGTGCGGTAAAGCCGGATGCGGCCGCGCTGCCACGCCTGGCTGAGGGCAACTTCCGCACGGCTTCCGCGCAGCCGCTGACGCCGCCTCCGGTACCTGCACAGTCCGTTGCGTCGCGAAACGCACCGTCCGGCGGATCTCACTTCGTCGCGAATCCGTTTGCGCGCCCTGCTGACGTGAAGCCCGCGAGTAAGACCGCCCCCGTCGTGGCACCGCAGCCGACGTACGAGTCCATCGTTGACCCGCGTCCGCTGCGCCTGGGCGAGAAGACAGCCGGACTGTGGATAGCCCCCTATATCGACACCCGGGACGTGTATCACCAGCCGGGCCGCGTGTTCTTTGTTGTTAAACCGTCCGCCTGGGGTAAGCCCCGCGTTAACTGAGTTTCTTCCCGCCGCCCGACGTGGCGGCCTTTTATCAACAATCCGTCGTTATCACGCGTGCCCTGAAACGTGAAAAGGGATGGGCGGTAGCGTGTCCGGACGACACCGAGCAGGAGATGTCATGGCCGACGAACTCGATCAAATTCAGGAGCAGGAGGAGCTGCTGAACCAGCTGCACATTCAGGCCGCCAGAGGGCGGGGAAACAGGGCAGGGCAGAGTCTGACTCACTGTGAAGCGTGCGGAAATAACATTCCGCAGGAACGGCGCGACGCGGTGCCCGGCGTCCGGGTGTGCGTGGCGTGTCAGCAGCGGCTTGAGTTTCAGTCAAAACAGTATCAGAGGTGGGGATGAACATGAGTAGTGCCGAAAAGGGAAATTTTATGGTTGTGGGCAGCACAGGCGGCGGCAAGACAACGCTCTGTTATGAGGTGCTGAAGAAACGTCTTTCAAGGAAACAGCGCACCGACTGGCTACGCCTGCGAAACGTTGTTCAAAAAAACAGGGAAGACAAGTCATGAGCAACCCTCTGGATACCGTTACACGTACGGTCAACGCGCTGCTGACCGCGCTGAAGATGCCCGATGAGTCCTCTGAGGCCAATGACGTCCTCGGTCAGATGCGCTTCCCGCAGTTCAGCCGCCTGCTGCCGTACCGCGACTACGACGCCGAAACGGGCCTCTTCATGAACGAAAAGACGATGGGCTTCATGCTGGAGGCGCAGCCCATCAACGGGGCCAATGAGACCATCGTTTCGTCGCTGGAAAACCTGATGCGCACCAAACTTCCCCGCGAGGTGCCGGTGGCCATTCACCTGGTCTCCAGCCACCTGGTGGGGCGCGACATCGAGTATGGCCTGCGCGAGCTCTCCTGGACGGGAGAACAGGCCGAGAAGTTTAACGCGATCACGCGCGCCTACTACCTGAAGGCCGCCGAGGAAGGTTTCCCGCTTCCCGATCACCTCAACCTGCCGCTGACGCTGCGCAACTACCGCGTGTATATCTCCTGCTGTGTGCCCCGCAAGCGCGGCAGCAAGGCCAGCGTAATGGAGATGGAGAACCAGGTGAAAATCATCCGCGCCTCACTTCAGGGAGCGCAGATTTCCACCCGCAGCGTGGATGCGGACGCCTTTATCTGTATTGCCGGCGAGATGATCAATCACAATCCGGATGCGCTGTACCCGACGGCGCGCGAGCTCGATCCGCTCAAGGACCTGAACTACCAGTGCGTGGACGATACCTTTGACCTGAAGGTGAAGGCTGACCATATGACGCTGGGGCTGCGCGAGAACGGGCGCAACAGCACTGCGCGCACCATGAACTTCCAGCTGACCAAAAACCCGGAGATGGCCTTTCTGTGGAACATGGCCGACAACTACAGCAACCTGCTGAACCCGGAGCTGTCCGTCTCCTGCCCGTTTATCCTGACGCTGGTCCTCAGCGTCGAGGACCAGGTGAAGGCGCAGAACGAGGCCAACCTGAAGTTTATGGATCTCGAGAAGAAGTCCAAAACCAGCTACGCCAAGTTCTTCCCGGGCGTGGAGCAGGAGGCGAAGGAGTGGGGAGATTTACGCCAGCGCCTGTCGTCCGGTCAGTCCTCGCTGGTGAGCTATTTCCTCAACATGACCGTCTTCTGCCGGGATGACCAAGAGGTTGCCCTGAAGGTGGAGCAGGACGTCCTGAACAGCTTTCGCAAGAACGGCTTTGAACTGATCTCCCCGCGCTTTAACCAGATGCGTAATTTCCTCGTGAATCTGCCGTTCATGGCGGGTGGCGGTCTCTTTAAGCAGCTGCGCGAGTCCGGCGTGGTGCAGCGTGCCGAGAGCTTTAACGTGGCGAATCTCGCGCCGGTGGTGGCCGACAGCCCGCTCGCCACCTCCGGCCTGCTGGCACCGACCTACCGTAATCAGCTGGCGTTTATCGACCTGTTCAGCCGCGGCATGGGTAACACCAACTTTAACATGGCGGTATGCGGCACCTCTGGCGCCGGCAAGACCGGGCTTATTCAGCCCCTGATACGCAGCGTCATCGACTCCGGCGGCTTCGCCGTGGTGTTTGATATGGGCGACGGCTACAAGTCCCTGTGCGAGAACATGGGCGGGGTATACCTCGACGGCGAGACGCTGAAGTTTAACCCGTTTGCCAACATCACTGACGACACCATTGATGAGATGGCCGAGCGCCTGCGCGACCAGCTGTCGGTGATGGCCAGCCCCAACGGGAACCTGGACGAGGTGCACGAGGGCCTGCTGCTCAAGGCGGTGAAGGCCACCTGGCTTGCCAAGAAAAACCAGTCGCGCATCGATGATGTGGTCGACTACCTGGTGATGGCCCGCGACAGCAGAGAGTATGAAGGCTCACCGACCATCCGCAGCCGCCTCGATGAGATGGTGGTGCTGCTGACCCAGTACACCCGCGACGGCGTCTACGGCAGCTACTTCAACTCCGATGAGCCGTCCCTGAGGGACGACGCCCGGATGGTGGTGCTGGAGCTGGGCGGTCTGGAAGACAGGCCGTCCCTTCTGGTGGCCGTCATGTTCTCGCTCATTCTCTACATCGAGAACCGCATGTACCGCACGCCGCGCAGCCTGAAGAAGCTGAACGTGATCGACGAGGGCTGGCGTCTGCTGGACTTCAAAAACAACAAGGTCGGGGCGTTTATCGAGAAGGGCTACCGCACCGCGCGCCGCCATACCGGGTCGTATATCACCATCACGCAGAACATCGTCGACTTTGACTCGGATACGGCCTCCAGCGCCGCGCGCGCGGCCTGGGGCAACTCCTCCTACAAAATTATCCTCAAGCAGTCGGCCAAGGAGTTCGCCAAGTACAACCAGCTGTATCCGGACCAGTACTCGCAGCTGCAACGCGACATGATTGCCCGCTTCGGCAGCGCAAAGGACAACTGGTTCAGCAGCTTCATGCTCTCCGTTGAGCACCTCACGTCCTGGCATCGCCTGTTCGTCGACCCGCTCAGCCGGGCAATGTACTCCTCGGACGGCCCCGACTTCGAGTTTGTACAGCAGCGACGGCGCGAGGGGGCAAGCATTCATGACGCAGTATGGGAGCTGGCCTGGAAAAAGTCCGGACCGGAAATGGCCTCGCTGGAGCGCTGGCTGGAAGAGCATGAAGGGAAGAAAATCCGATGAAAAAACGCACGTTACTCACCGCCTCGCTGATTGCCGGCACGCTGGTTGCCAGCGCGGGCGTCAGCTGGTTGACCTGCCGCCTCAGCATGCCCGCTGTGGCTGCCTTTGACATGAAGGCGACCGTGGATGCCTTCTTTGACAGCGCGAGCCGCCGCTCGCTCGACGAGGCGCAGACGAAGGCGCTCTCGGAGCGCTTTAACGCCTCGCTGGAGGCCAGCCTGCGCGAATGGCAGGTACGTCACCGTGGACTCATCCTCGTTGCCCCTGCCGTGGTGCAGGGGGCACCGGACATCACGCGTGAAATCCAGACCGACGTGGCCCGCCGGATGAAGGAGGGGGCGTAATGCGCGCCCTTGCCCTGAGCATGATGCTGCTGAGTTCAGTTACTGCCGCGTCAGATCTCGGTACCTGGGGCGACCTGTGGCCGGTCGCGGAGCCGGACATGCTGAACGTGATTGAGCAGCGGCTTCAGGCGCTACAGCAGTCCGGCGAGATGGATAAAAAGATGGGAGACTTTAAGGAGCGGGTGATGCGCAACAGCCAGCGCCCGCCGCCCGTGGCGGGGATCACCCGCGCGGTGCGCTATGAGAAGCGCTGGTTTGATCCGAGCGTGCGGGTGGACAGGGATCTGGCTGACGGGCACGGCAACGTCTTTGCCCGCGCGGGCCAGGTGTTTAACCCACTGGCGGTGGTGCCCTTTAACCAGACGCTGCTCTTTATCGACGGCGACGATCCTGACCAGCTGGCGTGGGTCCGGCGCCAGAAGCCCGCCACGCTGGTCTCGCGCATTATCCTGGTGCGCGGCAATATCCCGCAGACCTCGGAGGCGCTCGACAGCCGGATCTTCTTCGATCAGAACGGCGTGCTCACCGCGCGGTTCGGCATCAGCCAGGTTCCGGCCCGGGTGACGGCGGCACCGAGCGGGCTGCGCCTCCGGGTGGAGATTATCCCCCCGCTGCTCACAGAGCATGATGCGGGAGGCACGCCATGAGGACGCTGTTTACCGCACTCATCGGGCTGCTGCTCTGGGGTAACAGCCACTCTGCCTCGGCCGACGCGGCCTGCGACGGTAATTTCGTGAATCCGATCACCGATATCTGCTGGCGCTGCATGTTTCCACTCTCGCTCGGCAGCACGTCGGTGACGGGCGGCGACCTGCCGGATACGAAGAACCCCGGCAGCCCCATCCAGATCTGCCCGATGACGCCTGTGGCGCGAATTGGCCTGGCTATCGGGTACTGGGAGCCGATGGCGCTGACAGACGTGACCCGATCGCCGGGCTGCATGGTGAACCTCGGCGGTTTTTCCATCAACCTCGGCAAGATGGGGATGGGAACTGCGAAGAAAGAGGACAAGGCGGTGAACGGGGCGTTCTACCACGTCCACTGGTACAAGTACCCGCTGACGTACTGGCTGAACATTATCACATCCGTGGGATGCCTTGATGGCGGGGACCTCGATATTGGCTACCTGTCCGAGATTGACCCGACCTGGGGGGACAGTGCCCTGACCTCCATTCTTAACCCGGAAGCGGTCATCTTTGCCAACCCCATCGCGCAGGGGGCGTGTGCTGCCGACGCGATGGCCAGCGCGGCGAAAACCGCCATAGACACGCTGTTCTGGTGCGCAGGCTCTCAGGGGACGATGTATCCCTTCAACGGCTGGGTGAGCAACGAGTCCAGTCCCCTTCAGTCGTCGGTGCTGGTCAGCGAGCGCATGGCGTTCAAGCTGCACCGCCAGGGGCAAATCATGGAGAGCATCGGTGAGAACACGAAGGTCTGCAATGAGTATCCGTCTCCGATCATCCCCAAGACACGCTGGCGCTACCAGATGGTGAACACCCATCCGGACGTGGCGCAGTGCCATCCCTTCGGTCGGACGGTGATGCGCTGGGAAGCGGGGCGTAACCCGCCGAACACGAAGAAAAACTATGGCTATCTGCTCTGGCGCAAGCGTAACTGCGTCTTCCTCTGAGAAAAGGACACCCTCATGAACATCAGGATCGTATCAGGATTACTGCTCACAATGCTCTGCGGCGCAGCGTCAGCAGACACCGGGTCAGATCGCGCGTTCATCCGCGACCAGGAAACCTTCAGCCAGCAGCTGCGGGCGCAGGACCACAGCGCGCTGCGTGACATGCTCTCACAGCAGGTACGGCAGAACCCGCTCCCGGCAGAGGACACCCGCTTTATTGGCGGACTGAAGCAGCGCCAGCAGGAGGCTCAGCAGGACAAGCCGACGCACGGGGCGCTGTATTTTGTCTCCTTTGCCATTCCGGAAACCGGCCTGAAGCGCATGCTGACCGAGGCCCGCCGCTACGACATTCCCGCCCTGCTGCGCGGGATGGTCAACAACGATATGAAAGCCACCGCTGACGCAGTCATGTCGCTGGTCCAGGAAGGCAGCGCCTCCGGCGTGGCCATCGATCCCAACCGCTATCGTGAGTACGGCATCACCAGCGTGCCGTCCCTGGTGGTGTACTGCGAAAGTGGTCACGACGTCATCCGCGGCAACCTACGCCTGAAGCAGGCACTCGGGAAAGTGGCGGAGCAGGGAGACTGCCGCGACGAGGCGCGGGCACTGCTGGAGAAAGGAGGGCAGTCATGAATATCCTGAAAGGGGCTTCTTTCTTTACCTTTACCGCGCTCATCCTGTGTGCGACGAGCATGAGCGCGTTCGCCAGCTCTGATTCTGACTACAAGGCTGGCTCCGACTTTGCAAAACAGATCAAGGGGCAGGGGGAAAGCAGCCTCAGTAACTTCAACCCGTCAGCCACGCTTCCGGGCTATACCGCCTCGCCTGCGGAGACAAAATACTACGGTGGCGTGACGGCAACCGGCGACGGGGCGCTGAAGGCAGATGCGGCCACCGGCTGGACCACCAATGAGGCCACGAAGGCGGTGACCGACGCCTTCATTAACAACCCGAAGGAGACTATCTCTCAGGACGCGCCGTTCATTACCGCCAGTAAGGACGTGCAGGGGCGCGCTGACAGCATCATCGGCCAGACCGGCCAGCTACAGTGCAGCGCGCAGAACATCAGCCGCAGCGAATTCACCAACTATACCTGTGAGCGCGACCTGCGGGTTGAGCAGGCCTGTACGCGCACGGCCAGCATTACCGGCCACTATGAAGATACATCTGAAACAAAACAGATTGTTATCCAGTCTCAGAATATTTCGTTTGCTTCCTCCGAAGCGGGATACACAGGAACATGGACTGCGCCGGTGACAGGGAAGGTTGTTGCTGCAACAGCTACCTATTCCTGGAATAAACGTCTGGCGTTCAGTAATCCTAACTGGTTTATGCGAGTAACCACGCCTTTCGGGTTGATTTCCATGGATAACGATACCGGTAGCCTGGTGCTGAGTAGCGGTATGCAGCTGAAGAAAGGCGCTGGGATGGTGTTTTCCATTCGTACCAGGAGAAACAATCCCACTACAGATTCAATCTGGAAGCACAGCAATATGCGCTACAGCTTCACCGTTACGCTCCAGATTGAAATTCCCGCCAAAAAATGGGTACCAGACGTGGTCTGGAACGAATCCTGCCCGTTCAGCAAGAGCGAAGGTACGCTCAAAAAAACCGAGTGCATCTCGCCAGGCAGCACGAAAACGGTGGTTGTCGACGGCATAACCTATCCGGTGACGCAGGCCTGCTGGCAGTACCGCGACACGTACATGACCCAGGCCGCCGATAACGGCAGCTGCAAAACGTATACGGATAACGCCGCCTGCACGCTTGCCTCGCGCAGCTGCGCCTTCACGGCAGAAGACGGCAGCGGCTGTCTTCATGAATACGCCACGTACTCCTGCGAAACGCGTACCGCCGGAAAGGTCATGATATGCGGCGGGGACACGTTCTGCCTTGACGGCGAGTGTGACCGCGCGCAGCAGGGCAGCAACAACGACTTTGCGCCGGTGGTCTCGGCGCTCGCGGCCCTTGCCGCAGCGGGCAAGGATGCGGCTGCGATTAACAGCGTCAACGTCCGCGCCTTTACCGGCAGCGCGAAGTTCTGCAAGAAATTTGCGGCGGGCTTCAGCAACTGCTGCAAGGATTCCGGCTGGGGCCAGGACGTCGGCCTGGCCAGCTGCAGCAGTGACGAGAAGGCGCTCGGCAAGGCGAAGGAGAAAAAGCTGACGGTAAGCGTCGGAGAATTCTGCTCGAAGAAGGCCCTGGGCGTGTGTCTGGAGAAGAAGCGCAGCTACTGCCAGTTTGATTCAAAGCTTGCGCAGATTGTGCAGCAGCAGGGGCGCAACGGCCAGCTGCATATCGGGTTCGGCAGCGCCAGCAGCCCGGACTGCCGCGGCATCACCCAGATCGAGTTACAGCAAATCAAATTCGACGCGCTGGACTTCACGAACTTCTACGAAGATCTGCAGAACAACCAGAACATCCCGGACAACGATGTCCTGACCCGGCGGGTGCAGGAAGAAATCGCCGCGCAGCTGAAGGCGCAATAAGGAGGTCCCATGAATAAACGCACGTTAATCATCATTGCTGTGGGGCTGACGGCTGTGATGCCTGCCCTGCCGGTGTCAGCAAACGACGCGGGATGGCAGTGGTACAACGAGAGCCAGAGGCGTCCTGATGCCGAATCCACGGTTACGCCGCCCGCCCCCGCACAGCAGGACATTATGGAAAAGCTCGCCACGCTCCAGCAGGCGACGAAGCGCGCCATGTACGAGGCCATTCTGTATCCGGGCGTGGAGAACTTTGTCCGGTACTTCCGGCTACAGAACTACTGGACACAGCAGGCCGGGCTGTTCTCGATGAGCGCCAAAAAGGCGATGCTTGAACATCCGGAGCTGGACTATAACCTCCAGCACAGCCACTACAACGGCACGGTTCGCAACCAGCTGGCCGCCGACTTTGCCGACCAGCGCCGCGCTATCGAGACCCTGGCGCAGCATTACGGCGTGATGTTCTTTTATCGCGGCCGGGACCCGATCGACGGCCAGCTGGCGCAGGTGATCAACAACTTCCGCGAGACCTATCACCTCAGCGTTATACCGGTCTCGGTGGACGGCATCGTAAATCCGCTTTTGCCGGACACCCGTATTGACAGCGGGCAGGCGGCTCGCCTCGGCATCAGCCACTTCCCGGCCCTGATGCTGGCCGACCCGAAAAGCGGCACCGTCAAACCCGTTTCTTACGGATTTATCAGCCAGGACGACCTGGCGAAGCAGTTCCTCAACGTTTCAACCGATTTTGCCCCCAACTTTTAAAACAGGGAGAGTTTCCATGCGCAGATTTCGTTTTCGCCTGCCCGAGTTTGATGTGCCCGGACTCTGGGTTCTGAGCCTGGGCATCTGGTTTCATATCGTGTCGCGACTGGTGCGCCACAACCCGTCCATGGCCGTTACGCTGGCGCAGATAATCGGCCTGTCGATGGCGCTGTGGGGCGGCTACCGCATCGTTAACCGGTGGATCGCGCAGGCACGCGAGGCAGAGAAGCGTCAGGAGGAGGGCGGGCATCATGAAGGCTAACTCAGCGATCGCGGCCGCCGCGCTTATCTTCAGTATGGCCACACAAGCCTCCACGCTGGACGAGATCAAATCGTTGTGGAACCCGCAGGGCATACGTGCAACGACCGGCGCGCAGCAGACAGATACCGTCGCCGCAAGGCCCGCACCCGCCAGACCCCCCGTCTGGTACCGCCTCAGCAACGGGCAGCAGGTCAACCTGGCCGACTGGAAGGTGGTGCTGTTCATGCAGAAACATTGCCCTTACTGCCACAAGTTCGACCCGGTGCTGAAGTCGCTCTCGCAGCAGGTTGGTTTCGGGGTGATGGCCTACACCATCGACGGCCAGGGTGATGCGGCCTTTCCGGAGGCCCTGCCCGCGCCGCCGGAGGTGATGAAGACCTTCTTCCCGAACCTGCCCGTGGCAACCCCGACAACCTTTCTCGTGAACGTAAACACCCTTGAAGCCCTGCCGCTGCTTCAGGGGGCAACGGACGAACAGGGCTTTATGGCCCGTCTGGACACCGTCCTGCAGATGCGCGGAGCGGGTAACAATGGCTGAGCATAATAACGACCTGAAGGAACACGATATGAAGACGTCACAGACGATGCAGGGACTGACAACGCCTGAGCTTATTACGCTGAATGCGCGAAAAAATGACGCCCGTCACGCCGCTTATCTGGAATGGGCGGGCATCCTGCTAATCGCGGGCATACTGTCCCGTATCTTTTTGGCATATGTGTTTGATGCCTGTGTCGACGACTGGCTCAGGGACGGGTACCGGCAGGTAAAAGATCTGTGGAACGTGCTGATGTACTTTATTCCGCTGATTTTTATCGCGCTGAGCGGCGGGCTGGCCGTTGCCGCCGTCGTTTATTCGGTCCTGAACGTCATTGAGACAAACCGGCGGATTTTCTTCCTGAAGCGCAAAATGAAAAAGCGCGCCCTGCTGGCAGGTCAGGAGGACGCCGATGTTCGTCCGTAAACCGCTCTCCATGCTGTGTGGCCTCCTTCTTGCGTGTTCAGCGAGCGTGAGCGCCGACGTGAACAGCGACATGAACAGCTTCTTCAACAAGCTGGGCTTCGCCTCCAATACCAGCCAGCCACAGGTCTGGCAGGGGCAGGCGGCGGGCTATGCCACGGGCGGCTCGCTTTACGCCCGCACTCAGGTTAAGACCGTCCAGCTGGTCTCCATGTCGTTACCCGACATCAACGCCGGGTGCGGGGGCATCGATGCCTACCTCGGCTCGTTCAGCTATATCAACAGCGACCAGCTACAGCGCTTCGCCAAGCAGATTATGTCCAACGCGGCGGGCTACTTCTTTGATCTCGCCCTGCAAACCACCGTGCCGGAAATCAAGACGGCCAAGGACTTCCTCCAGAAGATGGCCAGCGACATCAACAGCATGAACCTGAGCTCCTGCCAGGCCGCACAGGGCATTGTCGGCGGGCTGTTCCCGCGTACTCAGGTCTCCCAGACCAAGGTGTGCCAGGACATTGCCGGTGAAAGCAATATGTTTGCGGACTGGGCGGCATCCCGCCAGGGCTGCACCGTGGGGGGCAGCCTTGATAAGGTACGTGACAAGGCCGGCGTGGCGGATAAAGAGCGCATCACCAAAAACATCAACATCATCTGGAATGCGCTGGGTAAGAACGGCATGTTCAGCGGGAACAAAGAGCTGAGGGAATTCATCATGACCCTCACCGGGACCCTGATTTTTGATGAGAAGGGGAACATCACGCCTCTGCCTGCCCGTACTACCGACCGCGACATCATTAAGGCAGTAATGGAGGGTGGGACGGCGAGAATTTACCACTGCAACGACAGCGAGAAGTGCCTGAAGGTGGCCGCCGACGCGACCGTCACCATCAGCGAAAAGAATGCCCTCAAAAATCAGATAAAGGACATTCTCTCCAGTATCCAGAACAAGGCCGCCACGGACACCGCGCTGACCGACAAGGAGAAGGGGTTTGTCTCCAGCACCACTATCCCGGTCTTCAAGTACCTTGTGGACCCGATGATGCTGGGCGTCTCGGACAGCCTCGTCTACCAGCTGACGGACTACATCGGCTACGACATCCTGCTTCAGTACATCCAGGAGATGGTGCAACAGGCGCGGGCCATGATGGCCACGGGTAACTATGACCAGGCCGTTATCGACAGCATCAATAACAACCTCAACGAAGCCACGCGGCAGATTGCGTCCTTCCAGGCGCAGGTGCAGGTGCAGCAGGACGCGCTGCTGGTCGTTGACCGCCAGATGAGCTACATGCGCCAGCAGGTTTCGGCCCGCATGCTTCAGCGCTATCAGAACAACTATCACTTCGGGGGGGCACGCTGATGCAGGCCATATACGTGATTGCGGGCGGAGACTGGCTGAGCCAGACGCTGAACGCGATAGTGACTTTCATGAACACCGACAGCTGGGCCATCATCCGCCGGATCGTGACTGCGCTCTCGGTGCTGGTCGTGGCCGTCTCCTGGCTGCGCCGCCATAACATTATGGACATGCTGGGCTGGATAGCCACGATCGTTCTGATGTCCCTGCTGGTCAGCGTGCGTACGCCGGTGCAGATTATCGACAACAGCGATCTGACAAAGGTGTACAAGGTGGATAACGTGCCCGTCGGGCTTGCGCTGCCGGCGTCGCTGACGACCACCATCGGGCACGCCCTGGTGCAGGGCTACGAGATGGTCTTTTCGCAGCCGGACAGCGTGACCTACAGCAAGACCGGCATGCTCTTCGGCGCAAACCTGGTCGCGCGCAGTACCGACTTTATGTCGAAGAATCCGGAAATCGCCACGCTGTTCCCGGACTACGTGCAGAACTGCGTGATGGGCGACATCTTCCTCAACGGGAAGTACACCCTTGACGAACTGATGAACAGCACCGATCCCTACACCATCATTTTCTCTAAACCCAGTTCGCTCCGGGGGGTTTTTAACAAGAACAATCAGTTTATGACCTGCGAACAGGCCGCAAATGAGCTTAAACCAAAACTGGCGCTGGATACCCAGACGGGCGGAAAGAGCTGGAGCTATTACGCGCGCTGGATCTTTGGGGGACGTCCGAACCCCGATCTCCTGCTGAACCAGATGCTCGGGGAAAGCTACAGCTATTTCTACAACTCCGGGACGAGCGCCTCGCAGATAATCCGGCAGAACGTGACGATGAACGCCCTGCGCGACGGCATCATGGGCTATGCGGCCCGCAACGGCGACACATCGAGCCTGCTAAATATCGCCACCACGACCTCAATGGAGAAGCAGCGCCTGGCGCACGCCACGGTCGGTCAGGTGGCCCTGCGATCCCTACCTATGTCCCAGACGCTGATTGTGGGGCTGACCATCGGTATCTTCCCCCTCATGGTACTGGGCGGCATGTTTAACGCGGTCACGCTTAACGTGCTGAAGGGCTACGTCATGGCGATTATGTGGGTGCAGAGCTGGCCGCTGCTTTACGCCATCCTGAACAGCTGCATGACGTTCTACGCGAAGGCGAACGGTCCACCGGTGGTGCTCTCCGAGCTGTCGCAGGTGCAGCTGAAGTACTCGGACCTCGCCACCACTGCGGGCTATCTGTCGATGCTTATTCCGCCGCTGGCGTGGGGGATGCTGAAAGGTCTGGGCTCGAGCTTCTCAAGTCTTTACAGCCACCTGGCGTCCTCTGCCATCAGCCCGGCGGCGACGGCGGCCGCGGGAGCGGTGGATGGCAACTACTCTTACGCGAACATGCAGACCGAAAACGTCAGCGGGAACAGTTTCAACACCAACAGTTCGACCCTGTTCGGCCAGATGAGCCATCAGCTGTCTAACGGGGCGACGTCGACGCAGATGCGGGATGGCAGTACGGTGACTGACTCCACGCAGGCGGCGAGCAAGCTGCCGGTGAGCATTAACTTTGCCCGCCAGCTGGCCTCCGCACAGCAGGAGATGGCGCGTGAGGCGCAGACGCAGTCCCAGAGCGCCATGCAGAGCTTCAGCAGCAGCATGTCGAGCACGTGGCAGACCCTCAGCCAGTTTGGCACCAACCGGGGGAATAGCGACACGATGACTCAGGGCGTGGACAGCACCATGAGCGCGCAGGACTCCATGATGGCCAGCAAGATGCGCAGTGCGGTGGAGAGCTACGCGAAGGCGCATAACATCAGTAATGAGCAGGCGACTCAGGAGCTGGCTTCACGAAGTAGTCGCGCTTCTACAGGACTTTATGGTGATGCTAGTGCACATGGAGGTATAGGAATTAAAGCTTTTGGTACTGGTGGTGGTTATAGCTTTAAAGGCGGCGTTAGGGTTGGGGTTGATGGTGAGGATCTTGATTCTCATCAGGCTAGCAATAGTTCACGAGCCAGCCAGGATGCCCGTCATGACGTTGACGCCAAAGCCTCTCAGGACTTTAAAGAGGCCAGCGATTACTTCACCAGCCGCAAGGTTAGCGAGTCCGGAAGTCATACGGATAACAACGCCGCTTCACGCGCGGATCAGCTATCAGCCTCACTGAGTTCAGCAAAACAAAGCCTTGAACAGTACGCGACCAGCCAGGCACGCAGCAAGGAATATGCTGAAATGGCATCCCGTACCGAAAGCATGAGCGGCCAGATTAATGAAGACCTGAACCAGCAGTTTGCGCAGTACGTTCGCAGACAGGCGCCACATGATGCCGACAAGCTGCTGACAGATACGGCATCACCTGAAGTGGCTGATAAGCGCAGGGAGCTGGCCTGGTCGTTTGTACAAAATCAGGTTCAACCTTCGGTGGATAATGAATATTCTGATGCAAAAGACGGGCTTGGTCTTAATATGTCTACTGTATCTTCGGGCGGCGGGAGAGAGGACGTTTTGCTCGACTACGCTGGCCATAAGGGAACGATTGATAATGCAACTACAGATGCAGGAATCAAAGATGATGTAAGAGGTTCTGTAGATGGTATGTTGGTCGAAACACGGGGTAATATTGCAGATACACAGGGTGAAATTAAAGGAGCATTAAAGGCGGTCGATACTCAGTATACAGCACTGGAAAAACATCACAGGTCAGAGGCTCAAAATCAAGATACTGCGTTCAATAAAGAAAAAGCATCGCAAAACGTAATTCCGGGTGCGGATAGCCCTGAAGAACTTCTGGAAAAAGCAAAAAAACTGGAGAATAATCGGAATAAATAATCAGACAGGTGAAAACCTATGAAAGAATTTGTGCGGATTTTGTGGATCTTACTTATACAGTACTTTGCTTGTTGGCTTGCCGGGTGGGCAACATCGGTTACACTCCTATTTCTTACCTTTGTAATAATATGGCAAGGTATATTTGCAGGGGTTAATCATATTATTCGGCAACGGAAGGGTAGTCATAGTAAGAAAGATGTCACGTCGGTAAAGTATATGGCCCTTTCGGTTTTCGCACTCTTTTCCCCCCTACTGTCTGCGCTAATTTTTTGCGGCCTTTCAGTTTACAGAGTATGTCTCATTGGCGGGACCACTGTAGGGGATAAGCCATTCAAAGAACAGTTTATCTTTCATAGCGAATACTTAGGGCAGCCTGATACAGATTCCTCTATAGTTGCACTCTCAAATCCTGCAACTGGTTTGCCGATGTGCGGTATTGTTGACTCGTCTGGTAATGCATATGGAGGGGGGGGGAATAATAGGTGGTAATTAAAGATTTGAGTTTGCTTTGATGTTTTCAAATTTTAAGAGTTATGGAGAATCTTATGCTTCAAAAAAAAGGATGGCGAATAATAATCTTATTGACTACTTTAATCCTTTCGGGATGTAGTAGCGTAAAGGATGTCGAGTATGTAGACCCAGGAAAATATTCAGACTTGGCTAGTTATCTAACTGAAGTATTTGAAAAATCAAATTGTACGGGTGCTATTTTCTCCCCTCAAGGCCATAAGTTTGTAAATTCTGATGGATTAAATTATCAATTATCTGGGAGGAATCTTCGTTGTTATGTGGTATCAATTGAAGAGTCTATAAATAGGTATTGTACTGTTAAGCGCGGGGTTATGAAGCAAGGGGGGACATGGTGTGTTGTAGGTGACTCTCCGTTGTTCCATGTGGATTATAGCCCTGACACCTCAATGGTCAGCACCGGCTTGGGTTCAGACAATTTCTCTACAGTAGAGCCACCTGAGACTTTGAGTGGAAAACAATGGCTAAACACTGCTGAGAAACTTGGTTATATTAGCGAGCGTGTCCAGCATAATATTGATGTGGACAAAGAGATTGAGGCATCTAAGGAGAAAGCTGTAAAAGCGATGAGGGATATTCAGATGAATACACCAGTTAATGCCAATATCGGTGACTTGATCTGTCGAGATGATTATGAGGTAAAGTCTAATCAATATCCTGGAACTGTATATTACAAAGCTTATGTTGAAAAGAAAGAAAAAAACAAGCTGCAATTACGTTTGGTTTGGCACGGTGGTGATGGATTTGTCATCAATGACTTAACCAATGTGAATAATATAATCTGGTCAAGCCCTAATGGATGGCGCCACTGTAATTAACATTAATAAATTCTTCTTTACTATTTGAGCCCGTCTACACGGGCTGTTTTTTCTTTTTGTCCGTCTGAATGTTCATCCTGAATACCCAGTTTAACTATTCTAAACCTCAATGAGTATAATATGAGTTTTAATGCCAAGGATATGACCCAGGGCGGTCAGATCGCGAGCATGCGCATCCGCATGTTCAGCCAGATCGCCAACATCATTTTGTACTGTCTCGTTATTCTCTTCGGGATCATCGTCGCCCTGACGCTCACCGTGAAGCTGTCGTGGCAGACGTTCGTCAACGGCATGGTCTGGTACTGGTGCCAGACGCTTGCTCCCATGCGTGATGTTTTGAAGTCACAGCCCGTTTACACCATTCGCTACTACGGCAAGGAACTGAAGTACAACGCGCAGCAGCTGTTGCAGGACAAGTACGTTATCTGGTGTGCTGACCAGGTCTGGACCGCTTTTATCCTCGCTGCCATCATTGCCGCCGTGGTCTGCGTCATCGCCTTCTTTGTCACCACGTGGATTCTGGGACATCAGGGCAAACAGCAGAGCGAGGACGAAGTCACGGGCGGTCGCCAGCTGACCGACGACCCCAGAGAAGTGGCCAGAATGCTCAAACGCGACAATCTGGCATCCGATATCAAAATTGGTGATCTGCCGCTCATCAAAAACTCCGAGATACAGAACTTCTGCCTGCACGGTACCGTCGGGGCAGGGAAGTCCGAAGTCATCCGCCGCCTGATGAACTATGCCCGCAAGCGCGGCGACATGGTCATCGTCTACGACCGCTCCTGTGAGTTCGTTAAAAGCTACTACGACCCGGCAATCGACAAGATACTCAACCCGATGGATGCGCGCTGCGCGGCTTGGGATTTATGGCGCGAGTGCCTGACACAGCCTGACTTCGATAACGTCTCCAACACCCTCATCCCGATGGGCACAAAAGAAGACCCCTTCTGGCAGGGCTCCGGGCGCACCATCTTTGCGGAAGCGGCCTACCTGATGCGTAATGACAAGGACCGCAGCTACAGCAAGCTGGTCGACACGCTGCTCTCCATCAAGATTGAGAAGCTGCGTTCATACCTTCAGAATTCGCCGGCGGCGAACCTGGTGGAGGAGAAAATCGAGAAGACGGCCATCTCGATCCGTGCGGTGCTGACCAACTACGTCAAGGCCATCCGCTACCTTCAGGGCATTGAGCACAACGGCGAACCCTTCACAATCCGCGACTGGATGCGCGGCGTGCGGGAAGACGGGCGGAACGGCTGGCTGTTTATCTCCTCAAATGCCGATACCCATGCCTCCCTGAAGCCGGTCATCTCCATGTGGCTGTCCATTGCCATCCGTGGCCTGCTGGCCATGGGAGAGAACCGCAACCGCCGCGTCTGGATTTTTGCCGACGAACTGCCGACCCTGCACAAGCTGCCGGACCTGGTTGAAATCCTGCCGGAGGCGCGTAAGTTCGGCGGCTGCTACGTCATCGGCATCCAGTCCTATGCCCAGCTGGAGGATATCTACGGCCAGAAGCCCGCGGAAACGCTGTTCGACGTGCTGAACACCCGCGCGTTCTTCCGTTCCCCGTCACGCAATATTGCCGAGTTCGCCGCCGGTGAAATCGGCGAGAAAGAAATCCTCAAGGCTTCAGAGCAATATTCTTACGGTGTCGACCCGGTGCGTGACGGCACGTCGGTCGGTAAGGATATGGAGCGCGTGACCCTGGTCAGCTACTCCGATATCCAGACGCTGCCCGACCTGTCCTGCTACGTCACCCTCCCCGGACCGTATCCGGCGGTGAAGATGGCCCTGAAATATCAGGAGCGCCCGAAGGTGGCGCCTGAATTCATTCAGCGCCGTATCGATGACAAGGCCGAGCAGCGCCTGAATGCGGCGCTTGCGGCCCGCGAGGCCGAGTCCCGCAGCGTGGCCATGCTTTTCGAGCCGGATACGGAAGCCATTGCTCCGGTGTCAGCCCCGGAGAATGCTGGCCAGCCACAGCAGCCACAGCAGCCACAGCAGCCACAGCAGCCACAGCAGCCACAGGAGACACAGCCTGCCCCTGTTATAACGCCACGTCCTGCGCCTGTCGCAGCCAGTACCTCTGCTGCTGCGGCCGCCGCCGTTGCGGGTACCGGCGGCACCGAATCGGTGCTTGAGACGAAGGCCGAGGAGGCCGAGCAGCTGCCGCCGGGCATTGATGAAAGCGGCGAAGTAGTCGATATGGCTGCCTGGGAGGCCTGGCAGGCGGAGCAGGACGAGCTGACGCCGCAGGAGCGGCAGAGGCGTGAAGAGGTGAACATCAACGTTCACCGGACCCATGACGACGATCTTGAGCCGGGAGGATATATCTGATGATGAGCATCGGCTCGGTTAAGTCTGCCGGCAGCGCGGGCAACTACTATACCGACAAGGACAACTACTACGTTATCGGCAGCATGGGCGAACGCTGGGCGGGTGAAGGCGCTAAGGCGCTGGGACTCAGCGGCAACGTGGACGTGAAAACCTTTACCCGCGTACTGGAAGGAAAGCTCCCCGACGGCAGCGATCTGAGCCGCGCCCAGGACGGGACCAACAAACACCGTCCTGGCTACGACCTGACGTTTTCAGCGCCGAAAAGCATCTCGGTGATGGCCATGCTGGGCGGCGACACGCGCCTCATCGACGCCCACAACCGCGCCGTGGACACGGCCATTAAGCAGATCGAGGCGCTGGCCTCCACGCGCGTCATGACCGACGGCAAAAGCGAGACGCAGCTGACCGGCAACCTGGTGATGGCGCTGTTTAACCACGATACCAGCCGCGACCAGGAGCCGCAGCTGCACACACACGCCGTGGTGGCCAACGTCACGCAGCACGACGGAACCTGGCGCACGCTCAGCAGCGACAAAATCGGAAAGACCGGCTTTATCGAAAACGTCTACGCGAACCAGATAGCCTTTGGCCGCCTGTACCGCGCCGCGCTGAAGGACGACGTGACGTCAATGGGCTACGAGACCGAAACGGTCGGCAAGCACGGAATGTGGGAGCTGAAGGGCGTCCCGACGGAGCCGTACTCCAGCCGCAGTAAGGCCATACGCGAGGCAGTCGGAGACGATGCGTCACTGAAGTCGCGCGACGTGGCGGCGCTCGATACCCGCCAGTCCAAACAGAAGGTCGATCCGGAGCAGCGCATGGCCGAATGGATGGCCACCCTGAAGGAGACGGGCTTCGACATCCAGGCCTACCGTGAGGCCGCTGACCTGCGGGTACGTGAAGGTGCCGTTCCGGTGAGCACTCCGGAATCCCCTGATGCGCCTGCGGCGGTCAGCCAGAGCATTGCCATGCTCAGCGACCGGCGGGCGCGGTTTACCTACTCCGAGCTGCTGGCCACCACCCTCGGCCAGCTGCCCGCGCGTCCCGGCATGATTGAGCAGGCGCGGGAAGGCATCGATGCGGCC
The DNA here is from genome assembly GCF_900322725.1 of Enterobacter cloacae complex sp. NCBI lineage: Bacteria > Pseudomonadati > Pseudomonadota > Gammaproteobacteria > Enterobacterales > Enterobacteriaceae > Enterobacter > Enterobacter cloacae complex sp. Next base: position 81,192 of record NZ_LT991959.1, on the reverse strand, counting down.
ATCAAAAACGAGCAGCTGATCCCGCTCGATAAAGAGAAGGGGCTGTTCACCTCAAACGTTCACGTTCTGGACGAGCTGTCCGTGTCGGCGCTGTCGCGCGAACTTCAGCAGCAGGGCCGCGTGGATGTCTTCCCCGACAAAAGCGTGCCCCGCAGCCGGGCGTTCAGCGATGCCGTCAGCGTGCTGGCGCAGGACCGCTCTCCGGTGGCCATCATCTCAGGACAGGGCGGGGCGGCCGGACAGCGCGAGCGCGTGGCGGAGCTTGCCATGATGGCGCGCGAGCAGGGCCGCGACGTGCAGATTATGGCCGCTGACCGCCGTTCGGCCGCAAACCTGGCCAGGGATGAGCGCCTCAGCGGCGAGCTGATCACCGACAGGCGCGGACTGACTGAAGGGATGACGTTCATTCCCGGTAGCACGCTGATTGTCGACCAGGGCGAGAAGCTGACCCTGAAGGAGACGCTGACACTGCTCGACGGCGCACTGCGCCATAACGTCCAGCTGCTGATTGCTGACAGCGGCCAGCGCACCGGAACCGGCAGCGCGCTGACCGTGATGAAGGAGGCGGGCGTCAGTACGCTGGCCTGGCAGGGCGGCGAGAAAACCCGTGTCTCGGTCATCAGCGAGCCGGACAGGCGCGAACGCTACGATCGCCTGGCGGCGGACTTTGCGAAGAGCATTCGTGCCGGCAAGGAGGCCGTGGTGCAGATTAGCGGCGCCCGCGAGCAGGCGGCGCTGGCGGCCACCGTGCGCGATGCCCTGAAAGGTGAAAAGGTGCTGGGCGAGCGCGATATCAGCATTACCACGCTTGAGCCGGTGTGGCTTGACGGACGCCACCGGCAGGTTCGGGATCACTACCGGGAGGGCATGGTGATGGAGCGCTGGAATGCTGAAGAGCGCAGCCGCGAGCGCTTCGTTATCGATCGCGTCACCGCCCGCAACAACAGCCTGACGCTGCGCAACGCGCAGGGTGAAACGCAGGTGACCCGCCTGACGGAACTCGACAGCAGCTGGTCCCTCTACCGCACCGGCACCCTTCAGGTGACCGAAGGTGACCGCCTGGCCGTGCTGGGCCAGACGCAGGGCGCGCGCCTGAAGGGCGGGGACAGCGTGACCGTGACGGGCATCGATGAGAAGGGTATCCACGTCAGCCTGCCGGGGCGAAAAACGCAGGTGGTGCTGCCGGCGGGCGACAGCCCGTTCACGGCCCCGAAGATCGGTCAGGGCTGGGTGGAGTCGCCGGGCCGATCGGTGAGCGACAGCGCCACGGTCTACGCCTCGCTGACGCAGCGCGAGATGGATAACGCCACGCTGAACGGCCTGGCCCGCAGCGGTGCTGAGATCAGGCTTTATTCCGCGCAGACGGTGCAGAAAACGGAGGAGAAGCTGTCCCGCCAGTCTGCCTGGACCGTGGTGACGGCGCAGGTGAAGGAGGCCGCCGGGAAGGACTCCCTTGGCGAAGCGCTGGCGCATCAGAAGGCCGCGCTGCACACGCCGGAGCAGCAGGCCATCCACCTGGCCATTCCCTCGCTTGAGGGTAACGGGCTGGCGTTCACCCGACCGCAGCTGATGGCCGCCGCGAAGGATTTCGCACAGGACAAGCTCAGTCTGGCCGCGATTGAGGATGAAATTGCGCGCCAGACGCGCAGCGGGGCGCTGATATCGGTGCCTGTTTCGCAGGGGAACGGACTGCAGCAGCTCGTCTCGCGTCAGTCCTACAACGCTGAGAAAAGTATTATCCGCCACGTCCTTGAAGGAAAGGATGCCGTCACCCCGCTGATGGGCAAGGTTCCGGACGCGCAGCTGGCGGGCCTGACCGACGGGCAGCAGAACGCCACGCGCATGATTCTGGAGTCCCCCGATCGCTTTACCCTGGTCCAGGGCTACGCGGGCGTGGGCAAGACGACGCAGTTCCGGGCGGTCATGTCGGCCATCGGCACGCTGCCGGAAGAGCGGCGGCCGCGCGTTATCGGCGTGGCCCCGACTCACCGGGCGGTGGGGGAGATGCGGGATGCGGGCGTGCCCAAATCACAGACGCTGGCGGCCTTTATCCACGACACGCAGCAGCAGCTGCGCGGCGGCGAGCGTCCGGACTTCAGCAACGTGCTGTTCCTCATCGACGAAAGCTCGATGGTGGGCAACGCCGACATGGCGAAGGCGTACAGCCTGATTGCGGGAGGCGGCGGCCGCGCGGTATCGAGCGGCGACACCGACCAGTTACAGTCCATCGCGCCCGGCCAGCCCTTCCGGCTGCTTCAGAAGCGCAGCGCCATCGATACGGCGGTGATGCAGGAGATAGTCCGCCAGACGCCTGCGCTGCGGCCAGCGGTGTACAGCCTCATTGAGAGGAATATCGGCAGCGCCCTGACCACCCTTGAGAGCGTGGCGCCGCAGCAGGTTCCGCGCAGGCCGGACGCGTGGCAGCCTGACGGTTCGGCCATGGAGTTCAGCCGCGAGCAGGAGAAGGCGATTGCCGATGCGATTAAGGCCGGAGACCTGGCGCCCGGCGGGCAGCCCGCAACGCTGCTGGAGGCCATCGTGAAGGACTACACGGGGCGCACGCCGCAGGCGCAGGCGCAGACCATCGTCATCACCGCCCTGAACGCCGACCGGCGCCAGCTTAATGCGATGATCCACGACGCGCGCCGCGAGGCGGGAGAGCTGGGCGAGAAAGAGGCGATCGTGCCCGTGCTGACGCCGGCAAACATCCGCGACGGCGAGCTGCGGCGAATGGACACCTGGCAGAGTCACGCCAGCAGCATGGTCCTGCTGGACAACACCTACTACAGAATAGACGCGCTGGATAAGGACGCGCACCTGGTGACGCTGAAGGACGCACAGGGCAATACCCGCAGTCTTTCACCCGCACAGGCGGTGACCGAAGGCGTGACGCTGTACCGCCAGGACACCATCGCCGTCTCGCCGGGGGACCGGATGCGCTTTTCGAAAAGCGACAACGATCGGGGCTTTGTGGCCAACAGCGTCTGGACGGTCAGCGACATTAAAGGTGACAGCGTCACGCTGACGGACGGGAAGCAGACCCGTACGGTCAGGCCGGGTGTGGAGCCTGCGGAGCAGCACATTGACCTTGCCTACGCCGTGACGGTCTACGGCGCACAGGGCGCGAGCGAGCCCTTCTCCATTTCACTTCAGGGCACGGACGGCGGGCGTAAGCAGATGGTGAACTTCGAGTCGGCCTACGTGGCGCTGAGCCGCATGAAGCAGCACGCGCAGGTCTACACCGACAACCGCGAGAAGTGGGTGGCCGCCATGGAAAAATCGCAGGCGAAAAGCACCGCTCACGACATCGTGGAGCCGCGCAACGACCGCGCGGTGGCGAACGCCGCCCGCCTCACGGCATCGGCAAAGGGGCTGGGCGAGGTCCCGGCGGGCCGCGCCGCGCTGCGCCAGGCCGGGCTGCGGCCTGAGACTACGCTGGCGAAGTTTATCTCTCCGGGAAGGAAATACCCGCAGCCGCACGTGGCGCTGCCTGCCTTTGACCGCAACGGCAGGCAGGCGGGTGTCTGGCTGAGCACCCTGACCGACGGGGACGGGCGGCTTCAGGGGCTGAGCGGTGAAGGGCGCGTGATGGGCAGCGGGGACGCTGCGTTTGCCGGCCTTCAGGCCAGCCGAAACGGTGAGTCGCTGATGGCGGGGGATATGGCAGAAGGTGTGCGGCTGGCGCGGGAGAACCCGCAGAGCGGCGTGGTGGTCCGTATTGGCGATGCAGAAGGCCGCCCGTGGAATCCGGGGGCCATCACCGGAGGCCGCGTCTGGGCTGACGTTGTACCCGACGGGACGGGTACGCAGCACGGCGAGAAAATCCCGCCGGAGGTGCTGGCGCAGCAGGAGCTTGAGGCGCAGCAGAGGCGTGAGCTGGAGAAACGGGCGGAAGATGCGGTGCGCGAGCTGGCGCGCGGCGGCGAGAAGTCTGCCGAACCTGCCGACGCGGTCAGGGAGCTGGCGCGTGAGCTGGGCGAGGGAAAAAACCGGGAACGGTCGACGGATGTCACGCTGCCTGAAAGCCCGGACGTTCGCGCCCGGGATGAGGCGGTATCGAGGGTGGCGCACGAAAACGTGCAGCGCGACCGCCTGCAACAGATGGAGCGCGATACGGTGCGCGTGCTGGAACGTGAAAAGACCCTGGGAGGCGACTGATGCGTGCTGAAGATAATCCTTTTTTCCCTCTGGTTGTGGTGGGGGTCGTCTCAGAAAACGGAAAATAAAGCACGCTAAGCGTGCGTGGAGGCTGGCACCCAGCGGTACAGCGTCGGAATGGACACGCCGAGGTTCTTGGCCACGTCCTTGGGCGGCACCCCGCTGGCCAGCAGCTTCTTGGCCGACTCGATCTTGCTGTCGGTCATCTTCGGCTTGCGGCCGCCTTTGCGGCCGAGCTGCTTGGCGACTTCCAGCCCGGCGCGGGTGCGCTCGACGGTCAGCTCGCGCTCCATTTCGGCAAGGCTCGCCATGACGTGGAAGAAGAACCGCCCGGATGGTGTGCCGGTGTCGATGGAGTCGGTGAGGCTCCTGAACTGGACACCGTGCTTGTGCAGATCGCCGACCAGATCGACCAGTTGCTTGACCGACCGGCCCAGCCGGTCGAGCTTCCAGACGACCAAAGTATCGCCTTCGCGCAGCATTTCGAGCGTCTTGGCCAAGCCAGGCCGGTCTGCCCGCGTGCCACTCACCTTGTCCTCGAAGACCTTTTTACATCCGGCCTTGCTCAAGGCTTCGCGTTGCAGCTCCAGGTTCTGATCCTGCGTCGAGACGCGCGCATAGCCAATCAACATGGCTTGTCTCGCGCCCGGTCGATGCGTTCCTGCATCGCCTGCATCACTTCTTCGTGGGTGTACGATCTGGCGTTGGCGTCGGTGGCTTGCCGCAGGGCTTCCTCAACCTCGCGCGTCATCCGCTCGTAATCCTCCGGCCACAGCGCTTGCTCCATGCGCAGCGACGCCTGACCCAGCAGGTGCAGCAGGCTGAACAGCCGCATGTCGTTGGTGGCGACGATGCGCTCCCGAATCTGCTCCTGAATAGCTTCGCTAGCCCGATGCGCTTGTGGTGTGGCAGTCCCCTCGTAGTCAGCGGGGAATTCCGCTTCCTCGGCAATCCTTGCCCAGGCGCTGGCCAGCGCCTCGATGGTTGACGTGCTCATTTCCGCCGCTCCTGTGCTCTTTGGCGAATCAACCGGCCAAGGGGCCTCGACGCGAAAACCAGCAGCATCACGCCTATCGGATACCAGGTCGAGAAGACCACCAAGGCATCGAAGGCTGGCCGTCCGGTGTTGGTAGGCAGTACGGCGGTCACAGCCATCAACCCGCCGACCGTCCAGATGATGCGCCACACGTAGGGCATCACGCGGGGCACGTAGCCGTCATCGAAAGCGGTCTGGTAGTAGCGGCGCAGGCCGCGCTCGGCAAGCGCCTGGCGCTGCCGCTCCGACAGCGCATCCGTCCGGCCATACCAGCGCCGGAATGGTGGACAGCGCAGCAGCAAAGGGGTGAAGAGGATCATCACCGCCACGATCGCGACACCCCACGCCATGACGGCGCCGGCATCGGGCCGCTTGGCGTTCTCGATCACGGGCGCGAAGACGCCCGGAGCACCGATCATCCAGAACAGCGCAATGTGCTGATGGAAGGAGAGCTTCATTTGCTCATCCACTTGCGCAGCAGGCGCTTTTTCAGGGAGGCGCGTTCTTGCGGGTTGCGTCCCTTGTGATTGGCGATGCGATCCGCCGTGGCGGCCTGGCGCTTGACGGGCCAGTAGGAGCGGCCATCCTTGCCCATCGACCAGACGCTGCTGGCCTGGTTTTCCAGCAGGGGCAGATGGGCGCTCAGGGCTTCGGGCGACGCGCTGGTCAGCGCCGTGCTCTCACGGGTGCGCCAGCGCTGATGCCAGAGCTTCTTGTCCTCGCGCTCGCTGCCGCAGGTCGTGTGCCCGACGATGGGTGTTTTGCGGCGGCTGCGGCTCATAACGTAGTGGTCTCCAAGAACATTCAGGACTGATCCCAGGCGTCGATGGTCAAGACCTGATCGGCAGGACAGGCGGCTACGCGGTCGGGAACTGGATGGTGTTCAGTCTCATGCCGACCCCATTCGATTGATCGCGTCGCTTGCGGCACGCTGCGACGCAAGGAGGTTTGCGACCTGGTTTAGCAGCCGTGTCCGCTGCATGTCTGTTACCTATCTCCCCGACCGCTCATTGGACCAACTCCAGAGATTGGGCTCTATCGCTCAGCCAATACGAAACCGGCATTGGCTGATGCCACAACCGAGACGAACACAAATGGCTCGGTACCTGTATTTCGCGCCCCGTGCACTTGGCCCGGTCTTGCCACGGCTATCTCACCTTCCCTGAGGGCACGAACAATCCCATTGCCCTGAAAGTAATCAGCCATTCCCGACAAAACAGTCCACGTGTCTTGGCCGTGAGGATGAATGTGAGCCGCAATTTCCTGCCCGGGATGGACATGCCAAACCACGATAATTGAGTCTCGGGTTTCAAGCACAACGGAACGAATAGGCTCGCCTTCGGACGGCTGAACATACTCGGCTACAGAAAATATTCTCGATTCAACAGTCATCGGAGATCCCTCTTTCACAGTTGTCGTTACGGTCTTCATCGTCGGCATCCTGACGCACGGCGGGCAATTGCTGGAGCAACGCCGGCAGCCATTCCTGTACCGTCTCCCACACCACATCGAGGTTGATGTCGAAATAGCCGTGAGCCATGCGATTACGCATATTGCGCATGCTGCGCCACGGCACGTCGGCATGCGCCTGGGTGAACTCGACGTAGCCATCCATCACCTTTGTGGCCGCCTCGCCGATGACGATCAGGCTCATGATGACGGCCTGCTGGGTGCGCTTGTCGGCCAAGAAGTCGTCCTTGGCCATCCCTTCCACGAAGCTGCGCGCATCGGTTGCGGCCTGCTGAATGTGGTCGAGGTAATCGGGCAGGCGGTTCTCGCTCATATCGGTTGCGCCTCCGCGAGCACCTTGGCCCGGAACTTCGGCGGCAGGTCGCCGGGAGTCAGCAGATCGACGTCAACGCCGAGCAGCGATTTCAGTTCTTCTTCCAAATCGCCCAAGTCCAACAACGTGGCACCGGGCAGCGCATCGACCAACAGGTCGAGGTCGCTGCCATCCCGGTCGGTGCCATGCAGCACCGAGCCGAAGACGCGCGGGTTCGCGGCGCGAAAGCGGCCTACCGCTTCACGCACTGCGCTTCGCTTCATGTCAAGCACAACAGACGGTCGCATGCGCATCCTTTCTTATCGAAACTCGTTGAGATGATATGCAATCAAGAATAGAATTTCAAGAACTATTTTCGAGAATCGCAATGCCTTGATTCCCGTGCCGCGCCTGTCGTTTTCAGAAGACGGCTGCACTGAACGTCAGAAGCCGACTGCACTATAGCAGCGGAGGGGTTGGATCCATCAGGCAACGACGGGCTGCTGCCGGCCATCAGCGGACGCAGGGAGGACTTTCCGCAACCGGCCGTTCGATGCGGCACCGATGGCCTTCGCGCAGGGGTAGTGAATCCGCCAGGATTGACTTGCGCTGCCCTACCTCTCACTAGTGAGGGGCGGCAGCGCATCAAGCGGTGAGCGCACTCCGGCACCGCCAACTTTCAGCACATGCGTGTAAATCATCGTCGTAGAGACGTCGGAATGGCCGAGCAGGGGTCGTTTGCGGGAGGGGGCGGAATCCTACGCTAAGGCTTTGGCCAGCGATATTCTCCGGTGAGATTGATGTGTTCCCATCCGAGCGGCGAAACATGGGCCAAGAGATCGGGCGATAGCAGCTTTCCATCGCGTTTCTGGTTTGCAACGACCTCGCCGAGCTTCATGGTGTTCCAGAAGATGATGATGGCGGCGAGCAGATTCATGCCGGCGATGCGGTAATGCTGGCCTTCGGCGGAACGGTCGCGGATTTCACCGCGGCGGTGGAAGCTGATTGCCCGCTTCAGCGCATGATGAGCTTCGCCTTTGTTGAGCCCGATCTGGGCACGCCGTTGGAGTTCGGCATCCAGAATCCAGTCGATCATGAACAGGGTGCGCTCGACGCGACCGACTTCCCGCAGGGCTGTCGCGAGCTCGTTCTGCCGCGGATAGGAGGCGAGTTTCCGCAGAATCTGGCTTGGCGCGACGGTCCCGGCAGCAATGGTGGCGGCGATGCGCAGGATGTCGGGCCAATTGCGCTCGATCATGGCTTGGTTGACCTTTCCGCCGATCAACGCTCGCAGGTGCGCCGGGGCGGCCGACGGATTGAACGCGTAGAGCCGTTTGGATGGCAGGTCGCGGATGCGCGGAGCGAACCGGTAGCCGAGAATGGCACATGCGGCAAAGACGTGATCGGTGAAGCCGCCCGTGTCGGTGAACTGCTCGCGGATATGGCGTCCAGCATCGTTCATCAGCAGGCCATCGAGGATGTAAGGCGCTTCGCTTGCCGTTGCAGGAATCACCTGGGTTGCGAACGGCGCATATTGGTCGGAGACGTGGCTATAGGCTTTCAGGCCCGGGGTATTGCCATATTTCGCGTTGACCAGGTTCATGGCCTCACCTTGCTCTGTAGCGACGAAGAACTGTCCGTCGCTCGAAGCCGACGTGCCCATGCCCCAGAACCGGGCCATGGGTAACGCTGCCTGTGCCTCGACCACCATGGCCAGCGCCCGGTCATAGGCTTCGCCCTCGACATGCCACCGTCCAATGCGGATCAATTCCCAGAAGGTGTGGGTGTTTGTCGCATCCGCCATTTTGCGCAAGCCGAGGTTGATCCCTTCCGCCAAGATAACGTTCATTAGCCCGATCCGGTCAGCGCAGGGTGCTCCTGTGCGCAGATGGGTGAACGCTTCGGTGAAGCCGGTCGCCGCATCCACCTCCAGCAGGAGATCGGTGATGCGCGTGGGCGGGATCTGCTTGTAGAGATCGAGCACCAGATCTTCGGCGCCTGTCGGCGCGGCGGCTTCGAGTTTCTCGATATGCAGAACGCCGTTTTCAATCGACCCGCCCGGGATCGTGCCTGCGCGAGCGGCACGGCCAAGCTCGCGCAACCGCATGTCGAGGCGATCTTGCCGGTCTGCCAGCCATTCCTCCGGCCGCAATGGCACAGCGAGACGACCGCCTTCCGCGATGGCTTGTGCCGGAACGAGTGCGTGTTTCAGATCGCCATAGCGCCGGGACCTAGTAAGCCAGACATCTCCGGAGCGGAACGCATCGCGCAGATGGAACAGCACCGCGATCTCCCATAGGCGAGCGTCGCCAGCCCTCTGGGCCCGAAGGTGGCGATGCCATTTCGAGCTGGGCCGCAAGAAGCTGGTCATCGCGGCATCGTTCAAACCGGTACGAAGGGCCGTCACCGCTTCCAGAAGCGGCAGTGCAACGGGCGCAGCTCGCAGATCGAGCAGGCGCAACATGCGTGGAGCGTATCGGCGGAAGCGGTGATAACCGTCGAGCACATGATTGAGCGGATCGTCGGCCATGGTGGCGGTCAGCCTGGTTGCCATTGCAACAAGGGTTTTTAAGCCGTCCCACCCTGACCCACTCGCGATGACATCGCCCAGCGGCTGGCCATCATCCTGTGCATCGACCAGGGCGCCCCCGATCTCGGCGAAGGATTTCAGGGTGTCACGCACCACCCCCGCTTCGTCTGCGACCTTTGCATGGCAAATACGCTCCGAAGCACGGTAGAGACGGCCGACGATCCGGTCGTGGGTTTCGACCACTGCGTCGGCCAACATCGCCTGCCATTCCGAGACGCAAACAGCCAAGATCGCAAGCCGCCTGTCCTCCGGGAGATCGCGCATGCCGTCGGCATAATACCGTTCACCCTGCCTGCGCAGACGAGTCACCCGATGGGCAGGAACGCCGGCAAGCAGATCCTCGGGGAGATCGACGCGTTGCAGATATTCGAGCCGGTCGAGCAGCCGGTTGGCCGACGAAGAGTTCGAGCCAGGCTCGAACTGGCGCAGCCACACAAAACGGGTCACCCGATCATCAGCCGTCTCCTCGAGCAATGCCAGCAACTGTTCTCGGATCGACATAGGCAGCCGACTGGCGATCCTCGTCTCGATGCGTCGCTCGGCATCGACGAGAGCCGCGGCACAAAGCCGCTCGATCGTGGATGTCGCGGGAAGGACAGTGCGGGTGCGTCGGCACTCGGCTACGAAGCGACGGGCGATATCCTCGTTCGACACCGCCATCTCGGCTTCTCGGAACAACCATTCCTTCAGCTCGCTCGCACCACGTCCGGAGAAGGTGCGGAAGCCGTAGAGCCCCCGTAACTCGGCAAGATGCTCGTGCCGTGTTTCCTCGCGGGCAGCATAGTCTACGAGATCGTCGGCACCCAGGCCAAGCTGCGCTCCGATAAATTCGATGACCTCTGCAGGGATCAGTTCGCCTGGAGCCAGCACCCGGCCGGGATAGCGCAGGACACACAATTGCAGGGCGAAGCCGAACCTGTTGTGAGCGCGCCGACGCAGCCTGATATGCCCAAAGTCTTCATCACTCAGCGTATAGTGCTTGAGCAAATCCGTCTGTGAAGTCGGCAAGCGCAACAGCGCGTCTTTCTGCCGATCGGTTAGAGTGACGCGACGCGGCATACATGTTCCTTTTTCAAAATCTGATAGCGTTCAAGACGCTTTGTTTATGAAGCTGGTTGAGATACATTTCCAGAGGTCAATGCAATCGTGGCCGAAGCGCCGCCTCAAACCAACGTTTGTGATACATGCTGATCGGATATGCCCGCGTCTCCAAAGCCGATGGCTCGCAGTCTCTCGACCTGCAGCACGACGCCTTGCGCGCCGCAGGTGTCGAACGGGACAATATCTATGATGATCTTGCTTCCGGCGGTCGTGATGATCGCCCTGGCTTGACTGCCTGCCTCAAGTCATTGCGTGACGGCGATGTGCTGGTGGTCTGGAAGCTCGATCGCCTCGGACGATCGCTTGCCCATCTGGTCAACACGGTGAAGGAGCTGTCAGACCGCAAGATCGGCCTGCGGGTTCTGACTGGAAAGGGCGCTCAGATCGACACCACGACTGCGTCCGGTCGCATGGTGTTCGGAATCTTCGCCACCTTGGCCGAGTTCGAGCGGGATCTGATCCGAGAGCGCACCATGGCGGGTCTCGCCTCCGCGAGAGCGCGCGGTCGCAAGGGCGGACGAAAATTCGCGCTCACCAAAGCTCAGGTGCGTCTCGCGCAAGCCGCCATGGCCCAGCGCGATACTTCAGTTTCCGATCTCTGCAAGGAACTCGGCATCGAGCGCGTCACTCTCTACCGATATGTCGGTCCCAAAGGCGAGCTCAGAGACCATGGAAAGCATGTTCTCGGACTTACGTAGCAACTCGTTTCTTTTCGCAGGTTGAGCCACCTCCGCGCTTCATCAGAAAACTGAAGGAACCTCCATTGAATCGAACTAATATTTTTTTTGGTGAATCGCATTCTGACTGGTTGCCTGTCAGAGGCGGAGAATCTGGTGATTTTGTTTTTCGACGTGGTGACGGGCATGCCTTCGCGAAAATCGCACCTGCTTCCCGCCGCGGTGAGCTCGCTGGAGAGCGTGACCGCCTCATTTGGCTCAAAGGTCGAGGTGTGGCTTGCCCCGAGGTGATCAACTGGCAGGAGGAACAGGAGGGTGCATGCTTGGTGATAACGGCAATTCCGGGAGTACCGGCGGCTGATCTGTCTGGAGCGGATTTGCTCAAAGCGTGGCCGTCAATGGGGCAGCAACTTGGCGCTGTTCACAGCCTATCGGTTGATCAATGTCCGTTTGAGCGCAGGCTGTCGCGAATGTTCGGACGCGCCGTTGATGTGGTGTCCCGCAATGCCGTCAATCCCGACTTCTTACCGGACGAGGACAAGAGTACGCCGCAGCTCGATCTTTTGGCTCGTGTCGAACGAGAGCTACCGGTGCGGCTCGACCAAGAGCGCACCGATATGGTTGTTTGCCATGGTGATCCCTGCATGCCGAACTTCATGGTGGACCCTAAAACTCTTCAATGCACGGGTCTGATCGACCTTGGGCGGCTCGGAACAGCAGATCGCTATGCCGATTTGGCACTCATGATTGCTAACGCCGAAGAGAACTGGGCAGCGCCAGATGAAGCAGAGCGCGCCTTCGCTGTCCTATTCAATGTATTGGGGATCGAAGCCCCCGACCGCGAACGCCTTGCCTTCTATCTGCGATTGGACCCTCTGACTTGGGGTTGATGTTCATGCCGCCTGTTTTTCCTGCTCATTGGCACGTTTCGCAACCTGTTCTCATTGCGGACACCTTTTCCAGCCTCGTTTGGAAAGTTTCATTGCCAGACGGGACTCCTGCAATCGTCAAGGGATTGAAACCTATAGAAGACATTGCTGATGAACTGCGCGGGGCCGACTATCTGGTATGGCGCAATGGGAGGGGAGCAGTCCGGTTGCTCGGTCGTGAGAACAATCTGATGTTGCTCGAATATGCCGGGGAGCGAATGCTCTCTCACATCGTTGCCGAGCACGGCGACTACCAGGCGACCGAAATTGCAGCGGAACTAATGGCGAAGCTGTATGCCGCATCTGAGGAACCCCTGCCTTCTGCCCTTCTCCCGATCCGGGATCGCTTTGCAGCTTTGTTTCAGCGGGCGCGCGATGATCAAAACGCAGGTTGTCAAACTGACTACGTCCACGCGGCGATTATAGCCGATCAAATGATGAGCAATGCCTCGGAACTGCGTGGGCTACATGGCGATCTGCATCATGAAAACATCATGTTCTCCAGTCGCGGCTGGCTGGTGATAGATCCCGTCGGTCTGGTCGGTGAAGTGGGCTTTGGCGCCGCCAATATGTTCTACGATCCGGCTGACAGAGACGACCTTTGTCTCGATCCTAGACGCATTGCACAGATGGCGGACGCATTCTCTCGTGCGCTGGACGTCGATCCGCGTCGCCTGCTCGACCAGGCGTACGCTTATGGGTGCCTTTCCGCAGCTTGGAACGCGGATGGAGAAGAGGAGCAACGCGATCTAGCTATCGCGGCCGCGATCAAGCAGGTGCGACAGACGTCATACTAGATATCAAGCGACTTCTCCTATCCCCTGGGAACACATCAATCTTACCGGAGAATATCGTTGGCCAAAGCCTTAGCGTAGGATTTCGCCCTCTCCCGCAAACGACCCCGAGCAGATCCTGCACGGTTCGAATGTCGTAACCGCTGCGGAGCAAGGCCGTCGCGAACGAGTGGCGGAGGGTGTGCGGTGTGGCGGGCTTCGTGATGCCTGCTTGTTCTACGGCACGTTTGAAGGCGCGCTGAAAGGTCTGGTCATACATGTGATGGCGACGCACGACACCGCTCCGTGGATCGGTCGAATGCGTGTGCTGCGCAAAAACCCAGAACCACGGCCAGGAATGCCCGGCGCGCGGATACTTCCGCTCAAGGGCGTCGGGAAGCGCAACGCCGCTGCGGCCCTCGGCCTGGTCCTTCAGCCACCATGCCCGTGCACGCGACAGCTGCTCGCGCAGGCTGGGTGCCAAGCTCTCGGGTAACATCAAGGCCCGATCCTTGGAGCCCTTGCCCTCCCGCACGATGATCGTGCCGTGATCGAAATCCAGATCCTTGACCCGCAGTTGCAAACCCTCACTGATCCGCATGCCCGTTCCATACAGAAGCTGGGCGAACAAACGATGCTCGCCTTCCAGAAAACCGAGGATGCGAACCACTTCATCCGGGGTCAGCACCACCGGCAAGCGCCGCGACGGCCGAGGTCTTCCGATCTCCTGAAGCCAGGGCAGATCCGTGCACAGCACCTTGCCGTAGAAGAACAGCAAGGCCGCCAATGCCTGACGATGCGTGGAGACCGAAACCTTGCGCTCGTTCGCCAGCCAGGACAGAAATGCCTCGACTTCGCTGCTGCCCAAGGTTGCCGGGTGACGCACACCGTGGAAACGGATGAAGGCACGAACCCAGTTGACATAAGCCTGTTCGGTTCGTAAACTGTAATGCAAGTAGCGTATGCGCTCACGCAACTGGTCCAGAACCTTGACCGAACGCAGCGGTGGTAACGGCGCAGTGGCGGTTTTCATGGCTTGTTATGACTGTTTTTTTGTACAGTCTATGCCTCGGGCATCCAAGCAGCAAGCGCGTTACGCCGTGGGTCGATGTTTGATGTTATGGAGCAGCAACGATGTTACGCAGCAGGGTGACGGTGTTCGGCATTCTGAATCTCACCGAGGACTCCTTCTTCGATGAGAGCCGGCGGCTAGACCCCGCCGGCGCTGTCACCGCGGCGATCGAAATGCTGCGAGTCGGATCAGACGTCGTGGATGTCGGACCGGCCGCCAGCCATCCGGACGCGAGGCCTGTATCGCCGGCCGATGAGATCAGACGTATTGCGCCGCTCTTAGACGCCCTGTCCGATCAGATGCACCGTGTTTCAATCGACAGCTTCCAACCGGAAACCCAGCGCTATGCGCTCAAGCGCGGCGTGGGCTACCTGAACGATATCCAAGGATTTCCTGACCCTGCGCTCTATCCCGATATTGCTGAGGCGGACTGCAGGCTGGTGGTTATGCACTCAGCGCAGCGGGATGGCATCGCCACCCGCACCGGTCACCTTCGACCCGAAGACGCGCTCGACGAGATTGTGCGGTTCTTCGAGGCGCGGGTTTCCGCCTTGCGACGGAGCGGGGTCGCTGCCGACCGGCTCATCCTCGATCCGGGGATGGGATTTTTCTTGAGCCCCGCACCGGAAACATCGCTGCACGTGCTGTCGAACCTTCAAAAGCTGAAGTCGGCGTTGGGGCTTCCGCTATTGGTCTCGGTGTCGCGGAAATCCTTCTTGGGCGCCACCGTTGGCCTTCCTGTAAAGGATCTGGGTCCAGCGAGCCTTGCGGCGGAACTTCACGCGATCGGCAATGGCGCTGACTACGTCCGCACCCACGCGCCTGGAGATCTGCGAAGCGCAATCACCTTCTCGGAAACCCTCGCGAAATTTCGCAGTCGCGACGCCAGAGACCGAGGGTTAGATCATGCCTAGCATTCACCTTCCGGCCGCCCGCTAGCGGACCCTGGTCAGGTTCCGCGAAGGTGGGCGCAGACATGCTGGGCTCGTCAGGATCAAACTGCACTATGAGGCGGCGGTTCATACCGCGCCAGGGGAGCGAATGGACAGCGAGGAGCCTCCGAACGTTCGGGTCGCCTGCTCGGGTGATATCGACGAGGTTGTGCGGCTGATGCACGACGCTGCGGCGTGGATGTCCGCCAAGGGAACGCCCGCCTGGGACGTCGCGCGGATCGACCGGACATTCGCGGAGACCTTCGTCCTGAGATCCGAGCTCCTAGTCGCGAGTTGCAGCGACGGCATCGTCGGCTGTTGCACCTTGTCGGCCGAGGATCCCGAGTTCTGGCCCGACGCCCTCAAGGGGGAGGCCGCATATCTGCACAAGCTCGCGGTGCGACGGACACATGCGGGCCGGGGTGTCAGCTCCGCGCTGATCGAGGCTTGCCGCCATGCCGCGCGAACGCAGGGGTGCGCCAAGCTGCGGCTCGACTGCCACCCGAACCTGCGTGGCCTATACGAGCGGCTCGGATTCACCCACGTCGACACTTTCAATCCCGGCTGGGATCCAACCTTCATCGCAGAACGCCTAGAACTCGAAATCTAACGTCCGTTCGGGCATCGAGGTCCATGTCGGGGTGGGACGGGCCCGTGGCTTCAAGATCACTTGCAGTCCGACCGCGATGTCTTGGTTGCGCGAGAGGTTGTCGATATCCTCCACTTCCATCATCAACCCTGGATAATGCCGCCGCCGTCATCGCCGCCGACGCCCGTGCCGGGCTTTTCGGGCCTGTCAGGCTTGCTCGGCCTTCAGCCTGCCTGGGCGAGATCTCCGGCGGACGGATTAACGGCGGAGCTTCGCCGCCTTTCGTGCGTGTGAAGGCCGAAGATAGTTCTCTCAAAAACATCCGTTTATGAGAGATACCAAATGTCATTTTCAGAAGACGACTGCACCAGTTGATTGGGCGTAATGGCTGTTGTGCAGCCAGCTCCTGACAGTTCAATATCAGAAGTGATCTGCACCAATCTCGACTATGCTCAATACTCGTGTGGGCTCTGTTGCAAAAATCGTGAAGCTTGAGCATGCTTGGCGGAGATTGGACGGACGGAACGATGACGGATTTCAAGTGGCGCCATTTCCAGGGTGATGTGATCCTGTGGGCGGTGCGCTGGTATTGTCGCTATCCGATCAGCTATCGCGACCTTGAGGAAATGCTGGCGGAACGCGGCATTTCGGTCGACCATACGACGATCTATCGCTGGGTCCAGTGCTACGCCCCGGAGATGGAGAAGCGGCTGCGCTGGTTCTGGCGGCGTGGCTTTGATCCGAGCTGGCGCCTGGATGAAACCTACGTCAAGGTGCGGGGCAAGTGGACCTACCTGTACCGGGCAGTCGACAAGCGGGGCGACACGATCGATTTCTACCTGTCGCCGACCCGCAGCGCCAAGGCAGCGAAGCGGTTCCTGGGCAAGGCCCTGCGAGGCCTGAAGCACTGGGAAAAGCCTGCCACGCTCAATACCGACAAAGCGCCGAGCTATGGTGCAGCGATCACCGAATTGAAGCGCGAAGGAAAGCTGGACCGGGAGACGGCCCACCGGCAGGTGAAGTATCTCAATAACGTGATCGAGGCCGATCACGGAAAGCTCAAGATACTGATCAAGCCGGTGCGCGGTTTCAAATCGATCCCCACGGCCTATGCCACGATCAAGGGATTCGAAGTCATGCGAGCCCTGCGCAAAGGACAGGCTCGCCCCTGGTGCCTGCAGCCCGGCATCAGGGGCGAGGTGCGCCTTGTGGAGAGAGCTTTTGGCATTGGGCCCTCGGCGCTGACGGAGGCCATGGGCATGCTCAACCACCATTTCGCAGCAGCCGCCTGATCGGCGCAGAGCGACAGCCTACCTCTGACTGCCGCCAATCTTTGCAACAGAGCCTCCGTCGCCATGCTCACCTCGCTTTGGTGCACACGAGTATTGAGCATAGTCGAGATTGGTGCAGATCACTTCTGATATTGAACTGTCAGGAGCTGGCTGCACAACAGCCATTACGCCCAATCAACTGGTGCAGTCGTCTTCTGAAAATGACAGCGCCGGTTGCCTTGGCGGGCTTGTCACAAACCTACGTTTTCAAGAAGAAGGAAACCGCATGCCCCGCCGTTCGATCCTCTCCGCCGCCGAGCGCGAAAGCCTGCTGGCGTTGCCGGACACCAAGGATGAGTTGATCCGTCACTACACGTTCAGCGAAAGCGACCTCTCCATCATCCGGCAGCGGCGCGGCCCGGCCAATCGGCTGGGCTTCGCGGTGCAGCTCTGCTACCTGCGCTTTCCCGGCGTCATCCTTGGCGCTGATGAGCCACCGTTCCCGCCATTGCTGAGACTGGTCGCCAACCAGCTCAAGGTCGGCATCGAAAGCTGGGACGAGTACGGGCAGCGTGAGCAGACCCGACGCGAGCACCTGGTCGAGCTGCAAACGGTGTTCGGCTTCCAGCCGTTCACGATTGGCCACTACCGGCAGGCTGTCCAGTTGCTGACCGAGCTGGCCATGCAAACCGACAAGGGCATCGTGCTGGCCAGAGCCTTGATCGAGCACCTGCGGCGGCAGTCGGTCATTGTGCCCGCCCTCAACGCCGTCGAGCGGGCGAGCGCCGAAGCGATTACCCGCGCCAACCGGCGTCTCTACGACGCCTTGGCTGAGCCGCTGACGGACGTGCATCGCCGTCGCCTCGACGATCTGCTCAAGCGCCGCGACAACGGCAAGACGACGTGGCTGGCCTGGCTGCGGCAATCCCCGGTCAAACCGAACTCGCGGCACATGCTGGAACACATCGAACGCCTCAAGGCGTGGCAGGCGCTCGACCTGCCCTCCGGCATCGAGCGGCTGGTTCACCAGAACCGGCTGCTCAAGATCGCCCGCGAGGGCGGCCAGATGACGCCCGCCGACCTGGCGAAGTTCGAGCCGCAGCGGCGTTACGCGACCCTGGTGGCGCTCGCCATCGAGGGCATGGCCACCGTCACCGACGAAATCATCGACCTGCATGACCGCATCCTGGGCAAGCTGTTCAATGCCGCCAAGAACAAGCATCAGCAGCAGTTCCAGGCATCCGGCAAGGCGATCAATGCCAAGGTGCGGCTGTTCGGGCGCATCGGCCAGGCGCTGATCGAGGCCAAGCAAGCGGGCCGCGATCCGTTCGCCGCCATCGAGGCCGTCATGTCCTGGGATGCTTTCGCCGAGAGCGTCACCGAAGCGCAGCGGCTCGCGCAACCCGAGGACTTCGATTTCCTGCACCGCATCGGCGAGAGCTACGCCACGCTGCGCCGCTACGCGCCGGAATTTCTCGACGTGCTCAAGTTGCGGGCCGCGCCCGCCGCCAAGGACGTACTCGACGCCATCGAGGTGCTGCGCAGCATGAACAGCGACAACGCCCGCAAGGTGCCCACCGACGCGCCGACCGAGTTCATCAAGCCGCGCTGGCAGAAGCTGGTGATGACCGACACCGGCATCGACCGGCGCTACTACGAACTGTGCGCGCTGTCGGAGCTGAAGAACGCGCTGCGCTCCGGCGACATCTGGGTGCAAGGCTCGCGCCAGTTCAAGGACTTCGAGGACTACCTGGTGCCGCCCGCGAAATTCGCCAGCCTCAAGCAGGCCAGCGAATTGCCGCTGGCCGTGGCCACCGATTGCGACCAGTACCTGCATGACCGGCTGACGCTGCTGGAAACGCAGCTCGCCACCGTCAACCGCATGGCGCTGGCCAACGAGCTGCCGGACGCCATCATCACGGAGTCGGGCCTGAAGATCACGCCGCTCGATGCGGCGGTGCCCGATACCGCACAGGCCCTGATCGACCAGACGGCGATGATCCTACCGCACGTCAAGATCACCGAATTGCTGCTGGAGGTAGACGAATGGACGGGCTTCACCCGGCACTTCGCCCACCTGAAGTCAGGCGACCTGGCCAAGGACAAAAACCTGTTGCTGACCACGATCCTCGCCGACGCGATCAACCTGGGCCTGACCAAGATGGCGGAATCGTGCCCCGGCACGACCTACGCCAAGCTGGCCTGGCTGCAAGCCTGGCACATCCGCGACGAAACCTACGGGGCGGCACTGGCCGAGCTGGTCAACGCGCAGTTCCGACATCCCTTCGCCGAGCATTGGGGCGACGGCACCACGTCATCGTCGGACGGCCAGAACTTCCGCACCGGCAGCAAGGCCGAGAGCACCGGCCACATCAATCCGAAATACGGCAGCAGCCCAGGGCGGACGTTCTACACCCATATCTCCGACCAGTACGCGCCGTTCCACACCTAGGTCGTGAACGTCGGCGTGCGCGACTCGACCTACGTGCTCGACGGCCTGCTGTATCACGAATCCGACCTGCGGATCGAGGAGCACTACACCGACACGGCAGGGTTCACGGACCACGTCTTCGCGTTGATGCACCTGCTGGGCTTCCGCTTCGCCCCGCGCATTCGTGACCTGGGCGACACCAAGCTCTACATCCCGAAGGGCGATGCCACCTACGAGGCGTTGAAACCGATGATCGGCGGCACGCTCAACATCAAGCACGTCCGCGCCCATTGGGATGAAATCCTGCGGATGGCCACCTCGATCAAGCAGGGCACGGCGACGGCCTCGCTGATGCTCAGGAAGCTTGGCAGCTACCCGCGCCAGAACGGCCTGGCCGTCGCCCTGCGTGAGCTGGGACGCATCGAGCGCACACTGTTCATCCTGGACTGGCTGCAAAGCGTCGAGCTGCGCCGCCGCGTGCATGCCGGGCTGAACAAAGGCGAGGCGCGCAACGCGCTGGCCCGCGCCGTGTTCTTCAACCGCCTGGGGGAAATCCGCGACCGCAGCTTCGAGCAGCAGCGCTACCGGGCCAGCGGCCTCAACCTGGTGACGGCGGCCATCGTGCTATGGAACACGGTCTATCTGGAGCGGGCCGCGAACGCCTTGCGTGGCCACGGTCAAGCCGTCGATGACGGCCTGTTGCAGTACCTGTCGCCGCTCGGCTGGGAGCACATCAACCTGACCGGCGATTACCTCTGGCGCAGCAGCGCCAAGATCGGCGCGGGCAAGTTCAGGCCGCTACGGCCGCTGCAACCGGCTTAGCGTGCTTTATTTTCCGTTTTCTGAGACGACCCCAATAACAGGCGAGAGAACCGACATAACCGGGGGCGGCCAGGAAAAGTTGCCATGATTGACAAAAAGACTGCTTTTTGTTTGTACCTGCATGATTAACGGTGCGAATTTTTTCGGCAAACTATAAATGCGGGCACCAGTGTGATGATAAGCACCTGAATAAATGCCGACGGTAATGAAGGTGGCCCTGTTGATTAATAAGTTTGCAGGGAAATAAAAATCCCCGTCATCACGGGGATTTTCCGGACCCGAATGCGTTACCGGGAAGGATGCGAAGGAGAAAAGCGCAGTATCAGCATACCCGCCAGTGCTGCCAGTACAGAGCCGGCAAGTACCCCCACCTTGACCTCGTCCACCAACAGGGGGCTTTCTGCAAACGCCAGGTTGCCGATAAACAGGCTCATGGTAAACCCTATTCCGCACAGGACCGATACGCCGTAAACCTGCAGCCAGGTACTTTTTTCAGGCCGTTTTGCCAGGCCCAGGCTGACGGCCAGCAGCGACAGGCCGAAAATGCCCGCCTGCTTGCCAACAAACAGGCCCAGCGCAACGCCGACCGGTACCGGCGACATCAGGTCATCAGCCGTCATACCGGAGAGCGCGACCCCCGCATTTGCGAAGCCAAACAGCGGCAGTATCAGAAACGTCACCCACGGATTGATGCCGTGCTCCAGCCGGGCAAGAGGGGATTGTTTATCCGGATCGGTTACCCGCAGCGGGATAAAGAGCGCCAGCAGGATACCCGCGATGGTGGCGTGCACCCCGGACTGAAGCATGAAAAACCACAGCACGCCCCCCGCCAGCAGATAGGGAAACAGCCGGGTAATCCCGGCACGGTTCATGATAAACAGCAGAGCAACCGTGACCGCCGCACCGGCCAGCATCAGAAACGAAATATTACTGGTATAGAAGAGCGCAATAATAGCCACTGCGCCCATGTCGTCCAGAATAGCCAGCGCCGACAGGAAAATTTTCAGCGAGGCAGGTACGCGACTGCCCAGCAGTGCCAGTACCCCGAGCGCAAAGGCAATGTCCGTGGCGGCAGGAATTGCCCAGCCAGCGAGGGTTTCATCGCTGCCCGCATTAAACCATACGTAAATGGCCGCAGGCACGGCCATCCCGCCCAGCGCGGCAAATCCCGGCAGCGCGCGCTGGCCCCAGGTGGCAAGCTGACCGGTGAGAAGCTCGCGCTTGATTTCCAGGCCGACCATCATGAAGAACACGGCCATCAGGGCGTCGTTTATCCAGTGCTCAACGGAGAGGCCGGCGGCGTTGTATTTCAGGAATACCTCATATCCCTCCCTGAGCGGAGAGTTAGCCACGATGATAGCGGCTGCTGAGGCGATGATGAGCACGATGCCGCCGGCTGCGGGCGAGCTGAAAAATGCAGATGGCACTTCTGACATCCTCTTTTTATTTCTGTCTGGGATTTCTGACACACTCCCTCCCTTTATTCAAAAAAAACAGGCCTTCCCCTGATATACAACCGCTGGTTATCAGAGGATAAGCCGGCTGAGCTACGCTGAAGATATAAAAAATACGATAATTAATTGCTGATAAATTAACGAATTAGCGTGACGTTAATTTTATCATAACGTCCGGCCCGCTTCAGGCGGAAGAGGTAAAGCCCTGTAAAGCTGCCGCAGGCAGGGGCATTTTTATCCGTCATCAGCCACACGCTCACAGCAGCCATGTGACGACAAAAAAACCCAGGGCAGTCATCAGAATGGAGCCGGTTACGTGTACCAGCAGTGAAGTAAACGCCCAGAAATAATTACCGGACTGCAGCTGTGAGAATATTTCCAGGGAAAACGTGGAAAACGTGGTCAGCCCACCGCACAGCCCGGTGATAACAAGTAATCGCCAGGCCGGATCCAGGTCAGGATGGCGCATGAACCAGGCCAGCGACGCACCAATGATAAATCCGCCCGCAAGGTTCACTACCAGCGTGCCCGGTGGCAGGTCAGGAAACAGGCTGTTCAGGCGTGCGCCAAGCAGCCAGCGGATCAGGCAGCCAGCGGATCCACCAATGATAATGGCCAGATAAGATTTCACGGGGTTTACCTCTGTGTCAGAGGGAGTATGCAGGCTGATGATACGGGGCGGCCTGACATACTCCCGGTTAAAGGGGAGTAATATCAGGCGTCATCAGCTTCTCAGGGGAAGCGGTTGGGTAAGGTGGAACGCCATCACCTCGCCGCAATTCTGGCCCGGTCACGGGCGTTAATCAAGCGGCTATCCACTGTTTTTGTGCGACTCCCCCTGCGGCGGGCATGAGGAGCCCGTTTTCAGGCTTGACCTGAAGAGCATTAAAAATTATCGTTTCGGCAGCATTTTATATCTGACTGTGAGTCATGCACATTACGCCACCCTGAGTTTCTCTTCGCCCGTCCTTTATCAGAGAGCCTGCCGCGACAGCCAGTCCGCGCCGGGTACCGTTCTCTCATATCCGTTACGGGACTGCCACCTTTCACGGTGAACCCGCGTGTACCTGCTTCAGGGACGCAGGCGCCGTGTCCGCAGCAGCCGGTACGGACACGTCGTGATTAATCGGCGGGCTGCAGCCCGCCTTCAGGGATATTCATGCGTCAGCTTTTTCGGTTTATGTTTCATCACGCCTCTCACCTTACGTTCGGTGCGATGCTGATGGCCATGTCCAGCTTTGGACAGACCTATTTTGTCTCACTTTACGGGCAGGATTTTCGTGAGGCCTTTGGGCTCACCGACGGCGGACTGGGCGGCCTGTACGCAATCGGAACGGTGATGAGCGCCATCACGCTGACCTGGGCCGGACGGCTGATTGACTACACCACGACCCGCCGCTTCACGCTGGCGGTCACCCTTTTGCTGCTCACGGCCTGCCTGCTGGTTTCCGGCGCACAGGCGGCGTGGATGCTGTGCATCGGGTTTTACTTTCTGCGCCTCGGCGGCCAGGGACTGATGGTGCATACTGCGCTGACCGCAACGGCGCGCCAGTTCCCCCTTGATGCAGGCAAGGCGCTCGGCGCCATCGCGCTGGGGCTCTCGCTGGCGCAGGCCGTTTTTCCTGTGATTGCGGTGCAGATAAGCGCGCTGACGGGATGGCGCGCTGCCTGGGGCATCAATGCCGGAATGCTTGTTGCCGGCGTGGGGGTCGCGCTGATGTTTTTGCCCCGCGGGAAAGAGAAGCCGCTGCGTACGTTCAGAAAGCGGGGTGAGGAGAAAGAAAAAGAGGCGCCGGTATGGCGAAACCGCAACCTGCTGCTGGCGCTGCCTGTCGTGCTGGCCTCCCCCTTTATCACCACCGGCTTCTTCTTCCACCAGGCGAGGCTGGCACAGGAGAAAGGCTGGGAGCTGTCGTGGGTGGCGGTATGGTTTATTGCCTATGCCATTACCCAGGCGGTATCGCTGCTGTCGTTTGGCCCGCTGATTGACCGGCTCTCACCACGCAGGCTGCTGCCGTGGTTTCTGATGCCACAGGCCCTGGCCATGCTGGCGCTATGGCTCAGCAACGGTCAGTGGGTGACGCCTTTTTACCTGATTATGACCGGCGTATCGTCGGCCATTGCCTCAACGCTTGCCACCGCGCTCTGGGTACAGCTGTTTGGTCCGGCGCAGCTGGCCAGGGTGCGCTCGGCGGTTGAGGCAGGGACGGTGATTGCCAGCGGGGCATCCCCGGTAATCATGGGCGTGCTGATAGATAACCATGTCACCCTGCATCTTCAGGCCCTGTTCTGCCTGGTCTACATTCTTGGCGCCAGCCTGCTGGCCACCGGTATCAGGACGGATGCGCCGCAATAACGCGCCTTTACCTTCATACCCGTCATCCTCTTTCCCCTGTGAAGGCGGGCCTGATATCAGGCCCGCCTGTTTCATCGCAGCATCAGCAGGGGCTGACGGCTTTCAGACAGCATTTCCGTGGTGTGGCTGCCAATAAAGAATCGCCGTAACCGGGAGTGCCCGCAGGCCCCCATTACCGTGAGGTCGATATCATGGGCGTCCGCGTAGCGGCACAGCGCCCCGGTTACGGACTCGTCTTCCAGCAGGCGTGTCTCGGTCGTGATACCGGCTTCCTGAAGAACAGCCTGCGCATCCTGCAGGGCTGACATGTCACCGTTGACCATCACGATATGACAGCTCAGGCCGTGCAGCAGCGGGCTGACCGTCAGGCGCGTCAGGTTTTTACGGCTCTCACTGCTGCCGTCGTACGCAAACATCACCCGCGCCGGCGGCGTAAACGTCTCCGGCACAATCAGCACCGGGTTTTTCTGCAGGCGAATGACGCTTTCCAGATGGCTGCCTACCTGATTCTGCGTCCCGCGGCGCCCCAGCACCATCAGCCGGACTTCGCCCAGCTCCGCCAGGATTTCGTCCAGTGCGCCGTGCTTTTGCAGCAGCTGTGCGTCCGGCTGTCCGGTCTGCTTCAGGAGCTCCGCACAGCCGGCCAGCACGGCCTTGCCCTGCGCCATCAGCAGCCGGCTGCGCTCACCCTCGACGCGGACCAGCGCTTCGGTCAGCTGCTCCCGGCTGTCAATACCAATGCTCCCGGTCAGGTCAGACACGGCGGGAGTCTCACTCTTTTCGAGCACGTGCAGCAGCGCCAGCGGCGCGCCAAGTTTACCGGCTGCCCAGGCAGCATACTCACAGACCGGCCGGGTTGACGGCGAGCCGTCAACGCAGGCAATAACGGTGTTATTCATGATGCTTTCTCCAGTAAATTAATGGCCACCCATCAGCTTTTCCACTTCTTCAGGCTTGTCATGCACTCCGAAGCGGTCAACGAGGGTGCGGGTCGCGTCATTCATACCCTTGATCTCCACTTCCGTGCCTTCGCGACGGAACTTGATAACCACCCGGTCCAGCGCGCTCACGGAGGTGATATCCCAGAAGTGGGCGTGCGTTACGTCAATCACCACGCGCTCCACCGCTTCACGGAAGTCGAAGTGGCTCATAAAGCGATCGGATGAGGCAAAGAATACCTGGCCGGCTACGGTATAGGTGCGGGTGTCGTCCTTCAGCTCAGAGGAGACCGCCATAAAGCGGGCGACCTTGGTGGCGAAGTTCAGCGAGGCAATCAGCACGCCGGTGAGCACGCCAAACGCCAGGTTATCGGTCGCCACCACCACCACCACGGTGGCCAGCATCACCACGCTGGTTGACAGCGGATGGCTGCGCAGGTTGCTGATGGAGCGCCAGGAGAAGGTGCCGATGGAGACCATGATCATCACCGCCACCAGAGCCGCCATGGGTATCCGGGACACCCAGTCGCGCAGGAACACCACCATCAGCAGCAGCACCACGCCGGCGGTGAGCGTGGAAAGCCGCCCGCGCCCGCCCGATTTGACGTTGATCACCGACTGGCCAATCATCGCGCAGCCCGCCATGCCGCCGATAAAGGAGGTGCAGATGTTGGCCACGCCCTGCGCCTTGCACTCGCGGTTTTTATCGCTCGGCGTGTCGGTCATGTCGTCCACGATGGTGGCGGTCATCATCGACTCCAGCAGCCCCACCACGGCAAGTCCTGCCGAGTACGGCAGAATAATCATCAGCGTGTCGAGGTTAAGCGGGATATCCGGGATCAGAAACACCGGCAGGCTGTCCGGCAGTTTGCCCATGTCACCCACGGTGCGCACGTCCAGGTGCAGCCACATGGAAATGGCGGTCAGCACGATGATGCAGACCAGCGGCGAGGGAATGGTTTTGTTCAGATACGGGAAGAGATAAATGATGCCCAGGCCCGCAGCGGTCAGGGCATAAACGTGCCAGGTGACGTTGGTCAGCTCCGGCAGCTGCGCCATAAATATCAGGATGGCCAGCGCGTTCACGAAACCGGTGACCACCGAGCGGGAGACGTAGCGCATCAGGCTGCCCAGCTTCAGGTAGCCGGCCGCCAGCTGCAGTACGCCGGTCAGCGCCGAGGCCGCCAGCAGATACTGCAGGCCGTGGTCTTTTACAAGCGTGATCAGCAGCAGCGCCATCGCACCGGTGGCGGACGATATC
Source organism: Enterobacter cloacae complex sp. (assembly GCF_900322725.1). NCBI lineage: Bacteria > Pseudomonadati > Pseudomonadota > Gammaproteobacteria > Enterobacterales > Enterobacteriaceae > Enterobacter > Enterobacter cloacae complex sp. Next base: position 55,040 of record NZ_LT991959.1, on the reverse strand, counting down.
ATTGCCGGACGGCCGCCGAGGAAGGCCATAACCAGGGGAATACAGAACGCAGAGTAGAGCCCGACCTGCGGGTCGACTCCGGCGATGATGGAAAAGGCGATCGCTTCGGGAATAAGCGCGAGCGCGACCACAATACCGGCAAGGACGTCACCACGGACGTTACCCAGCCAGTCCTTACGCGTCGAGGACAGCAGCATAGTCATTTCTCAGTTTTTGATTACGGTCAGCCCGTGAGGGCAAAAATTTTACGTACGAAAAAGCACATCCGCAGACGGGATGTTTTTGAGTGCGCGCCGAAGTTTATTCAGTGCGACAGAGGAGGGGTACGACTCAGGGTGGCGTAAGACGCATGGTGGTGTTTATCACTCCTTCACGGCTGACAGAGCAGCGCGGGTAATCAGAAAGACCGGATGAACAGACGTTCAGTACCGGCCACAAATGCCCGCCGGGCAGATGAACCACGGCAAAAAGCGCTTTTTACTCTACACGAATTGTTAACGGGGTCAACGCGCAGGGCAAAAACGCTGTTCATGGAATGCCGGTCAGGCGCATCCGGACGGAAAGTCCTTCTGCATGCTCAGGCTCGTCCGGCGTTCGCACATACATATGATTAAGTGAATATAAATTTGACGGAGAAAGTTTCACAGGTACACTCAGGTCAGTCACAATAAGGAGTCACCATGCCACCCGTGTCCCCCCTGCAGCTTTTTAAAAGCCTTTCCGACGAAACCCGACTCAGCCTCGTGCTGCTGCTACGCGAAAAAGGGGAGCTCTGCGTCTGTGAACTTACGTCCGTGCTGAAAGAAACTCAGCCCAAAATCTCACGGCATCTGGCTCTGCTGAGAGAAAACGGGCTGCTTACCGACCGGCGGGACGGAAAATGGATCCACTATCGTCTGTCGCCTCATATGCCGGCGTGGGCAGCGGCGGTTATCGAACAGGCTTATCTCTGCCAGCGGGATGATATCCGCCAGCTCAGCCGGCAGGCTGAACGCGATAACGCCACCACCAACGGCAAGCCTGTCTGCATTTAAAAATTTACCGGTATATATCTGGATTATCGAATATATTACGCATCGAAAATTTATCAGTCCGGTTTAACAGGCATTTGTATTCAATAGGAGCGGGTATGTTTCTGGCAGGTGCGATTTTCATCCTGACGCTGGTACTGGTCATCTGGCAGCCGAAGGGGCTGAGCATTGGCTGGAGTGCCGTCATCGGTGCGGCGCTGGCGCTGCTGACCGGCGTGGTGCACATCGGTGATATTCCGGTGGTCTGGCAGATTGTCTGGAACGCCACGGGCACGTTCATTGCGGTCATCATTATCAGCCTGCTGCTCGATGAGTCCGGCTTTTTTGAGTGGGCCGCGCTGCACGTTTCCCGCTGGGGAGGCGGCAGGGGCCGGCTGCTGTTCACGTATATCGTTCTGCTGGGTGCCGCAGTGGCGGCGCTGTTTGCCAATGACGGAGCCGCGCTAATTCTGACGCCGATCGTTATTGCCATGCTGCTGGCGCTGGGATTCACTCCCGGCTCCACGCTGGCGTTTGTGATGGCAGCGGGCTTTATCGCTGACACCTCCAGCCTGCCGCTCATCGTATCGAACCTGGTGAACATCGTAACGGCTGACTTCTTTACGCTGGGCTTCAGCGAGTACGCATCCGTCATGGTGCCGGTGAACATTGCCTCCATTGCGGCCACGCTGGTGATGCTTCATCTCTTTTTCCGCAGGGACATCCCGGTCACCTATGACCTGGCGAAGCTGAAGGCACCGCGGGAAGCCATCCGGGATGCACGAACCTTTAAGGCTGGCTGGGTGGTTTTGGTTCTTCTGCTGGTTGGCTTTTTTGCTCTGGAGCCGCTCGGCGTGCCGGTCAGCCTGGTGGCGGCGGTGGCGGCGTTTATTCTCTGGCTGGTTGCCCGCAAAGGACACGTGATTGACGCCGGCAGGGTGCTGAAAGGCGCGCCCTGGCAGATCGTTATCTTTTCGCTGGGCATGTATCTGGTGGTATACGGACTGCGTAACGCCGGACTGACTGATTACCTTTCCGCCGCCCTGAACCGGTTTGCAGAGCACGGCGTATGGGGCGCAACGCTCGGCACCGGCTTCCTGACGGCGGCACTCTCGTCCGTCATGAACAACATGCCCACCGTGCTGGTTGGCGCGTTGTCGATTGACGGTAGTAGCGCACAGGGCGTGGTGAAGCAGGCGATGATTTACGCCAACGTCATCGGCTGTGACCTCGGCCCGAAAATAACCCCTATCGGCAGCCTCGCAACCCTGCTGTGGCTGCACGTGCTGGCACAGAAAAACATCACCATCAGCTGGGGCTATTACTTCCGCGTGGGCATCGTGATGACCCTGCCGGTGCTTTTTGTCACGCTGGCCGCGCTGGCCCTGCGCCTGTCTGTTTAACTTTAACCCCGGGGCTGCGCCCGTGCAGCCCCTTTACGGAGTACCGCTTATGACTGACATTACCATTTACCACAACCCGGCCTGCGGGACATCCCGCAATACCCTGGCGCTTATCCGTAACAGCGGCGCCGAACCCACGGTTATTCTGTATCTGGAAACGCCGCCGTCACGCGATGAGCTGAAGAAGCTGATTGCGGATATGGGCATCGGCGTGCGCGACCTGCTGCGCAAAAATACCGAACCGTACGAACAGCTCGGCCTGGCAGAAGACCGCTTCAGCAATGACGAACTGCTCGATGCCATGCTGGCTCATCCGATCCTCATTAATCGCCCGGTGGTAGTGACACCGCTCGGCACGAAGCTGTGCCGTCCCTCCGAAGTGGTTCTGGACATACTGCCGGACCCGCAGCAGGGCGCGTTTACCAAAGAGGACGGCGAAGCCGTCATTGATGAGCACGGGAACCGCGTCAGCCACTGATTTTTTACCAGGCTGCGGGCATAACAGTGTGGAAAAAGCCGGCATCTGCCGGCTTTTTTATATGCTGCGCTGGTTGACCCGCTCAGAAAGCTGCGCGGCACTCTCTTTCCTTTCGCTGTAGCGGTCGGTGAGATAATCACTGCGACCGCGCGTCAGCAGGGTGAACTTCATCAGTTCCTCCATGACGTCCACTATGCGGTCATAATACGAAGAAGGCTTCATGCGGCCATCCTCATCAAACTCGGCCCAGGCTTTTGCCACGGATGACTGATTCGGGATGGTGATCATCCGCATCCAGCGTCCAAGAATACGCATCTGATTTACAGCGTTGAACGACTGTGAGCCGCCGCTGACCTGCATGACGGCCAGGGTTTTTCCCTGTGACGGGCGGACCGCGCCTGACGTCAGCGGTATCCAGTCAATCTGGGCCTTCATGATGCCGGTCATGGCCCCGTGACGCTCCGGAGAGCACCAGACCATGCCTTCCGACCAGAGAACCAGCTCCCGCAGCTCAGCCACTTTCGGGTGCGTCTCCGGCGCATCATCGGGCAGTGGCAGGCCGGACGGGTTGAAAATTTTCACCTCCGCGCCCATGGCCGTCAGCAGCCGGGCACCTTCTTCCGTTGTCAGCCGGCTGTAAGAGCGCGCCCGCAGCGAGCCGTAGAGCATCAGGATGCGGGGCGGATGCGTTATCTCTCTGGCCTTCAGCTTATCTTCCGTCAGCGGCGCGTCCAGGAGGGCCGGATCGATATTTTTCAGGGCATCAGTCAGGTTGTTCACAATGGGGTCTCTTCGGGAGTCTTTGCGGGTGACAGACTGCAGCTGCCGCCTGCGCAGCATTCTTCTGTCAGAAAGGCCATCAATTGCTCAAGCTGCGCATAGCAGGGCCTGCAGAACAGGGTACGACTCTGCCGTTCCTGGCTTATGAGTCCAGCGGATATCAGCGCTGAAAGATGATGGCTGAGCGTGGAGGCAGGAATCTCAAGGTGCTTCTGCAGTTCGCCAACCGGCAGGCCTTCATGACCCGCCCTGACCAGCTCCCGGTATATGCTGAGACGTGTCGGGTGGCCCAGTTCTCGAAGTGCGTTTGCAGCAGTGTTTAAATCCATAATACCTCCTTTATCTATATTTCCAGAATAATAGAAATATAGCCTGCGTCAATCGTTTCTGCCGTGAGGGTACCGCTTTCCCAATCATGCTCTGTCCGCCAGGTTATGGGGGGCAGAGCCAGAGCACTACCGAAATCCTTGCGAATACCCGTGCAGGGAATAATTTCCGCCCCCTTTATGGCCGGAAAAAAAACTGATAAACGTCGCCTTTTCAGAAGGTTGCTTTCTTAACGTGGTTTTTCGCATGGTTGGACCTCAGACCCCATCAATAGGAAATTTAACTCTATTCTGACATCGTTTGCACATGGCATCTGACATCAAGTTAGGGTATGCCTCAATCTGACGGCTGCGAACCGCCAGGGACAGGCGCAATGTCAGATTCTGTCGCGGCCTTGGCGCGTGCCTGGAAGCGTTCATAGCAATCCAGCCCGCAGAAATGTTCGACGTATTCCGCGCCTTCCGGGGTGAAGGCGGCATCGAGCGGAATTTCTTTGCAGCATACGCAGCAGGTGGTGCAACTGGCAGTGTTCGGGGCGTTTGCGTTCATGGTGGTACTCCTCCAGATTGGTAGCGAAGCTCAAAGCTGCCCACTCTCGGCTGGCTGGGAAGCGGTCATGATCTTCCCTTGAAGGCCCGCAGCAGCCGCGTCACAGACAGGACAAACAAGCCGGTCAGCGTGAGGGCTGCAATACCCCAGTGCTCCCCGATGAACGCGCCGGCCGTCGTGCCGGCTAGCACAATGGCGAGAATCGGCAAATGGCAGGGACAGGTGAGCACGGCCAGCGCGCCCCACAAGTAGCCGGTGATCGGTTTGTGCGTCTCAGACGGCAAGTGCTCTGGGCTGTTCATGGCAGACTCTCCGCGTGCTGTGCCGGTTCGGTTGGCATGGCGGCCAGTTGCATTTCGAGGCTGGCCAGGGCCTCGCGCCGACGCTCGACGAGTTGCCGCAACACGGCAAGCTGCGCAGACGCACCGTCACCGTCCGCAGCATCCAGCGCCCGGCACAGCCGCGCCAGTGCGTCCAGGCCGATACCCGCTTCGAAGGCAGCCCGTACAAAGCGCAGCCGTTGCAACGCGGTGTCATCGAACAAGCCGTAGCCGCCCGTGGTGTACGCGACCGGCCGTAGCAATCCGCGCAGCAGGTAGTCGCGCACGATATGCACGCTCACCCCGGCATCAAGGGCCAGCCGGGACACTGTGTAGGCGCTCATTGAACACCTCCTTTTCCTCATCCGGCGCAGCACGAAAGCTGCTTCACGTCCTTGCTGAAGGTCTGCGCCGCGAGCTTCAGCCCTTCGACCATGGTCAGGTAGGGGAACAATTGGTCGGCCAGTTCCTGCACGGTCATACGGTTGCGAATGGCGAGCACCGCCGTCTGGATCAGTTCACCCGCTTCCGGGGCCACCGCTTGCACGCCGATGAGCCGTCCGCTACCTTCCTCGATGACCAGCTTGATGAAGCCGCGTGTGTCGAAGTTGGCAAGCGCACGCGGCACGTTATCCAGTGTTAGCAGGCGACTGTCGGTCTCGATCCCGTCGTGATGTGCTTCCGCCTCGCTGTAGCCCACGGTGGCGACCTGCGGGTCGGTGAACACCACGGCCGGCATTGCGGTCAGGTCCAGGGCCGCATCGCCGCCAGTCATGTTGATCGCCGCACGAGTGCCGGCCGCTGCCGCCACATAGACGAACTGCGGCTGGTCGGTGCAGTCGCCGGCCGCGTAGATGTTCGGGCTACTGGTGCGCATGCCCTTGTCGATGACGATGGCCCCCTGCGCATTGACGGCTACCCCCGCCGCTTCCAATGCCAGGCTGCGCGTGTTCGGTGTCCGGCCGGTGGCGACCAGCAGCTTGTCGGCGCGCAATTCACCGTGCGTGGTGGTCAGCACGAATTCACCGTCCATATGGGCGACCTGGCTGGCTTGCGTGTGCTCCAGCACCTCGATGCCCTCGGCACGGAAAGCGGCTGTCACCGCCTCGCCGATGGCCGGGTCTTCACGGAAGAACAAGGTATTGCGCGCCAGGGCCGTGACCTTGCTGCCCAGCCGGGCAAAGGCTTGCGCCAGCTCCAGCGCCACCACCGACGAGCCGATTACGGCAAGGCGTTCGGGAATGGTGTCGCTCGCCAGGGCCTCGGTGGAAGTCCAGTAGGGTGACTCTTTCAAGCCCGGAATCGGCGGGACCGCCGGGCTGGCACCCGTGGCGACCAGGCAGCGGTCGAACATCACGACGCGCTCGCCACCCTCGTTCAAACTAACGATAAGGCTCTGGTCGTCCTTGAAACGCGCTTCACCGTGCAGAACGGTGATGGCTGAATTGCCGTCCAGGATGCTTTCGTACTTGGCATGACGGAGTTCTTCGACACGGGCCTGCTGCTGGGCCAGCAGCCGCTCGCGCAAGATCGTCGGCGGTGTGGGTGGCATGCCGCCGTCGAATGGGCTTTCCCGGCGCAGATGGGCGATGTGGGCGGCGCGGATCATGATCTTGGACGGCACACAACCGACGTTGACGCAGGTGCCGCCGATGGTGCCGCGCTCAATCAGCGTGACCTGCGCGCCTTGCTCGACGGCCTTCAGTGCTGCCGCCATCGCGGCTCCACCGCTACCAATGACGACGACCTGCAACGGGCGTTCGTTGCCACTGGGCTTATCAGCGGCCCCTATCCAGCCGCGCATCTTGTCGAGCAGGCCGGCGCGGTTGTCCGTCGGTGGCGCATCGGCAAGCGTTGCCTCGTAGCCCAGTCCGGCCACGGCGGTAGTCAGCGCATCCGATGACGTGCCCGCCTCAATGGCGAGTTGCGCTGTGCCCTTCGGATAGGACACCAGCGCCGATTGCACGCCGGGCACTTTCTCCAAGGCTTCCTTGACGTGAGCCGCGCACGAGTCGCAGGTCATCCCGGTGATTTTCAGGGTGGTCATGTATTTTTCCTTTTCTGTGGTGGCTACGGCTGTTGCCGTCAGCCACGTTGTTCTGGCAATTCACAGCTGTCCGGCCCGCAGCGGCGATGTGCTGGCGAGATGAAATCCCAGACCGACACCCCAACCATCAAGGCCAGGCCGACATAGAGCAGTCCACCGCTCTGCCAGCCGTAAGCCCGCATTAAAAACACCGCTGCCAGCACCAAGATCGGGCCTATCGTGCCGAGCGCCGTGCGTCGCCACTGTCGATGATTGAGCCAAGCGATAGCATTGGCGAGTAACGCGATGCCGGCGAACATCGGCAGCAGGATGCCAATGAATAGCCCCTCGTACTGGCTCAAGAAGCCCAGTCCGATGGCCGCGCCAAAGCTGGCGATGGCAGGAAAACAGGCGGCGCAGCCCATCGCGGAAACGACGCTGCCGAGCGCGCCGGTTTTGCCAGCGATGCGCGTGATGAGTCCCATGTGTCGCTCCCGAGTTCGGTTAACGGATCAGCGTTTGAGGCTGGACGGATAGCCCGCGTCCTCGGTCGCCTTGGTCAACTTCTGGACGTTGGTCTTGGCATCGTCGAAGGTGACGACGGCCTGGCGCTTGTCGAAACTTACGTCGGTCTTGCTCACGCCCTCAACCTTGGAAAGCGCGTGCTTGACAGTGATCGGGCAAGAGGCGCAGGTCATGCCAGGCACGGACAGCGTGACGGTCTGGGTGGCGGCCCACACGGGGGCAACAACGGCAGCGAGGGCGAGGGCGGCAAACAGTTTTTTCATGATGAACTCCTGTGATTAATAGAAAAATGGCATGACGTAGGGAAATCCGAGCGAGACCAGGACCAGCGCGGCCACGATCCAGAAAATGAGCTTGTAAGTAGCTCGCACTTGGGGAATCGCGCAGACCTCACCCGGTTTGCAGGCTTGCGCCGGGCGGTAGATGCGCCGCCAGGCGAAAAACAGCGCGACCAGCGCTGCGCCGATGAAGATCGGGCGATAGGGTTCCAGCACCGTCAGGTTGCCGATCCATGCCCCGCTGAACCCCAAGGCGATCAAAACCAGCGGCCCCAGGCAGCAGGCCGACGCAAGAATGGCGGCCAGCCCACCGGCGAAGAGCGCGCCGCGCCCGTTTTGTGGTTCAGACTTTTGTGGTTCAGACTTTTGTGGTTCAGACTTTTGTGGTTCAGACATACGCTTGTCCTTTCAAATTTGGTTTGGATAGCTTAAGCTTACTTCCGTAGTTATGTACGGAGTCAAGCGATATGCAAATTAATTTTGAGAATCTGACCATTGGCGTTTTTGCCAAGGCGGCCGGGGTCAATGTGGAGACCATCCGGTTCTACCAGCGCAAGGGCCTGCTGCCGGAGCCAGACAAGCCCTATGGCAGCATTCGCCGCTATGGCGAGGCGGATGTAACACGAGTGCGGTTCGTGAAATCGGCCCAGCGGCTGGGCTTTAGCCTGGACGAAATCGCCGAGCTACTGCGGCTGGAGGATGGCACCCATTGCGAGGAAGCCAGCGGCCTGGCCGAGCACAAGCTCAAGGATGTGCGCGAGAAGATGGCCGACTTGGCACGCATGGAGGCCGTGCTGTCTGAACTGGTGTGCGCCTGCCATGCGCGGAAAGGGAACGTTTCCTGCCCGCTGATTGCGTCACTGCAAGACGGAACGAAGCTCGCTGCATCGGCGCGGGGGAGTCACGGGGTGACTACGCCTTAGCGTGCTTTATTTTCCGAATTCTGAGACGACCCCAGATCCCGGGTTTTGTATATTCTCTTCCTGATGCGCTCTTTTTTCAGTGAACTGAAGAACGATTCGGCCACCGCATTATCCCAGCAGTTGCCACGCCGGCTCATGCTCGGGACCAGGTTATTAGCCCGGCAGAAGCGCTGCCAGTCGTCACTGCCGTACTGGCTTCCCTGGACGCCCTTCTAAGTGTCAAGTTGTTATTTGAGTGCTGTTGATCTGCCGATTTTGATTTCGAAGCAGTGTAAAGACCTCGCGTGCGATGTAACGTTTCAGGCAGCGCAGTGCTTCCATTTTTGAGTGTCCCTCTGAGACTCTTTTCGCTACATACTCCTGTGTTTTCGTGTCCGTGCGTAATCTGCCTATAGCGATGATATGTAGCGCGCTATTAGCTGCACGATCGCCACCACGGTTCAGTCTGTGGCGATTTGTTTTGCCTGATGAGACGGGAACGGGGCTGACTCCGCATAAGGCCGCGAAGCCAGACTCAGACTGAAGCCGTTGAGGGTTATCACCGGCTGTGATCAGCAACTGCGAAGCCGATTCATAGCCGATTGCGTTACGCTTAATCAGATCAGGTGCCAGCTCATCAACGATTGATGCGATCATAATATCGAGGTCTGCTATTTCATCGTGCAGTTCAAGATATCGCCTAGCCAGCGATTTCAGGGCAATACGATAAGCATCCTGAACATTGCGATATGCCGTAACATCCGGTCGCCATGCGGCCAGGGTGCGAATCAGTTGCATCCGGGTCAGACTGCGTATTTGATCACGTAGTTCGTCCGGTGCAGAAACGATATTCATCTGGATCATTTGCAGCGCAATTCGACGCGCCGCAACGGCCGTTTTTCGGCAAACTTTCAAAACGCGAAGTGCTTCAATCATCCCGCTTCGTGTTTTAGGTGTGACAGTGCGTATAAATGAGAAAGCTGCGTGAGCGGCACTTTCAGCATCAATTGTGTCACTTTTACCACGCCTGCGACGCTCCATCTTATCCGGAGCAGTCACTTCCAGAACGGTGATCCCGGCATTCTGCAGGTAGCGCAGCAAGCCAGCGCCGTATGAGCCGGTACATTCAACGCCGATGCGGGCAACAGTTCCAAAAGATGTCATCCATGTCAGCATCTGACGATATCCCTGTCGGGTTGTCGCGAAAAACTTACTGCCTAAAACGCGGTTATTTTCATCAACCACTGCAGCAACGTGCAGATCCTTGTGCGTATCAACTCCACCCACGACAGACGGTGTGAGAACTGACTTAATTTTCGCCATGATCTAATCCTGCTCTGAAACTTATCGTCATTTCTCCTGACGATAACCCGGACAGGACAGTAATAAGACAAGCCGTCAGGCCCTTCTTGAGTCACGCGCATCGGTGAGGAGAAGCCTCGCATGAAGTACTTTCCGTCAACCGACGGGTCCAGGGAAAGACACATTTCTGGTCGATCAGAGTGTGAGTCAGGGAGCCGGAAAGTCTTCACTGCATCAGTGATCTCACCGGGCTGAGAAAACAGCAAGCATGATGATGAAAACTGACACCGACATTCTTACTGTCTGAGTGCACGATGACCTCGCCGTCGGGTTTACGTCGCCAGACCGCCATCATCAGTGCATCCAGCGCCAGTTCGCGTGAGAGAGTGGGCTTCATCGACCAGCCCACCACGTTACGGGCGAAGAGATCGATAACCACCGCCAGATACAGCCAGCCCTGCCAGGTGCGGAGTAGAGTAAGAGGCAGGGCGTAGTCGGACTATTTCCCTGCCTCTCCTCCCCGAACCGGACGTGCACCTTTCAGCGCATCCGGCTCTCCATTTAAATGCTGGCGAACGCCATTGCCACTTCTGTAAAGCGCGATGTATACGTGTTTCTGGTCTCCGTCCTCAGATAGGGATTACCTTCGGGTAGCCGCCAGCGGAACAGCTTCTTGCCTTGCCCCACCAACCGGTACAGTATTTCGCCGCTGAGCTTGCCGTGATTGGTTTTACCAAATAAAACCCACGTTTTGCTCTGACCCGGTTTCGGTGATTTACACCACCACCTCATCAGGGAAGCGATACCTGTACGGTATTTGCGGGCCAGCCAGTGAGCCAGCTTCCAGAACACGACACGGTCGATATAACTGAAGACTTTGGCCTTAAAATCAACGAACTTATAGAACATGGCCCAGCCTTTCAGTTTTCGGTTGAGTTGTTCAGCCATATCGACTTTGCTTTCACTGTAGTTGCCTGATAACAGTGCTGTCAGCGATGCGGCGAAGTTTCTGGCTTTCTCCTGCGGGATCGTTGAGACCACTCGCATCTCGCCATAACGACTGCGTTTGCGAATGATCCTGTGCCCCAGAAAGATAAAGCCGTCATTAACATGGGTGATTTTAGTCTTATCCATGTTCAGCCTGAGTTTCAGACTGCCTTCGAGCACACCCCGACACTCCTCCCTGATGGCTTCCGCCTGTGCTTTGGTGCCTTTGACGATGAGGACAAAATCATCGGCATAGCGGCAGTACGCCACCGCGGGTTTCCACTGCCAGTTTTCTCTGACCGCCGTACTTCGGCCCCGTTGGATACTGTTATTCCAGTACCACCGATCTTTTCTGGCTTTCCCGCTCAGGTAGCGCTCATGCAGGTATTGATCGAACTCATTCAGCATGATGTTCGATAATAGCGGCGATATAACACCGCCCTGTGGCACACCTTCACTGGCCGCCCGAAAGAGACCGACATCGATATGTCCCGCCTTGATGGTTTTCCACAGCAGAGTCATGAAACGTGCGTCACTGATCCTGCGGCGTACAGCCTTCATCAGCAGTCGATGATGTACGGTGTCGAAGTAACTGGACAGGTCGCCTTCAATCACCCAGCGTCCCCGGGTTTCACCGCAGTCTGTGAGCTGTAATTTCACCGTGCGGATCGCGTGGTGGACACTGCGCTCAGGCCGGAAGCCATATGAGAGCGTATGAAAATCACTCTCCCATATCGGCTCCATCGCCATCAGCATGGCCCGCTGAACAATACGATCCCGCAACGCGGGGATACCCAGTGGTCGCAGTTTGCCGTTGCTTTTAGGGATGTAAACCCGTCTGGCGGGCAAGGGCTGGTAGTGGCCTGAGAGTAATTCATCCCTGAGGATTTGCAGCTCAACAGCCAGTCTGGCCTGTAGCATTGTTTTGTTCACGCCATCAACGCCGGGGGTATGCGCCCCCTTTGATGAAAGCGTGATCCGCGCCGCTTCAGCCAGCCATTCTGGTTGTGTTATCAGACGCAGCAGCCGTTGAATCCGTAGGGACGGATCGGTGGCCGCCCATGTGGCAAGCTTGCGTTGCATTTCGCTGATTATCAAAGGTCTTCACCTCGTTAGGTCAGTTAATTCACGTCGCAAACACATTCAAACTGCTTCCCTTCGCCATGTAATGGGCTTTCCCCATCGCGGACTACTACGGAAGCTCCGCCAGCCAGCGCGTCATCGGAGCCATGCCCCCTTAACATCCGTCGCTGACCTTCCCCGGTTTACCTGCCTGGACTCAGGCATACTGAGGAGGCTGCCCGTCGCACTCTTTATCCTTGCTTGCCGCAAGTTGGCAGAAGTCAGCAACGCAAGCGTGATAGACGCTGCTGCCCCGGTGTTTCGCATACATGTCAAAACACCTTCGACCGGCAGTGCTTACGTATCACTGCCAGTTCCTCCTGCACGGCCTGTCAGATCACGTAGGCCGTGGTGACGTTTTCAACCCACAGAGGCGGATTAACGGGTTCATGTTCTTCAGCCTTTCAGTACTTAACCTTGAGGATCATCTCGGCTTAGTGATCTCGCCTCAATCCCCGTTGTCAGCGGGTTACATCACCCTGCGGGCATGCCGCAGGTCACTGCCGCTCAGGTTCTCCACCGTCACACCCGGTGGGATTGTTGGGTTTCTCATCGTGAGTTACCGGTTCAATATTCCAGACAGACTCGCGGTTCATTTAAGCATCCATGCCCGCCCTGAACTCCGGGCACACTGTAGGTGATGTCGGTGACCCACACCTGATTGGGCTTCACTACAGTAAATTCACGCCGCACGTGATTAGGCGCTATCAGTGACGGTCGTCCCCGGCTCCCGCGTGGCACTTTATAACCATGTATAGCCTGAATCCTGTTTTTCCTCATGATTTTGGCAACCCGGTTTCTGCTGCACACTTCGCCAATTTCGCGAAGATCGCCATGAACCCTGCGATAACCGTAAACTCCACCACTCAGCGTATAGGAGTCGCGGATGAGTTCCAGCAGTCGCTGGTTATCCTTTTCTCCGGCAGATACAGGGTTATGGAGCCAGACATAAAATCCGGCACGGGCAACCTTAAGGACCCGACACATTGTAACGATCGACCAGATTTCACGGTGATCGTTGATAAAGCGATACTTCAGTCGGGCTCCCTTGCAAAGTACCGCGCGGCCTTTTTCAGGATATCCCGTTCTTCTTCGGTACGTTTTAGCTGCGCCCGTAGTTTCAGGATCTCGCTTTTGGCTTCCAGTAAATCCCGGGCATGCTGCTCGCTGTTATCCGGTTTGATAGCCCGTAGCCACTTGTAGAGGCTGTGGGCAGAAACGCCCAGACGGTCAGATACTTCGGCAACGGAATAACCGCGTTCCGTTATCTGTCGGACGGCTTCTTCCTTAAATTCAGGTGTAAATCGTGGTGTGCCCATATGCTCCCCCTATACTCAAACTATAGGGCAGATTTGTCTACGGGCTCGGGGTCACTCCATTAAGTGATAACAGGTGTCTGGAAATATAGGGGCAAATCCAGTCGGGAGGATGCGTGATCTGATCCTTCAACTCAGCAAAAGTTCGATTTATTCAACAAAGCCCATTCATGTCTGTCGTCTCCGTCACGGAAATTATTACGGGATTATTTCACCCAGTCTTCCAGCACCAGGCCCGGGACCCGCGCAAACTCTCTCACATTGTTCGTCACCAGGATGGCGCCCGCCGCGATGGCGTGCCCGGCAATGGCCGTGTCATTCGGGCCGATCGGCGTCCCGGCTAGGCGCAGCGCCACCCGGATGTCCGTCGTGGCGTCCACCGCGGCGCGGTCCCAGGGCAGGACGGCATCGAGGCGCGCGCAGAACGCGTCGACCAGCTGAATATGGCGCGGCGAGGCCTTCGGGCCGGTGGCGCCGAAGCGCATCTCGGCATACGTCACGGCCGAGACCACAATGCGATCACCGCGCAGCACCGCCTGCTCCAGGCGCTTCAGCACCGCTGCCGGCTGCTCGCGCATGATGAACGAGCAGATGTTGGTGTCGAGCATCCAGGTTTTCTTCATGGCTCAAAGCGTCCTTCATCGCTGACCACATCCTCACGCTCCGCCATAAAGTCCGGATCGGCCCTGTCCAGCTGCGCGAACGAGCCCCAGGTCGGCCGGACGGGACGCAGAATGATGCTGTCCCCTTCCCGGACGATCTCCAGCTCGCTGACGCCATCAAAATCCAGGTCCCGGGGCAGACGGATGGCGCGGTTATTGCCGTTTTTAAATATCGAAACTGTGCGCATGGTTTTTCCTCATATGCTGAGTGTGCCAGGGAGTATTCCCGCATAGGTGAAGTATATGCCTGCAAGCCCGGCTTGTATAGGTGTTACATATGCAGATGGTAGGTATATGCGTATGCTTTGCCTATGCAGATGCCCGGCATATGGATATGTTACACCTATGTTGGTTTCTCACTTTTCCCGCTCAGATCCGAAAAAAGGCAAAGTCGGATCTCCAGACTGCAGCAGGGTTGTTTTGAAAAAATGCCGGAGATGGAAGCAGCGTAGTAAGCTGATTTAATGATGTAAGAATAAATCTTACATTAAGATATGGAGGGGTTATGGCTCGTACGATGACGGTGGACGTGGGTGATGAGCTGCATGAAAAGCAGGCTGAATCCAGACTTCAGGAATTGCGCGATCTGCTGGCCGAAGGGATCAGCAGCGGCGAGGCGAAACCATGGAACAAGAATGCATTCCTGAGGAATGTCAGGGCCAGGGTGGCAAATGAAAGAGATTGAGCTGACACCCAAAGCAGAAGAGGATCTGGAGGCCATCTGGGACTACAGCTTCAGACAGATCGGGGTTGTTCAGGCGGATGCATAGATCGGTCGTATAGCTGCAGTATTTGATGTGCTGGCCATGCATGATATCGGCACGCATTGTGCAGAGCTGGGAGACGATATCTGCACACTGCCGGTAGAACCGGCATACGATCTATTTTGTATCATCACATTCTATGGTTACGGTCATTCGTATTCTCAGCCAGTCTCAGGATACGGCGCGACATGCACCCTGGAGATGACCGGGGAACAGGATTCTCAAACAATATAAGTTAATTGTGAGGTCGACATGACCAAAAAAAACATTGTGTATGGACTCTTTCATTATTATTCATTTCGCTTATAAAAAAACGCTCCCGGACGGGAGCGTAAGCCAGTGACTTCGGCGTCAAATGAGGGTCTGACAAGTGGAGCTGCGGGTTAATTCTGGGTGATCTGGCTGCGATGCTTTTCCGCCTGTTGCTGATGAATAACGGAAGACTGGCCATTATTCGCCTTCTCATGCACAACAGCGGCTTTCTCATGCTCGCTCATTTCGGAAAATGGCTTAGCAGTTTCTTGGGTGTTCTCAGGTTTGGCTTTCATCATTTTTTTATGCATTTCAGCCATGTCCTGATGGGCGGCAGAATTGCCGTTTTGCATCATTTCATGGGACATAGCGGCCTGATCGTGACCGCTCATATCCATCATTTTCATGCTCTCCCCCTGAACTGCACTTTTTTCAGCGGATGACTGCATCTGATGGGCAGGCGCCTGGGCATTATTTACCTGGTCATGCATGTTCATTGTCTCTGCAGCCCAGGCAGATGAAGCGACAGCCATCATGGCAATAAAGGATACAAGGATCTTTTTCATGGTTGGGTCTCCGGTGTTTTCATACCCGAACAATCAATGCTTATAACAGAGAAAGCATTTGATCTCAGGGCTGGTTAATCATCACGCCAGGAACCGGGCGATTGAATTATCACGCTGTCCTGATTTATGACTGATTATAAAAAACCGCCTCTGTTTATCGCGTGACTGAATGATGACATTTTTGTCACCTTCCGGGTTTCTCCTGAATAACGGGATTAATCCATTAACAGACGCACACTGAACACAATTTTCCGCCCCTGCTGTTCTGCTGACAGCTCGCCGCCGTGAGCATGAATGATCGACCTTGTAATTGATAATCCCAGCCCCGCGCCTTCCGTGTTGTGAACCCTTGATGAGTCTGCGCGATAGAACCGGTCAAACAAACGCTCCAGATTAGCGGGAACCGGGCCAGACATCGTATTCGTAATCATCACGTTCACACAGTCACTGTCACGCTCAAGGTGTATCGCTGTACAGGTGTTATCGGGAGAATACTTGATTGCATTGGAAAGCAGGTTACTGAAAGCACGTCGCAGCATATCGCTGTCTCCGGCAACAACGCCCTCTCCTTCAACCGTGATTGTCTTTCCTGTTTCGTCTGCCAGGGGCTCGAATAACTCACGTAATTCATTCAGTTCGGCTGCCAGATCCACATCATGTTTATCCAGCTGCAGCAGACCATGCTCTGAACGTGCCAGAAAAAGCATGTCACTGGTCATTCGTGACAACCTTTTCAGTTCTTCCAGGTTAGCGAATAAAATTTCGCGGTAATGCGAAACATCCCTTTCCTTAGCCAGTGCAAACTGCGTCTGCATCATCAGATTACTGACTGGCGTGCGCAGCTCATGCGCGATGTCAGACGAGAAATCTGACAGTTTCCGGAATGACCCCTCCAGGCGATCGAACATATTATTGAACTCCTGCATGGTCTCAGAGATTTCCGGCGGAGCCAGATCGGGATTAAGACGCTGATCCAGGCTGTGTACGGTCATGGAGGAAGCCAGACTGGTCATTTCCCGTAACGGTTTCAGACCAATACGTGTGGTCAGCCAGCCCAGAAAAACAGAAATAAAGACCAGACCGATATTGAACCAGAACAGCCAGGTACTGAGTTTGTCCATAAACAGGGTGTGATACCCAGTATCCGTGGCAACCGTAATGATGAAATGTTTGCTTTTACCCTGTTCCGGCGTCACGGCAACCCGCCGCGAGATACTGCGGTACACGGTGTTATTTTCTTCCGTCTGGATCATATAGTCGAGAATATCACCCGACTTGTTAAGCAGGACCGCTGGAACAACAGAATTTTTGGCATAGAGTTCAACAATTTTTTCATTTTCCATGTTTTTTATAGAAATGAATAAGCCATTGTGCCCCACCATCGCATCGTTTATTTTTTCTGATAATGACTTAATATCCGTTTTGTTCCTGAACGTCTCTGTTTTAAGAAACTCTTCGGTGAGCTGAAGTTTACCTGTCAGAAAATCGCGGTCCTGATTATCGAAATAGCCATTCAGGGTGCTAATCAGGGTAAAACTTGATAACCACCATACCGTAAGCATCACCGCAGAAAAAATCAGGCTCAGGCGTGTGGTCAGGGAAATTTTGAACCTCACTCTTCTCTGATCTCCAGGACATATCCGGCACCGCGAACGGTATGGATCAGTTTTGGCTCAAAGTCATCATCAATTTTACTTCTCAGACGTCTCACGGCGACATCAATCACATTCGTATCACTGTCAAAATTCATGTTCCAGACCAGGGACGAGATAAGACTCCTGGGTAACACTTCTCCGGTGCGTTGCAGCAGCAACTCAAGCAGAACGTATTCTTTACCGGTGAGATGGATCTTCTTCCCCGAACGGATCACGGTCCGGCGCACCATATCAACGGTCATATCGGCGATGGTGCAGACTGTTGCGGCCTGCGAGCGTGCCCGGCGCAGTAGGGTTCTTACACGTGCAACCAGCTCCGTAAAATCAAAGGGCTTAATCAGGTAGTCATCTGCGCCAAGCTCCAGTCCTTTCACTTTGTCCCGCACGTTGTCCTTTGCGGTTAAAAACAGGACCGGTTCTTCGTGCCCGGACTCCCTCAGTGCGCTGATGATTTGCCACCCGTCGAGGAAAGGCAGCATCACGTCCAGTATTATCAAATCATACTGTCCCTTCGACGCGGCCCCGAGACCATCGCGGCCATTATTAAAGAGATCGGCCTGATAGCCTTCCTCAACCAGTCCCTGCTGCAGGTAACGACCTGTTTTTTGTTCGTCTTCAACGATTAAAATACGCTGCATGGTCAACTCGCTGATATGAAAGTAAAAATCTCACGCATGAGCTTTGGCTGTCCCCTAGCTGATCTGAGACGGAGCAAGCATTCCAAGCCACGCTACGGCGCCCAGAATGATAATCGCAACAACGAATTCTGTCAGGATGCTGTTTCGCATCAGGGCAACGCTGCGATCATAATTCCCTTCCCTGACCATAACTTCAAGCCGGGGACCCAGGTGAAACCGGTTTGCTGCAGCCAGAAGAAGCATCAGAACAAACAGAGCCGTCTTGGCAAGCAATATCCTCCCCCAGGAACTGTTGAATAAGGGAGTTAAGTTACCCTCAGCAATATACAGATAGTTGACCAGCGCACTCAGGATCAGGGCTACAACAATCACCGTTCCTGCCGTGGCAAATTTTGCCAGGGAGTCAGATATCACAATGACGCTCTGTGCATTATGCTCGTTTCTGCGCATCAGCAGGATAGCAAATGCAACCAGAGCACCTGTCCAGGCACCTGCAGCGCCGAGATGGGTCAGATCGCTCAGTAAATGGAGATAGTAATGCAGACCGTCATGCATAACGGCGTGTCCTCCCCAGGCAAGTGTAGCCAGCGCCACGCCCCCACTCATCGTCATCAGCAGGCAGGACAATACTCTCTTATTAGTGTAAAGGAACAAAGCACCGAGTGTGGTAAACAGGGCACAGAGCCTGACAATCCAGCTAATACCCACATCAGTTTCTTCTATCACCATCTCGATAACATGGATGGATAATTCTCTGAGGTCAGTTACTCCACTCATGGCATTAGATACCAGGAGCATATTAATGCCAGTAAGAATGATGCCTGTAACAACAGCAAAGGTTATAAACGACCTGAAATTAGTCAGGTTATAGGTTTCATGTCTGACACCGCTTATTCCATATATCTGAAAAAATGGCAATCCAAATATTACCATCAAATCCAGATAAAGAAGAAAACGAATAACAATCATAATCAGGTCGTTCATAATATTACTTCACTGTAAAGGTGTAATTACCGGTAATAGGGTGCGTATCTGAAGAAACCGCGCGCCAGTCAACACGATAAGTGCCAGCGGGTAAAGGCTCTCGCGGAATAATGACCATCGATTTAGGGTCAGCGCCTGGCGCCACTTTTGCCGCGACCGGCATCGGAGAATGTGATGACATGCCTTTCATACCCGTCATCGTTAATTTTGCACCTGAGAATTTCACGGTCAGATTTTCCGAGAAATTAAGCTGAATCTTTTCCGGAGCCGCTACGGCTGAATCAGCCTGTGGCACAGAGCTTTTTAATTCCGGATGGGCCATAGCAGAGAAAGCAACGCCCATAACGAGGCCACCTGTAAGAATGGCTTTATTTAAAATCGACATTTTATTTACCTGTTTAGTTGAGTGTTTTATATCAGTGCGTTAAAACCAGATTCTGGCTCCCGCCAGGAATACTACCTGATGGTCTTTCTCACCTTCTCTTTTCGCCATATCGGATGTTTTCCCGTAAAGTTGATTCCAGGAAACGCCTATATAGGGTGCAAACTCACGGCGTATTTCATAGCGCAGCCGGAGCCCCAGCTCTGTGTCAGTCAGTCCCCTGCCGCGACCCCGCGATTCATCATCCTGACTGTAGAAATTCACCTCATAGGATGGCTGGAGTATGAGCCGGTTAGTCAGTAAAACGTCGTATTCTCCTCCCAGACGAAGGGCTGCTTTTCCGCCATTACTGACAAAACCCGTAATTTCAGACTCAAAATTATAGAGTGCCAGCCCCTGAAAACCGACAGCAGCCCAGGTCCGGGCAGAAGCAGGTCTGAAATCCTGCCTGACACCCGCAACCAAATCCCACCATGGGCCAACCGCATGTCCCCAGAGTAACTGCGCTTCAGCCGCCTCCGTTTCCCCATTGCTTCGTTCACCTTCACTCTTTAGCCAAATCCGATCTGTGTCGCCTCCAATCCAGCTGTTAACACTCCAGCTGAAATTGTTGGTGTTATCCGACCGTTGCCATTCCAGTTGATCCAGCAGAACCAGATAATTAATCGCACTGTCGTGAATCGCATGCCCCTGTAAATTGCCGAATGCAGCCTTCCGGTCGGCATCGGTAACAGGCGGAATTGGCGTTCTGCTCTCAGTTACAATGGGCTCCATTGACGTCATCTCAGTGAAATTCTCATCTGCTGGCATCTGCATGGCAGACATGTCGTGCCCGGCGTGGGGATCTGCAGAGACGGAGCCCGCCGCAATAGAAAGCTGTGAGGTAAACAAACCGGCGACCAGAACAGGTATGGCCTTCAAATTTCTCTTCATTCGCATCATTCCTCCACCCGGACTTCACGAAACATTCCCATTTCCATGTGATAGAGCAAATGGCAGTGATACGCCCAGCGGCCAAGCGCATCTGCTGTCACTCTGTAACTGCGTTTTGTACCAGGGGGAACATCTATTGTGTGTTTACGAACCATGAAATTACCGTTTTCATCTTCCAGATCGCTCCACATACCATGCAGGTGAATGGGGTGAGTCATCATGGTATCGTTGATCAGCGTGATCCTGAGCCGCTCACCGTATTTCAGCAGCACCGGTGCGGCATCTGAAAACTTGATTCCGTTAAATGACCAGGCAAACTTTTCCATGTGGCCGGTTAAATGCAGTTCTATGGTACGGCCAGGTTCACGTCCGTCAGGATCCTCAAAGCGGCTTTTCAAATCCGCGTACGTGAGAACCTTTCTTCCGTTATTTCGAAGACCAATACCCGGATCATTTAATTTCGGAGAGACGCTCATCGCCTGCATATCAACCAGTGGGTTATCCGTTTCTGACGCAGGATGACTTTGCATACCCGGCATTCCGGCCATCCGGGAATGATCCATACCGGCCATGCTGCTGTGATCCATGGGCGCGGAGGATGTCCCGCTATCCGGAAGGTCAGCACCGTCCATAGACATCATCTCTCCGCTGTTATCCATGCCTCCCATCTGGCTGTGGTCCATTCCTGCCATATCATGTCCCATTCCCCCCATACCCATATCTTCCATGGTCAACAGAGGACGGGGATCGAGGGGGGGAACGGCAGCACTTAACCCCTCTCTCGTGGCCAGTGTCCCTCGAGCGTAACCGGTCCTGTCCATGGATTGTGCGAAGATGGTATAGGCCTCACCCTGAGGCTCCACAATGACATCATAGGTTTCGGCAACGGCAATCCTGAATTCGTCAACGGTAACCGGGTTTACATACTGGCCATCTGCAGCCACGACCGTCATTTTCAGCCCGGGGATACGGATATCGAAATAGGTCATTGCCGAGCCGTTGATAAACCGTAAGCGTATCTTTTCACCGGGACGGAACAGTCCGGTCCAGTTTTTCAGCGGGGCCTGCCCGTTCATGAGATAGGTGTAGGTGTAGCCACTGACATCCGCGAGGTCAGTCGGATTCATTTTCATTTCAGCCCACATTTTCCGATCGGCAATGGTGGCTGACAGCCCCCTGGTATTCACGTCGCGGAAAAAAGAGCCAACGGTTGGTTTATTGAAATTGTAGTAATCCGACTGTTTTTTTAATTTTTTCAGCAGGCTGTGAGGATTTTCATCGGTCCAGTCAGACAACATGACCACATGCTCACGATCGTAAGCAAACGGTTCTGGCTCCCTGGCATCGATGATAATGGCACCGTATACCCCCTCCTGTTCCTGCAGACCGGAATGGCTGTGGTACCAGTAAGTCCCGTTCTGCTTAACCTTAAAGGTGTAAACGTAGGTATCATCAGGCTCTATGCCCATAAAACTCAGCCCCGGAACACCATCCATATTGGCCGGAAGAATAATGCCGTGCCAGTGAATGGACGTCTGTTCATTAAGACGGTTTTTGACCTTCAGGGTAATGGTGTCACCTTCTTTCCAGCGAAGAACGGGCCCCGGCAGGCCTCCATTGATTGTTTTGGCCTGACGCTCACTGCCCGTGATATTGACGGCCGTTTCACCAATGGTCAGGTCAAACTGAGTACCCTGCAGGGATGCGGCAACTGGCAGGCTCAGACTGGAACGCGCATTGAAACTCCATACGCCAAGACTTCCGGCTACGCCAGAGAGGGTTAACCCCTTCAGGAAAGTTCGTCGAGACGTTTTCAACAGCATGCGCATTCCCTTATTTAAAGTATGGTTACTGACAGAGTTCGAGAACCGATTTAAATTAAATTACTGGTTCATCCACTTACAATGAAATGAAGCTAGCACACCTTAAGAAACAAATTCATTACAATCGTGTAATGTACATAGCTATATTACATTTACGTCATCTTCCCCACAGGTTGATTATTTTTATATATGATCATAAGGACATCTTTTATGTACCTCAGAAGGTAATTACACATGAATATATTAATCACGACCACTGCGTTTACAGCTTTATTTTGTGGGGCAGCTTTTGCTCAGTCCAGTGATATTGCCCATGAAGCACATCGATTTGTTAATAATGCCTCAGCCGTCAGTCATGTGAATTCCTCGACGCATGAAAATTTACCGGACAGGGTTAATAAAAACAACACGCCCTCATTCTCTGAAATGAATGAACATGAAAGGGCCATTGTTGCTCATTCATTTATGAACAACAGCGCGTCCTATGCGCATCAGAAAATGATTGAGGAACATAAAAAAATGCTGTCCGGCAGTGATGCAAATTCAAAGACCTCGTATTCTTCTTTTAACGAACTGAATGCCGGAGAAAAAGCCGCTCTCGTGCATGAGCAGGTCAATAATGCCGGTGCGGAAGCACATCAGACGCAGGCAAGAAAGCTTCGCGGGCTGTACTCGACCAGGTAACTGCAGGCGGGTTAGTGCTTAGCGTCAGGTGCGCTGCAGGGCTTTACTGACGGGTTACGTAGCAGGACATGAGCCCCATATTGCTCTGCCGTAACCTGTTTCAGTCCCGTTAATCATCACCGTCGGGCTGGTCATACAGTTCCCAGAGCTTCAGGAGCAAACGGGAAACAAGATATGTTACAAAAATGACGACCATCAACGGTGCTCCCGATTAACTGACAGATGACACGCCTCCTGAAAACCCCTAGCATACGCCGCAGTGTTCATGCTAACGGCGAATTCCAGTAAATGTATTCTACCGATGTCGTAAAAGAAAATGCCTACCTTTCAGCCACCCGCTCGGGGCTGGAATCGAACGAGATCGCTACTCTTCAGCGCTCCTTGCCTTCCCGGTTTAATCTGCGGCATTTGAAAAAAAATGAATCATTAAAACTCGTACTGCAAAAGAAAGCGGGAAAATCACGTGTCGTGGCCTATAAATTTACGTCCGGTTCATTTAATTACACGGCGTATCGTATATCAGATAAAAAGTTCTATAACCTTTCCGATACTTCCGGGAAAGGCAGTCTCGATTATCCGTTACCGGCCACAGCAAGACTCAGTTCGCCTTTCAATCCTGCAAGACTTAACCCGGTATCGGGAAAAGTGAGTCCCCATAATGGCATTGATTATTCCATGCCCATGAACACGAAAATAGTCAGCGTCATCGACGGAAAAATCACCCGGGCCGAATACAACAGTACCATGGGATATTTTGTTGAAGTAACGGGAAAAGCCGGTGTTAAAACTCGCTATCTCCACCTCAATAAAATACTCGTTACTAAAGGGGCCTGGGTTACCCGGGGAGGCGCTATTGCGTTATCCGGTAACAGCGGACGTTCATCCGGTCCTCATCTGCATTACGAGCTGGTCATCAATAACAATCCTGTTAACTCACTGGCGTTCCGGGCAGCGGCACCCGCTGATAACAAACTTGAACAGCATGCCTTTGCGCATGCCAGAGACTACGAACGATACCTGGACTGATAACGGGGCCGCGACGCGGCCCCGTCTGCCGGATTAATTTTTTTTATCGTTTTCACTTCCTTGATGTTGATGATCTCCATGCCCTCCGTGGCCGTGGAAAAGATGCATTAGCGGGCAGACCAGCAATAACAGATATGGCCAGTAACCTGCCACATGTGACCAGTGTTCGCGCAGGAGGGCAAATGCCGCGATCGCGGCGACAGCAATAAGCGCATAGGTGGTACTTTTCATACTGGACTCCTTCTGTTCGTAACAGCCCCTTCACTCAGTGTTATTTCCCGAGCCTGACACTTTTCAGACGCAACGCATTCACAATGACGCTGACGGAGGAAAGAGCCATGGCCGCCGCCGCAATAACTGGCGACAGCAGTATTCCATACACAGGATAAAGCAGGCCTGCAGCCACAGGCACGCCAAGTGCGTTGTAGATAAATGCAAAAAACAGATTCTGTCGGATATTTTTCATGGTGATTTCTGACAGATGACGGGCCCTGTTCAGTATCATCAAGTCGCCTTTGAGAAGGGTGACTCCGGCACTTTCAATTGCCACATCTGTACCCGTTCCCATGGCTATTCCCACGTCAGCCGCTGCCAGCGCCGGGGCATCATTCACACCGTCTCCGGCCATCGCAACCACATGGCCAGACGCTTTCAGTCGGGTTATCACTGCTTTTTTGCCATCCGGCAGAATCCCGGCTTCAACCTCATCTATTCCCAGTTTCCGTGCGACTGCTTCAGCGGTAAGCTGGTTATCCCCGGTGAGCATAACGATGCGGATCCCCGCCTGACGCAAAGCTTTAAGCGCATCCGGCGTGGTTGCTTTCACGGGATCCGAGATAGCTATCAGGCCTGCAAGGTGCCCGTCTGTGGCCACATAGATAACGGTAGCGCCTTCCATCCGCAACGTATCCGCAACGGCCTTTTGATTATCAATAACGATACTGTTTTCCTGCATAGCCAGTTCATTACCAATAACAACCCGTTGACCTTCGACATCGCCTGAGACACCTTTACCCGACGGCGCATTGAAATGAGTGACTGCGGGTATTGCGATCCCCTTTTCCTGTGCTGCTTTAACTACTGCCATACCCAGCGGATGCTGCGAGCCTTTTTCCACTGCGGCCGTTACACGCAAAAGAGATGTTTCCCCACCCGGATTGAGACTGATAATCCCTGTCACCGTCGGCGAACCTTCCGTGAGCGTGCCTGTTTTGTCGACAACCAGCGTGTCCACTTTTTCAAGACGCTCAAGGGCTTCGGCATTCTTGATTAACACCCCGGCCTGGGCGCCTTTGCCCACCCCCACCATTATCGACATCGGCGTGGCCAGCCCCAGCGCGCAGGGACAGGCAATAATCAGGACCGACACAGCCGCAATGAGACCGTGCGCCATCCTGGGCTCGGGCCCCCAGACAGACCAGATCATGAAAGCAACAACCGCGATAAGTATCACCAGAGGAACAAACCAGCCTGAAACGCTGTCAGCCATTCTCTGGATGGGGGCCCGCGAACGCTGTGCATCAGCGACCATCTGAACAATTCGTGAGAGCATCGTTTCATCACCGACTTTCTCTGCACGGATGATAAGACTACCTGTCTGATTAATGGTCCCCCCGATGACAGGGTCACCCTCCGTTTTGGTAACAGGCATAGATTCCCCGGTCACCATCGATTCATCAACGGTTGTTTTGCCTTCGACCACGATACCGTCGACCGGAATACTCTCTCCAGGTCTGATGCGGAGCTTATCGCCAGGCAGGACATCTTCCGCATTAATATCCGTTTCATGACCGTCTTGATCCAGCCGCCTGGCGGTTTTGGGGGCAAGGTTAAGAAGCGCAGTAATGGCACCTGAGGTTTGTTCCCTTGCCCGCAATTCAAGGACCTGTCCCAGCAGAACAAGCACCGTAATAACAGCTGCGGCTTCAAAATAAATGGCCACCAGGCCATCCATGTTTCTGAACGATGCAGGAAACCAGGAGGGGAAGACGGTTGCAATGACGCTGTAAACCCAGGCTACGCCGGTCCCCATTGCAACAAGGGTAAACATATTCAGGGAGCGGTTACGTAACGACATTCCGGCCCGGGCGAAGAATGGCCAGCCACACCACAAAACGACAGGAGAGGCCAGAAGTAACTGCAGCCATGTGTTGTACTGTGGCGGTACTGTATTCCTCAAAGCGGGAAACAGATGAGAACCCATTTCGAGTATCAGAACCGGAAACGCCAGCAACAACCCCAGCCAGAAGCGTCTTGTCATGTCGCGAAGTTCATCACTCGTCCCCGTGGATGCCGTAGCTACGAGCGGCTCCAGTGCCATTCCACAGACAGGACAGCTTCCGGGACCACTACGGCGTATCTCCGGATGCATCGGACATGTCCACACACCTTCAGAAATCTCTTTCTCCGCCTGGCGGTGAGACTGTTTTATCTTATCAGGGCTGACTTCATGGTGGTCGTGGTGATGGTGATGTTCACTGGCATCTTCGGTAAAATAATGATCGGGATGGGCTTTAAATTTGCTCTCACAGCTGGCGGAGCAGAAATAAAGCTGATGGTCCTGGTATCGAATGCTGCTGTGCGCCTTGTCAGGCAGGATGACCATCCCGCACACGGGATCTCTCACCTTATGCAATGCGTGACTCTCGTCCGGGGATGATGTCTGCTCAGAAGCAGTCTGGTTGTTATGTTCCACTGCATTGTCATTTTTCACAGTAACTCTCCTTATGCATATCTGAAGCATTTTCTGTCTTCAGGATATGTCATGGATGCGATTACCACGAATGCCGCCGGCATAAGAGTGCCTGCTGCCGGCGTCCCGTTATCAGCCGTTCCGCTGACTATTCGATTCGCTGGAAGACTTTTTTACTGCCCTCCGGTGAGAATGCGATAACATCGTAAGCCTCTTTTCGGGCCCCCATCTCCATTCCCGGACTTCCTGCTGGCATACCGGGGGTGGCGAGACCGTATATACCCGAACCAGACTGCATGGCCTTATGTATCGTTGCCGCAGGCACATGGCCTTCAATGATCAAATTACCTACAACCGCGGTATGACAACTTCGTAGTCCAGCAGGAACAGCATGCTTTTCTTTCAGGGCTGACAGCGCCTGATCATTCATGACGTGAGTTCGCACTTCAAACCCGTCTTTTTCCATCGCCTTGCCCCACAGGGAGCAACAGCCACAGTTTTCAGATTTGTACATATCAATCACTTTTTCACTCGCCATCGCAGGCAGTGAAAGGCCGAGAGCCAGGGCCATAAGAACCACTTTTTTCATACTCACCTCTGTATATTAGCGATATAAACCCTGACGTCAGGGTGAATCAGTACAGAAGGACACCCACAGGGGGTGCCCTTTCAGGGTTATGACACGCTTTTTTTATGTCTGCGCAGCCAGATTAATTTATAGGCGGCAGGAATAATGAACAGGGACAGCAGCGGTGCCGTGATCATTCCACCAATCATGGGCGCTGCAATCCGACTCATGACTTCAGAGCCCGCGCCAGTTCCCCAGAGTATGGGCAACAGACCCGCTATAATAACCGCTACGGTCATGGCTTTTGGCCGGACACGAAGCACGGCACCATGGTAAAGGGCTTCATCAAGGCCTTTCTGCGTGAACGTCTCCTTACGGGACAATTCCGGATGCGCTTCAATGGCATGACGGAGATACATCAGCATGACCACACCAAACTCTGCCGCCACCCCGGCCAGGGCGATAAATCCGGTTCCGGTCGCCACAGACATATGGAAGCCCTGCCAGTACAGGAACCATATCCCGCCAATCAACGCAAACGGCAGACTCATCAGAATCAGCAGGGCCTCGTCAACACGGCGAAATGCCAGATATAACAGGATGAAAATGATCATCACCGTCATCGGTACCATCAGTTTTAATTTCTTGTTGGCGTGCTCGAGTAATTCAAACTGTCCTGAGAATGCCACACTGGTCCCCGGTCTCAGTTTCACTTGCTCGCTGATGGCCGTCTTAATATCGTTAACCACCGACACCATGTCCCTGCCGCGGGCATCAACATAAATCCAGCTGGCTGGCCGGGCATTTTCGGTTTTCAGCATGGTTGGTCCGGAAACGACTTTAATATCGGCAACATCGCCCAGCGTGATCTGCTGCTTCATTGGGGTCAGGATTGGCATCTCTCTCAACGCCTGCGGACTGTTACGGTAATCCTGTGGGTAGCGAATGTTAATAGGGTACCGGGCCACGCCTTCAACCGTCTCACCCACCATAGCCCCACCGATTGCTGAAGAGACGAACAGCTGGACGTCGCCAACAGTCATCCCGTACCGGGAAGCTTTTTCCCGGTTAATATCCACATCAATGTAACGCCCACCTTCCAGTCGTTCAGCCAGTGCGGAAACCACACCCGGTACGGTTTTAGCGACTGCTTCGATACTCTGTGCTGTTGCATCGATATCCGACAGAACAGTACCCGATACCTTAATACCTATCGGACTTTTAATGCCGGTTGAGAGCATGTCAATACGGTTACGGATAGGCGGCACCCAGAGGTTGGCCAGACCCGGTAAGCGAACTGTTTTATCAAGCTCCTCAATAATCTTGTCGATCGTCATGCCGGGTCGCCACTCATCTTCTGGTTTCAGTTGGATGGTGGTTTCCATCATTTCGAGCGGAGCAGAATCCGTGGCGGTCTCAGCCTTACCGGTCTTGCCAAAAACTGAGGCCACTTCAGGCACAGTTTTGATTAGTTTGTCCGTGGTCTGTAAGAGCGCAGCAGCTTCTCCAGGAGACACGCCAGGTAACGTTGACGGCATATACAACAGGTCACCTTCGTTAATCTTCGGTAAAAACTCGCCGCCCACCTGACTCAGTGGCCAGATAACAGTGAAAATGGATAAGGCCGCAACCAGCAGGGTTGTTTTTGGCCAGTGTAGTACCCTGAGCAGTAACGGGTGATACGCTTTAATCAGCAACCGGTTCAGTGGGTTACTGGTCTCAGCAGGAATTTTCCCGCGGATCCAGAACCCCATCAGAATAGGGATAACAATGATTGCCAGTATGGCTGCACCCGCCATGGAATACGTTTTTGTAAAGGCCAGCGGACCAAACAGACGCCCTTCCTGCCCTTCCAGAGTAAAAATCGGAATGAACGATAATGTGATAATCAGCAGGCTGATAAACAGCGCTGGACCAACTTCAACGGAGGCGTCAGTGATAACCTTCCAGCGTGTGGCATTATCAATCTGTTCCCCGGGATGCTGATGGTCCCACTCCTCAAGCCGTTTATGCGCGTTTTCGATCATGACGATGGCGGCATCCACCATCGCTCCGACGGCTATTGCAATCCCTCCCAGCGACATAATGTTGGCATTCAGCCCCTGGAAGTGCATAACAATGAAGGCGATACACAGGCCAAGTGGCAGAGAAATAATCGCCACCAGGGCAGAACGGACATGCCAGAGGAACAGTGCGCAAACGACAGCAACAACGATAAACTCTTCAAGAAGCTTGTAACTGAGGTTGTCAATCGCGCGATCGATTAACTGGCTGCGATCGTATGTCGTTACGATCTCCACTCCTTCAGGCAGGCTGGCCTTCAGCGTGTCCAGTTTATCCCTCACCGCCGTGATGACTTCGCGTGCATTTTTGCCCGAACGCAGGATCACCACGCCGCCAGCGACTTCGCCCTGACCATTAAGCTCAGCGATACCACGCCGCATTTCCGGCCCCATTTGTACGCGGGCAACATCACGGAGGTAAACAGGTACTCCGTTTTCCCCCGTTTTCAGGACGATATTTTTAAAATCATCAATAGTCTGAAGATAACCGCTGGCCCGGACCATATACTCTGACTCAGCAATTTCAACAGATGAGCCACCGGCTTCCTGGTTAGATGAGCTAAGAGCTTGTTTTACTTCTGGCAGGCTGATGCCGTACTGCGTCAGTTTTACCGGGTCAAGCTGGATCTGATACTGCTTAACCACGCCGCCTACGGATGCAACTTCAGCGACATTAGGAATGGTTTTCAGTTCAAATTTCAGGAACCAGTCCTGCAGAGAACGAAGTTCTGACAGATCGTGTTTTCCGCTGTGATCGACCAGGGCATATTCAAATATCCAGCCCACCCCCGTGGCATCAGGGCCAATCTCAGAACTTACGCCGGCAGGCAGTTTTCCCTGAACCTGATTCAGGTATTCCAGGACTCGGGACCGGGCCCAGTACAGATCAGTGCCATCTTCAAAAATGACATACACATACGAATCCCCGAACTGTGAAAAACCACGCACGGTTTTTGCGCCAGGCACGGATAGCATGGTGGTGGTAAGTGGATAGGTGACCTGGTTTTCTACAATCTGCGGGGCCTGGCCGGGATAGCTGGTTTTGATAATGACCTGTACATCTGACAGGTCAGGCAAGGCATCGACCGGCGTGTTAATAATCGTCCATGTACCCCAGATGCTGAGAAACAAGGCCCCCATCATGACCAGGAAACGGTTGGCGACAGAGCGCCGGATAATCCATTCAATCATCGTCGTCTCCTCAGTGCCCTGAATGCATATTTACAGGCTGGTCAGACACTGCTGGCATACTGCTTTCTGTTTTTTCAGGGTGGCGCATACGTTCCAGCGCGCCCGTAATATTGGCTTCGGAGTCAATGAGGAACAGGCCACTGACCACCACGATATCGCCTTCATTCAGGCCGGAACCGATGCCGGACTGTTGCTGTGATTCATGCAGAACGTGGATCTGTTTCGGCACAAACTTGCCTTCATCATCAACAGTAATCACACGCTGTTCTTTGCCAGTATCGATAACGGCCTGGCTTGGTATCAGCAGCATCTCCTGGCTCTTGGTATTCAGTTTCAGATAGGCATTCATGCCCGGTTTCAGGAGTTCATCTTTGTTAGTGACCTGCAGACGAACCTGCAGCGTGCGGGTTGTCTGGTCCACACTCGGCAGAATGTTCCATTTTTCGACATGAAACGTTTTATCCGGATATGCCGGGACCGAGATTTCAAATTGCGACGTATCTTTCAGCAGATAGGCAATTGATTCAGGAACTGCGGCACTGATCCAGACCGGATCCATCCCCTGAATCTGAGCCACTACTTTATCTTTCGAAATATTCATTCCGGTGCGCAGGTCAAACGCAGTAATGACACCATCAATAGGTGCTTTAATGGTAAAACGGGTCTGGATTGTGCGGGTTGAACGCAGCCTTTGAATATCCTCTTCCGGCATACCAGCCAGACGAAGTCGCTCCAGAACCCCTTTTATCTGGGTTGACGTACCGCCTGTACCGGATAACAGCAGGAACTCACTTTGTGCCTCAACCCATTCAGGAATGGTGATATCGATAAGCGGAGTGCCTTTCTTCACATGATCGCCAATCGTCAGGGGATACACTTTTTCGACGAAACCGTCAGAGCGCGCCTGCACAATGACAAACTGATACTCGTTGTAACTGACATTAGCCGGGATTGTCTGAGAATAATTCAGCATTCCTCGCGTGACTTTTTGCGTTTTTAATCCCAGATTCTGAACCTGCGTTGGATCGATACGGATCCCGCCACTGCTTTTATCGCCGCTTTCATCAGCATATTTTGGCACCAGGTCCATATCCATAAAGGGAGATTTTCCGGGTTTATCAAATTTGGTATCCGGTTTCATCGGGTCATACCAGAAAAGTACCTTTCGCTCCGGTGCCTTTTGTTCGGTTTGTACTGTTTTTTGTGATGAGTTTACATACTGCCAGGCAGTAACCGATATCAGCCCTCCTGCTATGAGGCTGCTGATAATTATTGCAGCATATTTTATCTTTAAAGAAGCCATACAATTTCTCGCTGAAAAATCAAAACACCTGGCATATGCGCCCGATCATTCATTCACAGTAATCCCATAATGAATGTTCAGGCGCACTGGATGTATTCGCTCCGGAGTGTCAATCAGGATTGCGTAACGTTAATGCTTTTGAGTAAGGAGATATTGCCCTGCTGAATAAACGAGAAATCGACATGGTTGCCGGTTTTCAGGGCATTGATAGCGTCGTCTGCATTAACAAAAGTGAAGCGCATGGTCATTGCAGGCCAGCCCACCGCCGGGATTGCTTCGTGCGAAATGGTGATCTTTTTACTATTCATATCAATTTCTTTAACGATACCGGTGCCCTTGATAACCTGCTGTACCGAAGCATCACTGGCAGCATTCATATCGCCATGCTGATGTGTTTCAGCATGAAGACCGGCAGAAAACATGACAGAGAAGGCACCAAATAAAACGGCTTTAAGTGAATTACGCATTTTTAATTTCCTGATTAATTGAATAAATTTACTCTACCCAACCGCCACCCAGCGCGGTAAACAGATTAATTTCGTTAACCTGTCGGGAATAGGTAAGATCGAGAATGGTTTGCTGCGTCGCGAAGAGGGAACGTTCTGCATCCAGCACTTCGATGTAACTGACAGCACCACTTGCATACAATCCTCTGGCACGCTGTAGAGTTATCTGTAGTGAATCAAGATAACGCTGCTGTGACTCAAGTTGCTGGCTAAGGCTGTCGCGCAGCGCAAGCGTGTCGGAAACATCCTTAAAGGCTGACTGAATTTTTTGTTCGTAATTAACCACCGACTGTTGCTGGCGAATTTCAGCCAGCTTCAGATTGGCTTTGTTCCTGCCAGCATTAAATATAGGAATTTCAATTTTAGGAATAAAATTCCACATTCCACTTCCTGACGTAAAGAGGCTGGACAGCTCCGTACTGCTTGAGGAGAGACCACTGGTCAGGGTAATGGACGGGAAAAAAGCCGCTCGCGCTGCGCCAATATTGGCATCAGCCGCTTTCAACTGGTATTCCGCTTCCATAATATCCGGACGCTGCAGCAATATTTGTGACGACAGATTTGGTGGCAATTTTACTGGTGCGATCTCCCCACCTTTCATCCCTTTTTCTGACGGAACTGCGCGGTACGTTCCAAGCACCAGTTGCAGGGCATTGTTTGCCTGAGCCAGATCGCCTTCTCGTTTGGCTATTTCGGCGCGGGTACTTTCGATTTGCCCCCTGGCTTGTTCAAGCGCCAGAACGTTCGTACTCCCGGTCACCAGTTGTTGCTCAACGAATGCATAAGACTGTTCATAATTTTTCAGCGTTTCCCGCGCAATACGGAGTTGTTCGTACGCCAGTTGCTGGCTGAAATAGCTCTGTGAAACGTTGGAGACCAGCAGGATGTGTACGGCACGACGGGCTTCTTCGCTGGCAAAGTAGTTCTGGCGATCAGCCTCACTCATGTTCTTCAGTTTGCCAAAAAAATCGAGCTCATAGCTGAGCTCCAGACCCGCGTCGTACTCCTGCGTGGTCGGCTTGTCACCTTTCAGACCACCGCTGTATGTAATCCCGGATGAGGCATTCAGTTGGGGATAACGATCTGCATCCGTGACGTTGAACTGGGCCCGGGCCTCTTCAACCTTCAGGGCAGCCATTCTCAAATCACGGTTATTATTCAGGGCTTCACCGATCAGCCTGCTGACCTGGGGATCGACAAAAAAGTTTCGCCAGCCCGTATCCTGATAGCTGTTTACCGCAGGCGTCAGACTGTTTTTAGACAATGAAAACTGCTGGGGAACCGGAGCTGGCGGACGCTGATATTCAGGTGCCAGAGAAACACAACCTGCCAGGATGAATATGGTACTGATGCTAAGTAATTTTAATTTGAACATAACGCTTCTCGTACAGGCAGACCTGGTAAATGGTTCAATCGAAGTCCAGAGTATTGATAGGGATACTTTACCGAACGCTCTCTGTTTGCCGGGTGACAGGATAATGACAATGTTGTCATTTTTGCTGTAATCCGTTGATAACGATCGTGGGCGCAATAGAATGACATTAGCAGCCAGCCGGGGAGCAAGATGAAAATATTGATCGTCGAAGACGAAATTAAAACAGGTGAATATCTCAGCAAAGGGCTTACAGAAGCAGGGTTCGTAGTGGATCACGCTGATAATGGTCTTACCGGATATCATCTCGCCATGACCGCCGAGTATGATTTAGTCATTCTGGATATCATGCTACCTGATGTGAACGGCTGGGATATCATCCGTATGCTGCGCACTGCCGGAAAGGGTATGCCGGTCTTACTGCTGACGGCCCTGGGCACGATCGAACACAGGGTCAAAGGACTGGAGCTGGGTGCGGACGATTATCTGGTTAAACCCTTTGCGTTTGCCGAACTGCTCGCCCGGGTGAGAACTCTTCTGAGGCGGGGAAACACGATGATCACGGAAAGCCAGTTTAAGGTGGCTGACCTCTCTATTGATCTCGTATCCAGAAAAGTCAGCCGCGCCGGGAACCGCATTGTGCTCACCAGTAAAGAGTTCAGCCTGCTGGAATTCTTCATTCGCCATCAGGGAGAAGTTCTTCCCCGCTCCCTGATTGCCTCTCAGGTCTGGGACATGAATTTTGACAGCGACACTAACGCGATTGATGTCGCAGTAAAGCGACTCCGCGCTAAAATAGACAACGATTACGAGACAAAACTGATCCAGACAGTGCGGGGCGTGGGCTACATGCTGGAGATCCCGGATGCATAGCAAACCGTCCAGACGACCTTTCTCACTCGCTCTGCGGCTGACCTTTTTTATCAGCCTGTCCACAATACTGGCGTTTATCGCCTTCACCTGGTTTATGCTGCATTCTGTTGATAAGCATTTTGCCGAGCAGGATGTCAGCGATCTGCACCAAATCAGCACCACACTAAACCGTATCCTGCAGTCTCCGGTTGATCCGGATGAAAAGAAAATAAGCAAAATAAAGGAATCGATCGCCAGCTACCGTAACGTTGCTCTTTTGCTACTTAATCCCCGGGGAGAGGTGCTGTACAGCTCTGTGCAGGGGGCTGCTTTACGCTCTGCTGTGAATTCAGCCGATTTTAGCGAGCATAGCCGTGCACGTGATGTCTTTCTCTGGACGGTGGAGGATCCTGCGAGACCGATGGATACCGGGTCCGGAATGAAGATGGAAACATACAGAATTATCGCTTCCTCTGGTCAGGCGATATTTCAGGGCAAACAGCAGAACTATGTCATGCTGACTGGCCTCTCCATTAATTTCCATCTCCATTACCTCGATGCGCTGAAAAAAAATCTGATTGCGATCGCTGTCGTGATAAGTCTGCTAATTGTTCTGATCATTCGCATTGCTGTCCGTCAGGGGCACCTGCCACTTCGTAATGTCAGCAATGCTATTAAAAACATCACCTCCGAGAATCTTGATGCGCGACTGGAACCGACACGCGTTCCCATTGAGCTGGAGCAACTGGTTATCTCGTTCAATCATATGATTGGAAAGATTGAGGATGTCTTTACCCGCCAGGCCAATTTCTCTGCCGATATCGCGCATGAGATCAGAACGCCCATCACCAATCTGGTGACGCAGACTGAAATCGCACTGAGTCAGGATCGAACACAGAGGGAACTTGAGGATGTCCTCTATTCCAGTCTTGAAGAGTATAACCGGATGACCAAAATGGTCAGCGATATGCTGTTCCTGGCACAGGCAGATAATAATCAGCTGATACCTGACAGGGTCATGTTTGACCTCAGAGCGGAAGTCATGAAAGTCTTCGAGTTTTTCGAAGCCTGGGCCGAAGAACGCAATATCACGCTCAAATTTAACGGGATGCCCTGCCTGGTTGAGGGAGATCCACAAATGTTCAGAAGGGCGATCAATAATCTGTTATCCAATGCCCTGCGTTATACCCCGGAGGGACAGGCAATCACCGTCTCAATAAGAGAGCAGGAGAGCTTTTTTGACCTTGTGATTGAAAATCCGGGGAAACCAATCCCTGAAGAGCATTTATCAAGGCTGTTTGACCGTTTTTATCGGGTAGATCCGTCCAGACAACGAAAAGGAGAAGGCAGCGGCATCGGCCTTGCGATTGTGAAGTCCATCGTGGAAGCACATCACGGAAGAGTGCAGGTGGAATCGGACGTACGTTCAACTCGTTTTATCCTATCCGTGCCCAGACTGGAGAAAATGATTCCGGAAACCCAGTACTGAGAATAAAGATTTAAATGACAAAGATGTCATTAGCCTGTCATGCAGCAAACAGAAGCCATTCGATATAATTAGTGCAACTTATCAGGAAGGCATTATTACTTCATCCATACACGGCATCAGCACAAGCCAGGAGTTGTATTAAAGCCTCATCCCGGCGGAATAAGGTCTGTAGAGTTGTCAGTTGTACTACTGAGGACACAGATCGAAATTCACGGACATCACTAATTCAGAAATGGAGAGTTACCATGAAAAATATCGTCTTAGCATCAGTGTTAGGTTTGAGCTTAATTTCTACGGCCTGGGCCACTGAAACTGTAAATATCCATGAGCGTGTCAATAATGCTCAGGCTCCGGCCCATCAGATGCAGTCTTCTTCAACTCCAGCCGCCATCCAGGGGGCAGCTCCACGGATGGCCGGTATGGATCAGCATGAACAGGCTATTATTGTTCATGAAACCATGAACAATGGTTCAGCAGATGCACATAAAAAAATGGCGGAAAGTCATCAGAAGATGATGGGAACTGGCACCGTTAACGCTTCCCGTCCGGCGACTTCGTTTGCGGCGATGAATGAACATGAAAGAGCAGCTGTTGCCCATGAATTTACGAATAACGGTCAGTCCGGCCCCCATCAGGCTATGGCTGATGCACACCGCCGCATGATCAATGCGGGCTGATGACAACTGAAGTTTCCGTGCGGTTACCCTTTCCTTGATAGATTGTCCCTTATACGGATATGTTGTTATTTTTTGCCCCCTTCAGGGGGCTTTTTTGTCTGACTCAGCTAAACTTATCCGGTAACCATCTGAAAGGGTTTATTATATGAAAATCACAAATTCGCTTTTTGTTATACTGATGTTATCCCTGCCAGCGATTTCCGCAGAACATTCAGAAATGAAAATGTCAGATATATCCTCATCGGCATCGTCACAGGAATATATGTCCGGCATGAAAGGTATGCATGACAAAATGATGGCCGCTGTAAAAGATTCCGATCCCGACAAGGCTTTTGCGAAAGGCATGGTAGCACACCATGAAGGGGCAATAGCAATGGTTGAGACCGAGCTAAAATACGGAAAAGATCCGGAAATGAGAAAGCTCGCGCAGGACATCATTAAAGCTCAAAAAGGTGAAATTGAGCAGATGAATAAATGGCTTGGTAATCAAAAATAATGATTGCGGAAATAATATATTGCGCGTACAGTCAGAGTGTTCCCGGGCACGGGAACCTGTTAATCGTTAATTAATCAAAACCCGATTCATTTCGGGTTTTTCCTTTAAAAACCCCCAACGCATGCACTGCACCGAGTGAAATTCACCTGAGCCAATTCTGCTTGCTTATTATTTCGATGGGAATTGCTTATTTTAATTAAGTCTATGTTTTAAAAGCGTTTCTCATGCCTTGGTTTGGCAGGGGTTCGTCCTGTTCTCTGGTCATGCGCAATGGCAATTCGCAGTCAGGGCTCAAGACTACTTTTACCTCTTTTTTAACAGAAAGTTTCTGGATCCGATACTTGCCGGAAACATCATCTGCTGTTCATCCCGACCAATAAAACGAAGGTATCACTCTCGTTTGAATCTCACTTACTTTCCATTTTGTAATAAAGAATCAAGTTTTCCAGTGATATATCAATACCAACTTTTTTTAATAACCTTTTTCGCGCAGTGTATATTTCTTTCAGCATATCTTCATAACCCTGACCAAGGTGAATTTGTTTATGGCAATTGCAACACAGAGATATGATATTTTCTTCAACATCAAGATATGTGTCAAAAGCATCTTGCCTGGACATAGGTACAATGTGATGAGGTTCTGTGTAATTTAAGGATGAATTTCGCCTTCTGAATGTTGGGTGGTCACTATCGACTTCACATCTGTAACCTGCTTTATTCAGCGCATTTTGGGATACGCCTTTACTCCTGGGATACGAGAGGCCATTTTTTACTTCTATTGCATTTTTCTTTGGTTTGGCTTCCCCTGTATATTCAAACGTCTGAACGTTGTCAAAGATATTACTTTTCTCTATGGCATTGATCAACTCATCGTCAGAGTAATACTCACTGCTGGCCATTTCTGTTGTACCAAAAAAATCCAGTTCGTTAATTGCCTGAACAAGTTCCTCACGAATTGTCCATAAGTTTCTTTTGGGTTTTCCGCCGATTTCTTTACTCTTCATTACGGTAATGAATTTTGTACCGGATGCGATATTTCCGACACCTTTAACCTCGAATCTACCAAGTTCTTTTTGAACTCTGCCACCCAGTCCGTTTATGACTCCATTAGCACTCATGCTGTGCAGGTCGTACTTCTTACCAATATCGAAGCATGTGCAGGAATGATTTGGCTCAATAAACCATTTTTTTAACGCTGCAATACTTTTTGTGTCAAAAACTTTATCATTTGTTAATAAAGTTTTCCATTCTTCCACACTGATATCAATGTCACAGACATACTCTCCATCAATCACTTCGCATATTTTTTTAATCACATTCATTCCCCTGTTATACAGATAGTCATAATGAAAATATAAAGCTTGCTAACCGGTATGGTTGCGTAAGGACCGTAGTCTCTCAGAGACCGTGCTTTCTTTTTTTTCAGGCCTGGACACTAAAGGGTCTGTTGCACCCCGAAAAAATTTGTTGCGGGGATTGCTCATTGAGATGAGCCTCTGCTCGATCATACCAGATCAGCAGGCTGCCCCCAATGCTATGGCTTCTTAGTTTGGCCATTATCCGGCCTTCCTCACGACCAATAAAATAGAGACATTACCCGTGACGCTGCCACCGTCTCAGCCCGGAACGATCAGTGAGCGCTTCTGATGACCTTCGGTTTTTTTAACGAAGCGGGTGGGATACGGTTTGTTGCTGAAATCTTAATAATAACCAACAACTGATGCTAATTTCGCACTTTTAACATATATGAATATAAATGTTATGAATAATTGCATTTACAGGAAATATCATGCGTTTTGTCATCCGGGATCCGAAAACCTTCAAACCCGGAAGGACTCCGGGTTTGTAGGGGAAAGAGAACGCAGCGATCAGAGAAGGGAAAAGGAGTTGTCAGTGCCGATGGTGAGTATCGTTTGCTCCTCCTTCACAAGCCGTATGAATTCATTTTTTCCGAGGACGTTGATTAATCTGTTAATGTCTTCATTATCATCGTTTGAAACCTCAATTTGTTCCTTGATTTTTTCCGGGGCAATATAGCTGTTCAGCCCGTCCACAGAGCACAGGGCATAGAATCGCAGATTGGCAGAATGATTCAGGAAATTGTCTTTTCGTTCAGTGCTCATCCAGCCAACCATCTCAATGATGTCGTCATAATGTTTCCTCAACAAGCTGCAGCTTGCCTGTGTTCCGTATACCGGTTTGGAGTAGTCTGTCTTACCGGTGGCCGGATTTTTTTGATGAAATTTCCATACGGCCTCATGATGTGACAGACGGTTTCTCAGTTCTTTTATCTGAAAGAAGGCAGCGCAGATATCACGTCGTGAATACCCTGCGGGGGCATTCGGAAATACCTGCGAGGTCAGAGTCGGCCAGAGCAACCGGTCCCCGTGGGGATCTTCATATGGGTCCGTCAAAAGGGTGGTCCAGAATCCAAACGTCAGTCCGGCTATGATCCGGTCAGGTGTAGGTTTTTTTCCTTCCTTACTTATCTGGCTTTTGGCCTGGTCTACTAAATTTTCTTCAATCAGTGTTCTTGCCAGGAGTCTGTTCCCCCACTTATCCAGTAAATAGCCTGCCGCATCCTGACGATCTTTAGGATTTCGTGCTCGCTTGTAGCGTTCGGAAGGCTTGACTCGGTTATCGCCCATGTATTTCGGTAGGCTGGTCACCCAGTTAGTGTTGGTATCCCAGAGGCCTTTGGCCCCAGCAGGTGGAAAAGACTGTATGGCTGTGTTGATGGCATTGCGAAGAGTGACTTCAAGACACTGCATAGCAGGAAGCAATGCGCCAGCCAGTGCTTTGTTCCAGTGATATGCTGCCATAACCTGAGCGGGTTTAACCTTAAGGTGCTTTCTGTAGATATCCAGCCTTGCTGTGGTGATGTAATGTTGTGCCGTCATGAATCAGGTCCTGAAAATGTTTGACATACGTGGCGTGTATCTGGCTTAATAGTTCCATCAAGGCGGAGTCGCCTCCTCAGGAGGTCTCTCGCGGAAAAAGTAGTTCGGAAAAGCCACCCTCGCGGTGGCTTTTCTCGTTCCAGAACGTCAGAAAACCGGCCGTTCCGTGGGCGGCAGGCGCAGCGCTTGCCGTATCTGATCGACCATGTCCAGAAAATCCCCTTCTTTCTGCAGGAAGAACAGTTCTTTATGCACCTTGATTAATGTCGGCAAATCACGACGCGCGGCCTCGATGAAGAGGGCAAACGCCAGTGAGGTGCCATGCGGGATATGCGTGATGTCAGGCAGCTGCGCGGCGCGCAGTTCAAGCAGGGGAACGCCGTTACGCATGATCTGCTGCAGATCTTCTTCTTTATAAATGCCCAGCAAGCGACACCAGGTCCGGTTCTCGGCCAGCGTCTGGGCACTGTCATACCAGTAATCGGCGAGGCCTGCGTTCATCATTGTGGCCACGTCTTTGTCCATCAGCGCCACCAGGCCATTCCCGCGCATAAAGTTACCGATCAGATCTCCGAAGGATGCTGAAAGGAATTCTTTAACAAAATCGCTTTTTGACTTGCCGGCCGCCTTCGCCTGTTCCGTGATCTCAATATCCACATCAAGAGGCATGTTCCGCACGGTCAGTGTGCGGGTGAATCCTTTTTCAGTATTTTCGTTCTGTTCAGCCATGTGTGTCTCCAGAGGGGAAGGATTTACCAAAATCGACAGTAATCACCACAGATTTATTCTGTTGCATTTAAACTATTCCATATAATTGCAGATATCAACAATGTTTGCAGTTTTAGTGTTGTGGTGCTGTTGGTGGCATATTTTAATCAGGTGTAAACGGCGTTGCTTTCCGTCGACGCTGAGATCCGAAAAAAGCTAGTTCCGGATCTTCTTCCTTCCCACCGGCGCGCAGCGGCCGCCATAGGCCATATTCTGTGGTCAGTGTCGATTTTCTCCTGGGTTACACACCATACGTTGTGTCTTACCTTTCCCCTTCCTCTCCGGTGCTGCACACCGGAAAACGCCGCGTTGTTTATTTCATGTGCATGGTCTACTTCCGGAAACCGTGAAATAGCCGAAAAGTCGGATCACCATGAAACAGCCATCCGATAATTTAATTGCGTGGTTATATGGTTACTGATTATCAGCCGGATAATGATAACAGTATTGGAAAATCATCCGGGTGACAGACGCGGGGTTGTGCGCAGTGGATTGTGCTGCGCGTTATAATTACTTTTAAAAATTATAAGTTTGACAAGGAAAAGTTGCGTTATGAGGACGTGATCGATGGACTCATCGATGAGGGCAAAAAAGTGACCTCTTGATTGCAGATGCTGATTACAGATGGTGACAATAATCTTCAGCAATTATTCCTTCTCAGCGAAAATGGTCATATGGTTGCCTGGAAGCTCAGGCTTCCACAGGCTGTTACGGATGGACCATACTGCACAGGCCGGTCGCGCCGTCACGCAATTCTGGTTTTAAGGAAATATGGGCATCGACCTGACTCAAAGGGATGAGGCCGTGGCGAGATTGTGTCTCTTCAGTTAACCGGTGACGGGATTTTTCAATAAAGGAACAAACATGGCTGACTGGTTTATTGCGACCGATGGCGTGAAGGTGGTGAAGGACAGCGCCAGCTTTGGCACTAATAATTTTCCAGTTCCGGTGTATTTTGTTGTAAGAACACTGAGTCGTTAGCAACATCCGCTTCTGGCACAAAGAGGACTATGATCAGTCTCTTTACAACTAGTTTTCTGACTTTCTTCGTGGCTTGCCCTAAGTATGTTGTAGTGCGATAATTGTAATGACATCTGTAATTACAAGAGGAATAAGAAATGGGTAG
This sequence comes from Enterobacter cloacae complex sp., assembly GCF_900322725.1. NCBI lineage: Bacteria > Pseudomonadati > Pseudomonadota > Gammaproteobacteria > Enterobacterales > Enterobacteriaceae > Enterobacter > Enterobacter cloacae complex sp. The sequence goes on along the minus strand of NZ_LT991959.1, from coordinate 13,343 downwards.
CATTAACTTGCGTATTGACGATGAACTTAAAGCTCGTTCCTACGCTGCGCTTGAAAAAATGGGTGTTACTCCCTCTGAAGCGCTTCGTCTCATGCTTGAATATATCGCAGACAATGAACGCTTGCCGTTCAAACAGACACTCCTTAGTGATGAAGATGCTGAACTCGTGGAGATAGTTAAAGAACGTCTTCGCAATCCTAAGCCAGTACGTGTAACACTGGATGAGCTCTGATGACGTATTTTCTGGATTTTGACGAGCGAGCTCTCAAGGAATGGCGAAAGCTGGGCTCAACGGTGCGAGAACAGTTGAAAAAGAAGCTAGCTGAAGTACTTGAGTCACCTCGTATAGAAGCGAACAAGCTTCGTGGTATGCCTGACTGTTACAAGATCAAGCTCCGGTCTTCAGGCTATCGTCTTGTATATCAAGTCATAGACGAGAAGGTAATCGTCTTCGTGATTTCTGTTGGTAAAAGAGAGCGCTCGGAAGTTTATAGCGAAGCGGTCAAACGCATTCTTTAAAACAAAGCAGGACATCTTTTGTATCGCAGTAAAGGTGCCACTTCTACTTTACGCTGACATCCGGAATCTAGAGCATAAAATGGACAGCATTGTGACTAAGAACTACCTCAATCTGATTGCTAAACTCACGTGCGTGACTCTGTCATCATTCTCTCGGCCATCAATCATCAGCTAAATTCAGGCTGCGGGACTAGAGCAAATTAAGACGATCGCGTGCCGTTCGCAGGCGTGCTTCCCCGCGGCGATCGTACTGCTGGGTGGTGGTGACGCTGGCGTGACCCATCGCATCCTTTACTGTTATTAAATCCTCACCATTATCCAGCATGGCCGTGGCAAAGGTTCGACGCAGGTCATGTGGGGCACATTTCTCTATACCGGCCTGGCGCTGGCGCACCTGCAGAATATGATAAACCGCCTGGTCAGTCAGTCGGTCATTCGTCAGGGCGTCAAAGCGCCGGATGCGGGTAAACAGCGGACCCGGATGCTCGCCCCGGACCTGGTCAATCCATAACAACAGACGTTGCCAGGTCCCAGCCGGCATATAGGACAGCCTTTCCTTATTGCCTTTCCCTAACACCCGTAGCGCCCGCTCTTCTGTAACCACGTCATGCAAATCCAGTCCCACGGCCTCCGACCGACGCAGGCCACAGCCGAGAAGGACGGCAAGCATCGCCGCATCGCGGACTCCGAGACTGGATTTATCAGTCTCGCAGGCTTCAAACAGGGCCCGGATTTCTTCCGGTGGCAGGGCCCGACCTCGGGGTAGTCTGCTGCCGCGCAGGTTGCGCATCGCCCGGATGTGCTGGAAGCTTTCGACGTCCATCAGCCTGAGCATCCAGGCTTCCTTCGCCACCCCCTTCAGTGCCGAGAGATAGGTGTTGACCGTCGCCGTGGCCCGGCCGGTGTCACGCAGCAGCTCGGTCACGGCCATCACGTGATGGCGACGCAGGCTGCCCCAGCTACAGGTATCCACAGAGGCGGCTCCGAGCATGTCGGCAACGATGCCGAGAAATGAAGCCATGGTCTGCCGGCTGCGGGGAGAATTCAGCGAGAGCAGGTAGGCCCGAGCGGGACTGACCGGCGCATCACTGGCGGACAGCGCAGGCAGGAAATCCTCACCGGGCGGAATGCGCGCCGGTGACAGGATCAGCTCCGGCTCATCATCAGGCAGCAATGTCATCAGGGGCTCCGGCCAGGCCGGAAACCGTCCGGCGCGCTGTGTGAAAAATCGGGGTAAACGGTACTGTCAGAGCGTACCGCAGGTAGTCTACTTTTTCAAACGTACATTTTAATAAGTAGAAATTTAACATTATTAAACGTACCAACTTAAGGGATTTTGTTAAGTTGGTACTGTTTTAAGTATCAAGAAATATATTGGTCATTAAAAAGCATGGACTGGTATTTGGCCTCTAAGGTAAGGGCTGTATGGGTTAGCGGGGTGAAGCATTCTTTTATAGCAGAGAATAGCTGTGGACGTTTGTCTCGTTCAACGCTCCTTAGGGCATCAATGATAAATGTTAATAGGTACTCTTCATCTTGAAAGTCAGATGAGATACTGCACATTGATTCTTTATAAAGATCATAGGTTGAAGAATTATTTACCAATGATTCATGTGCGTTTTGTATATCAACTGCAACGGTATTATATGTGCATTGTTGTATAAACCAAAGCGTTAAGAAACGCTCTGTGGTAGTAAAAGGATGTACCTCAATAAAGGTACGTAATAGCATTAGTAGTACATTAGAAGTTGGTAACGTTCGCGCAAATGAAGACGCGTTGAACAACATGCGAAGAAGTAAAGATGCTGCTTCATGTGTTGGGCGTAATGATAAAAAAATACTTGAGAATATTTTAATGAAATCGGTTCCTAAGATATTATCACCTTTGCTTAGATTAAAGAAATGTTGATATACTTCAGATAATAACTGAGTGCTCATATTGGGTTGATATATACCGAGAGAACAAAACTTGGCAACAAGATGGCATACATCAGCATGATTCAACTTCCCTCTGTCCATAAGAAAAAGTAAAATATTAATACTATTAACCGGTGTTTTATTATTTGTCGAGGAAAGAATAAAGCTTTGCATGTAGAAATCATCAGAAATGAAAAAGTCATTACTTACATTAACGGATAAGGTATAAGATTCAATTATATTATCTTTGTTATCATCTATTATTTTCAGTTTATCCCGGTGGCTATTTATAGCTGACAGGATTTTCATGGCTATACGAGATTTATCATGATGTATGAAACTTTGCGCGTACATACTGATATTATTAAAAACTGAACTCAAAATTGAAAACTTATCAACTAAACTTAAAAAATCAGTTAGAACGTCTAATTCAGATAATATTAATAGAGTTGTTTCCTCCAAAATACACGACGACCTTTCATCAAAGTATTTATTAAAAAGATCCTGAGGGCAAAAACTAGAATGGCGTATTTTAAACTCGATGTTTTCATCTGGTTCTGATTGAGATAACAGCCAAGATGTAAATATATCACGCGTTTCTGAAAGAAAGTATCCCAGCAAAGCAAAAGGCACTTTCAGTGATCCGTTACGGATTTCCTGCTTGTTTTTATTCCATATTTCAATCTGTTCAGGAGTAACTCCAGTCAATTTATTGAGCGATTCAACAAACTCTTCTGCTGGACCTTCAGGATTCACTATAGCTCTTCTTAAACGAGTGGAATCTGGAAATTTCTCAGTATAGGTTAATAACCGTTTTCGCCACTCCGAAAACTCAACCTCATCATCATTTTTTTCAGATGTTAAGACTAGCATGAGAAAGTTTCCTTCTTCGTCAGGATCATCTTGGTTAACATGGCGTGCAATCTGTCTTAGTACTGGTAGTCGTTTATCCTTATAAATGTCATCCTTACTATAAAGATGAAATAACTGAACTAAAAATTGAACTTTTATATTAGATTCCGTGGTTTTGGATATTAATTCAATAACTATCTTTTCAACTTCATTTGTCATGCCAAATTTATTACATAACTGAATGTAAAACTTGAGAGTTTCATCGGATAATTGTGAACTATCCAAAGCAAGACGAATACTATCGATGGCCAAGCCAGACTCGCCGTTATAATGAAGAGCTAAAGCTTTGAGAAAATGCCAATTTGGATCAATCTGTTCCTTCTGGACAGATGTGTCAATAAGTTCAAGAGCTTTGCTGTAAAAACCCTTAGCTATCATTGCATTAGCGTATTGAAAATTATCTTTTTCACTTAAACCATGATATTCTAAAATCTTTGATGCAACATCGATTATTTTCTCTGCTTCATCCAAATCTTTCATCTGAAGATGATTCATCAACTGCTCAGCAAGATAAAGGGGTCTGCCCAAGCTAATGTATTTTGCATATAGTGCATTTAAACTTGTTCTAATGTCATTTTTATTTTGTTCTATTTCGTCTAAAAAATCAGAGAATGCAATTACAATGTCTGCATCTGGGAATAACTTTACTTGGGACATATAGTGTTCAGAAAGAGAAATTTCAAACAATTCTCTCGCAACTTTTGAAGCTATGCAAAAAAGTGTTGTCTTATTTATCAAAGCTGAATTCAAAATATCCTTATCCATTGCTTTGAAAACGGATAATGCTTTGGAAAGTTTATTGGTATTATAATAAGATAAAAACAGTAACACTTGATCGTCCAAATCAAGTTCACACTTTTTATTTTCCAATAATAAAATTACTTTTTGGTAATTTTGTAGATTGAACAACAGACGGGTATAAATATAGACAACTTCAGCATGTTGAGGTCTTTCTCTTAGGATATTGTCAAAATGTCTAAAGAGCTCTGACATATTATTAAAAAAACTAAAAGCTAAAGGACTAATATCTAGTAATAAAGTAAAATCTTGTGGGTAGCCAAGCTCTTCTGTTAAAATCCATGCTGATTTATAATGTTCATAGGATTGCATTAGGTGTGTTAAATTTGCGTTCGGAAGACCGTGGATAGGTATAACTGTATCATATTCAATGTTTTCATTGTTTGCTTTAAAATATGCTCTTCGACCAGCAATGAAATGGATAGCGAGCTTTTCTCGTGTGGTTTTTAACGAATCTATATCAATTGAGTCAATGAGTTTATCCAAACCATCGGTGTCATCGATTATAGTGTATACCACTAATTTAGCTGCAATATATTCTGGGTGCTTTTCGTTTATTAATTCTATTGCATCCTGTGCACAGCCGAGAAGCGCCATACATTTTACCTTGATAAATAAAATTCTCTTATCGCTATCATCGTAGTTTTTTAATTTTTCCAAGATTATTGGTGCTTGACTGTAAAAATCATATCTTAGGTCTGATTCCAATTCACCTATTAAATATCTTACCTTATCTGATGCTTTAGACGCAGCCCTGTATAATTCTCGAGATTCATTGATATTATCTAAAAGTACCATTAAGTTTGCTTTCTGATACCATAACTCTGCTACCTCGTGCGGATTCATTTTATCAATTTTCTTCTCAAGATTTGAGATTACATCGCTAGCAGGTTTGAGTTTATTAATCTTAATGTGATTTTCTATGATTTTAAGTTCTGTTGGGTAGTAGCCCTCAGGATTTTCTATCCAAGGTTCATCGCCGTTATGCTCAATAGCTTTCAAATAAAACGGTTTATCAGTTATACTATTTGCAATGTTACTAATTGTACTGACCACATCATCTGTATATGGCTTAATTTCACGACTTAAGTCTGTTAAAGCCATTCTTTCTTCGAACCTAATTCTATGAAATTGATATATATCCAACTTAGTAGTTATCAACTGATTCGTTGGTATTCGCAATGTAATTGAATCTTGTGTCTGCAACTTTAGGTTGTGCTCATTGAACCATACATCATCAAGCCATAAGTAATATATGGGGCATTCATGAAGCTGATCGATATTATCTTTTAAATTAACAATTGCGACCATAACCAAGGAATCTTGGGAATGATAATAATTTAAAGTAGAGCATTTAAATGCATAGCTAAGGGTTCCATCAAGATTTAATGATGGCTCTGTCGTTCCTTTTAGCTGTAGGTAGAAATTATATTCAACTTGGTCTAACGAATTTTTTAGTTGTATTTGATAATCAATTCCATAATCCGAATCGCCAGACATCGCCGTCTCTATCCATGCGCGTGGCATTTTAGTTACTAGGGCTCTTTGTGCCAATCGACCAATTTCTTGGCTATAGCTATCATTTGGAAGTTGAGACATTCGTAATCCTCATAACGCTTACTTTTAGTTAGTAACTAATCATACATACTGCGGCCATTATGAATGGAGTACGTACAGTGATTAAGTTCTAGTTACGCGATTTATCTATTATATGTATTTTATTTGATTTTTTATATTTTAGACTTATGTCAAGTATGTGAAACGCTACAGGTTTAACAGACACCTCGGAGTCATTTAAGATGACTTAAAGAGAGGTGCCCATGAGCGGTAAGCGTTATCCTGAAGAGTTTAAAATTGAAGCAGTCAAACAGGTTGTTGATCGTGGTCATTCTGTTTCCAGCGTTGCAACACGTCTCGATGTCACCTCCCACAGCCTTTACGCCTGGATAAAAAAGTACGGTCCGGATTCTTCCACTCATAATGAACAGTCAGATGCTCAGGCAGAGATCCGCCGCCTCCAAAATGAGCTGAAGCGGGTTACCGACGAACGGGACATATTAAAAAAAGCCGCGGCGTACTTCGCAAAGCTGTCCGACTGAGGTACGCCTTTATCCGCGACAACTGCTGTTGCTGGTCTGTTCGTTTGCTCTGTCGGGTGCTGGATGTTTATCCCAGTGGCTTTTACGGCTGGCTTCAGCAGCCATATTCACAGCGTCACCAGGCAGACCAGATGTTGACCGGGCAGATCAAACAGTTCTGGCTTGAGTCTGGCTGCGTCTATGGCAATCGCAAGATCCATCTCGATCTGCGTGATACCGGGCAGCAGTGCGGAGTGAAACGAGTCTGGGGACTGATGAAGTGTGCCGGAATAAAAGCTCAGGTTGGGTACCATGACCCACGGGCACGTAAAGGCGAAGCCAGCATCGTTGCACCCAACAGGCTCCAGCGGCAGTTCAATCCGGACTCGCCGGATGTTAGTTGGGTGACGGATATAACCCACATCTGAACCCACGAAGGCTGGCTGTATCTGGCCGTGGTGGTTGACCTGTTCTCCCGAAAAATTATCGGCTGGTCAATGCAACCCCGCATGACAAAAGAGATTGTCCTGAACGCATTACTTATGGCGGTGTGGAGGCGTAATCCTCAAAAGCAGGTACTGGTTCACTCTGATCAGGGCAGTCAGTACACGAGCCATGAGAGGCAGTCGTTCCTGAAATCATACGGTCTGGAAGGCAGCATGAGTCGTCGCGGTAACTGCCACGACAACGCGGTTGCGAAAAGCTTTTTCCAGCTACTGAAACGCGAACGGATTAAGAAAAGGATCTACGGAACGAGAGACGAAGCCAGAAGCGATATTTTTGATTATATTGAAATGTTTTATAACAGTAAGCGTTGGCATGGTTCGAGCGAGCAGATGCCACCGGCTGAATATGAAAACCTATATTATCAACGGCTCAGAAGTGTCTAGATTATCCGTGGCGATTCAGTAGTCCTACTACCAGCACTTTCGAGTTTAGCTGAGAAGACCGCGAATCCGATCAGCATGATAAGACCGCATTTCGGCGTTTTTTTGTTTGGAGGGCGCTAATCTCTTAATCCAGTTCCCAGACTCGTATCTTTTCCAGTGTCTATATCGTGCTTACAAAGACGTTCAGGCATAATCCTGCGCACATAGATTTTAAAGCGCCCTATGAGGCTTTTTCTGCAATGAGCCGCATACAGGATGGTTGAAGGATGCTATGGACACCCTCAGGTTAAGGCAGTTGGATCGCGCCTATAGTGACGAAAGGGATCAAATGCTGAAGACCAGCCAACAACATAAGACCTGCAATCAGCGTTTTTTCGCCTATATTTAGAGCATAGGTCTTGACAAAGGCTTAAATTGTAAAGAAAAAAAACTACAGATTGTAGTAACTGATTATGTTAATATTGCTTTCTAATAGAATTGAACGGTGGTGTTCTTCATTTTGAAGTAACCACGTTTTCTGAAACCCGCTAAACGTAGGAGGCAACCATGAACAACGCAGTTGAATCTGTGCTCAATCGTTATTGGGATCGCCTGCTGCCAGTAGATCCCCAGAAAATCGCTGAAGCATGGGGTGCCCGTGTAGAAGCAATTGAGGACTCTGAGTTCGATAACTCCGGGTTCAGTGGTATTGCTGTGCTTAAAAATGAAGTACCGCGTATCTACTTTAACCCTAAAGACCATCCTAATCGTCAGCGCTTCACCATCGCGCATGAGTTAGCCCACCATATTCTTGGCCATACCCAAGACGGTGAAAAGCATCGCGACATCGTTGAGAACTACTCAAGCGGTACAATGGATATTCGTGAAATCCATGCCAACAAGTTTGCTGCTCAATTGTTGATGCCGGAACAGGCGATACGGTTCTACATTACGCGTAAAGGCGTAACCACAGCTCTTGGTCTGGCTAAAATTTTCAACGTCTCTGAAGCTGCTATGCAATGGAGACTGAGAGAGATTGGACTAACTCACTAATCTTTTCCCACTTTAATGATTTAGTGTTATAAATCACCATCATAAACTTATAAATGATGGTGATTTTTTTATGCCTGGTCCAACCGATCCCTTTGATTACTCAGCGCCAGGGGCGCAGGAGCCGCAACCATCTCCAACAAAACCAGCAGATAAAGAAGAAGAGAAAGCAGTTGTTCCGACTTCCCCCTCCCCACCTTCAGATGAATATCTGCGGCAAGAGGAAAGGAATGATTTAGAACGTCGAGTAATGCGTTACTGCTTGTTTGCAGTCATGATGTTCTTTGCCGTTTTCTTCTTATGTTGTGGGCTTTTCTTTGCCTTGAAAGTTGGAGATGGGCTACTGCTTGCCAAGCAAAATATTGTTACCGCGCTCACTTCAACTTCACCTGATGTTTCGCATTGCGTCATCCCAGTAAAATGTGTCCCAGGGCCTTCAAGAGGAATAACTGAGGCTGTCGCCAACCTCAATGCTGATTGGCTTTCCGCTAGCTCCCTGATAATGCTAGTGGCGTTCATTTTGGGTGTAGGCTTAACGCTCATACTCACTTTGCTGAAATCAGCATTCCGCCATCCAACTGATAACACATCTAAAGATGAGTCAAACCAGACCTCTTTAGAATTGGCTACTCCCCTGAGCGAATTAATTTCGGGTATAGCGTCATATCTTAAAGATAAGTTTTCTAAATAAAATACAAACTCCCCCGCTTCGGCGGGGTTTCATGAGGTGTGTTAATGGCCGAATCTAACTTAGTGCAACTAGTTCAAGAGATTAAAAACAAAAGTACTGATATAAAACAAACACATGATATATTTAAATTTCATAGTGCACAAATCACTTTTGAGTTATTAAATCAAAATCATTGGTGCCATTATGCATTTCAAGATTCTTTAGATAAACTTATTTCGATGATTGAAATGAATTTCAATTCTATCGAAACATTTGGTTTGGTATCAACTACAAGATATCTTTTTGAGTTAAACATCAGATTGACTCTTATTGAGCAAGATCCACGTTATGGCTTGGCATACTATGGGCAGCTACTAAGAGACCAAGTTTCATATTGGAAAAGTCTTAAAGAACAATTGGATAGAGAAGTTGAATTTCTAAAGGCATTGGATTTAGAGGAAAAAGTGTTACATGATGCCAAACTGCTTGAGTTATTAAAAGTTGAAGAACCAAAGTTACAAGAAGCAATGGCAGCAAAATTAACCACTGATACTTTCAATATTATTGATAGTAAAGCTGCACGTAAATTTTCTATACATGCAGAACAAGCACGTACAAATGGTTATGCTTTTCAGTCGTTTTTAATTCAAAAGAATCAACTCCCAGAAGTTACATCCTCATTGGCAGAAGTTGAACGTGAATATGACAGCTACAAGAGTGCAGTTCAGCAAGACATATTGAAAATTATTAAAAATTGGAACTGGAAACAAAAAGCCATAGAAACAAATCACTTTTTTGAATATGATTACATTTATAGCTTTACCAGCAGAATGCTACATGCAACACCTGCAAACATAACAACAAATTATAAGTTTTTAAGTCGTGATGAAATACTCATATTTTTGAAATATATCAATGTAAAACTTACTGACATTGTTGAGTTAAGCAATAAATTTATAACGAACCCTATGAAGTTATAGCTGCGTCTCTTAAATCCCAGCCGGTGCAAGGTTTGAATTTTTGGTAACATAGCCTTGCTACCAGCACTTACGAGTTTAGCTGTGAAAACGCGAATTTGATCCGCTTTTCGGTGGGTATCTTACCTTTAATAGGATCCATGATACCGCAATTCGCCTCATCGGCAGCTCGTCCCCGTGTAGCCATCTACCGTTAACCATTGGCTGCTAAGCTTTGCATTGCCGATGGACAACAAATACTGGGTATATGAGCCTCCCATTTCTGCGTATAGCCTGAAGTTTGCAACAGCTCCATTGCGTAACTCTACGGATCTCTAAATCATCAATTCGACGGATATCGCTTATTAGTAGTCGTATAACTTAAGTTAATCGCTCTCGTTTCAGCCATGTTTAAATTGGCACGCTTAGGTATGTTCTGCGCATTGTTCAACTTTCAGATAATTCAAAACGTTATCCACATATACAGTGACTAGATCCAATAATATGATAATGTCACTTTCGAAATGAGAAAAAGTTTTATATAAGAGGTGCCTGATGGGCATAGAAAGATACAGACGCTCGCTACAGATATCAGTGAGGCAGATTATAACTGGCGAGAAATTTATTTCTCTTCAAACTGATTTATAAGTTTCTGTGTTATGTGGATAAGATATTTATCTTATTTTAACTTATTTGGAAATTACTTTTATAAGTCTTATTACCTTAGCTAGCATCTGGACAGGTTAACCAGTGTGTCTTGCTGCCGAAGAGATTAAATGCATCGTGTAAGAAAGGCCGATGGCGCGACCTTAGTTGTTTTTTATAATTAGATAATAAGCAACTATGTCTACACTTAAAATTTAACTGCATAAAACAAAAAATCATTCCAGGAGAGATCCTGCGCAGCCAGCAGAACTAGACAAAATTACCTGACTATTCAGGCTGTTATGCTTCTGATACTACGCAGCATTTTGTCCCACTGTAATCATTATCTCCGGTGGCGATGAAGATGTGATTCTCATTATCAATGGCATACGAACCGGGCAGTTCATGTTTTGGATTACGAAGTTTATCTTTCCAGCCATAAGCTTCATTATTCTACACCATAACAACTCCGCTGACGTGTTCAGAAGTTCTTCTAACCATTTTATGGCAGCACTTAATATCTTCGACATTTTGGCCATCTCATTCGCTCACTCGCCAGAGTGTAAACATCACTACGTTCACGTTTACCCTCAGCAACTACAGCGGTAATTAACTGATTAACAATCACCTGATAGACCGGACGAAAACCGGACGCACGTAGTTTTATTTTTTATCAGTCTTTTATCCCGCGCAGTTTTGCTGAAGGAATATGAGGATTATCACAGCATTTCTTTATTTTTTTGCAAACTGCTGTTGAATAGCTTTATCCAGTTTATGCCACTCTTTTAGCGCATCATCCCTGAATTTGACAGTGTAAGTCATAGATAACTATCCAGGTTTACATCATGCAACTGCTGGTTGCTGCGTTCGGCTACCAGTTTCACCAGTTCCTGATCGTCCAGCGCATCAAGCATTTTTTCGTACAGTTCTGCCGTAACACAATAAAAGTAGACTGATTGCGGTTCAGGATGGCGACTGGATAGTCATCACCGGCGCTGAGTGTCGCCATTGGTTTTTTTTGAGTTCACTGACACTGGCGCTTGTGTCGCTGAGAATGATATTTGGCATAGGCCACCTTTTAAGACTGTTTAATCAGTCTTAAAAATAATTCCAATAAGACCTGCTAACAAGTCTTTTTCGATTTTGGTGCATATGGGAAGAATAATCTTTATGTCCAGAAGGCAAGCGAGGTACGCACAAGAGGAAGGGATACCATTCACAATGGAATCTACCTCGTTGTGACGGGCCGAAGCTCTTCCAGGAGACCGTCAGGCAACATAAGCTATGTCAGGCAGACATAAAGATGGACGATGACCACACATCTCCGCCAGCACGAAGCGCAGTGGGTTGTCAGCGATTGAACATGCATAACTGGCTGAAGCAGGCTGTTTAGCGAGCCAAGGCTGATGGAGTACATACCTCATTTCTGGTGACTCTCCATATTTTCCGGCACATCTATATCATGCACATACACTACCACCGCCAGCCGAGGTGGTCATTCAGGCCTTTGCTGGCCACAAGGATCCACGTTTGATTGAAGTTTATAGCCAGTGTTTGCATCGGATATGGGGCAACGCTGGCTGTACCGTTCACCGTGGACGGGCATGATGCAGCGCAATTCCTCCGGTCAATTACCCCACTAAAGTGACAAACTACTCACCATAGTTTATATAAGCTGTGGTGAGTAATACTTACTGAAATAAAATGCAGTGAGTAACATAAGCTGTAGTGAGAAGTTGGCGAATTACGTGAGTCAGTTAAGACTGGAGCGAAGAGCTACGGTAGCAGAAACCTGTTCTCAAGGAGCAGTTCATCAGCGAAGAACACGTTTTTCAGCATGGGTCGTTCTCACTACTAACTATATAAGCTGTAGTGAGTAAATCACTCGTCAGAGACATAAATATAAGCTGTAGTAAGTAAACTGTGGTGCATTTCTTACTACAGCTTATATTCAGCGAGTTTTGAAGAGTTTTTCCAGGTCATCAAGAGTGATGCCCAGCTTCGCGAGTAGGGCCAGTTTCTCAGCCATCTCTGGACTGACATCACCAGGTGTGGCAGGCAGCTTCGGGTTCTCTGCGCTTGCATCATGAGGTGGCTGTAATTTGGGCCTGCGATAGTGAATGCAGAAGAGTTTTGTACGTCCCCGCTGGATCTCAGTGTAATCCAGATAGCCAATCTCCCGGAGCTGCTCCATAGCACGCCTTACCGTCTGGTTCTGCGAGAATATAGGGGACTTCAGGTTCAGTCGTGCCCGAAGACGTGCAAGAGATATTGGCGCAGGATCCCGTGGCAGGCTCTCTATAAAAGTATATAAAGCCTGCGCGGACTCCCTGCGCTTCAGAGCATTGATGGCTTTCAGCTGCAAAAGTACTTTACGGTCGAACTGATAAAGCTCAAACAGGCGTGGGTCAGCCTGCAACTGGACGATATCTTTCTCAGTATCGTAGTAAGCAGACTGCACCAGATGTGTGATGTACTCTTTGGTGTGCTTTTCATTAGTGCGTGAAAACGAGATAACGGTACCCGCAATTCGTTTAAGCGAAGGGCTGATACGCTCCCGGAGCCTGCGTGAAGACTGACTTGAAGGGATCCCGCATAGTTTTGCGAACTCGACAAACGGCAGTTCAACTTTATCACCGATAACTTTATGACGGGCAAAGGAATGAATCACCCCTACCCAAGTCTTAAAGTCATTATCCATGTCCAGGCGGGGACCAGTGATCTCCACCTTATCAAATCCTTCAGCTCTGGCGAGAGACAGGCGCGTTAGTTCTTCCGTAGCATCAGTACGGGAAAGTGTGTTTTTTTTGCTGTTTTTCAGCGATTTAAGCGTAGGAACAAACACTCCAAGCCTCATCAATGCCACAGGTTGCACTGTATTACTGGCATTAGGCGTCAGGGTTACGACTTCACCGGAGGATTTATCCAC
>NZ_LT991958.1:0-299117 GCF_900322725.1 Enterobacter cloacae complex sp. | reverse complement strand
TAACTTAACTCGTCGGTGATAAGATTTTCATTTGGCAAACTGTTTATAACATATTCTTGCAAATGCTTTTTACGCATTTACCTAAATGCCATAAGCATTCCAGTAAATGCCTTCCTTATTCATTCAAATGCTTTTCGCATGCATCCGAATGCCGGATCCTTTCATAAAGTTACTATAATCAATGAGTTAAAGATGCCGTGATCTTTACTTGAACTCTATTGATCTTTAGTGATCTAAAGAATTGATCTAACCTGTTGAAAACAATGATAAGTCCATATAAAACAAGGAATAGCGCTCCTTTATCAATATCTACAGATCGCAAACGGAAATGAAAGTGGGTTTACTATCATTGTTTTATTCAAGACAGTTTTTATTTTAATTTTATTAAGCAAATTTTTTGAGTTTACCTTTTAGATGTATCAGCCCTATTTGGCAAATTTGAGGTTCATGTATCATGTAGTAAACAGGAGGAAGATATGAACAACAGCAAACATACAGTCATTGAAGTGGATACTAATCTAGTTGAAATTGAAAAGGGATTTAATCCCCGAGAGGCGGTAATCGGAGATTTGTGTTACGAACAAGAACCTGTCAAATCGATGATTGTGTCAATCAAACAAGCCTTTAAGGAAGGAAGGCAGGTTGATATGATCAAGGTCGTAAAAAGAAAAGGTAAATATTTAGTTCGTCAAGGTCATACTCGTTTTCATGGCTTAAAATTAGCAATTTCTGAAGGTGCTAATATTCCAAAATTATCTGTTATCTTAATCGATTATAAAAACGAAATTGAAGAATACCTTGAGAACCTCGATGGTAACAGAAGCAATGGGCTAAATCCGGTTGGGCAAGCTCATGCATTAGCTCATGCTGTTAGTCTCGGGTATTCGGTTGAAGAACTAGCAATGCGATATCAACGATCAACTACCGCAATTCGTAATATGCTAAAAATCCTTGATATGCCATTAGAGCTTCAACGTTTGATTAGCCTAAATCTAATCAAAAAAACGCTCGCCATTGAAATAATGTTAAAATATTCCAACGATCACAAAATGGTTTTAAAACATATAGAAGGTTTCTTACCTGGCGTTAAGAATATTGAGACTACAACGAGCAAAATTGTAGGCATACCTGAACACAATGCAGCTGGAGCAGGACCAGACACCTTAAATAAAGGCGGACCAGAAAAGAAAAATTCGGCAGTCACACGTAAGACTTTGGGTATTAAGCGCCTCTCGCATAAGAAAACAGAACGGCTAAAATCTGAATTTCTTGAGCTTGTGGAAAGTACACATACGGAATCTATAACGAATACTCAAACAGAACTAAAATTTGGTAGAGATAGTGCACACTTGTTCAAAAATGTTGATAGTAAAAATGTAATATTTTCTGATGATGGTGTTCAAATAATCTTGAATGATGAAAAGCTAAATATTTTATTGTCTTTACTTAACGACGAAAATACAGCAATCATTCTTTCTAAACCAAAATTAGAAGAGCTTCTGGAAATTCGAGATCTCCTTAAGGAATAAAAAACCGAGGATTAGTTGAGTGATTAAACCTATAAAGCTGACTCTTATCGATAATTATAATGATTTGCTTCTAACTCATGAAGTCCTTAAACGCAACATGGAAGAGTTAGAACACGGTAAACGTTTTGACCAATTTCCTGAAGGGCATGACCACTATGAAAAAACTGTGAAAGAAGCTGTAGCAATCGTAGAGGCACGTTTGGAGGTGTTTCGAAAATGAAATCTCTTTTCTTTACTCTTGATGGTCATATGGTACCAGCCTCAGTGAATGTATCCCTTAACGGAGATGGAAATTATTATGCACCTATCGAAAGAGAATGTAACGAATGTGCGGGCACAGGCCACAAAGGGGCTGATGTATGTGAAAAGTGTCATGGGGTGCAAACAGTTGGACCCATTATTGAAAAATTAGTGGTACTAGAGCCAATTACCTTTCTCGATAACATTCCGGAACTGCGTGTTAACCCAACACTCGAAGCATGGAAATCCAGAAACCACGTACTTATTGAGAAAGCAAAAAAGGCTAACACTAAGTTTTCTAATAGTATATTGGCGCAACTAGACAATAACCGTTTTTTGACAGAACGCCAGCTGGATTGTTTCTTTACAACCTTTGATGTGATGTTGTCTGAAACTCCGGAAAATGAACAAGAAATTTTAAAACATAGCTACAATATCGGCCAGGTCATAAGCATTGAACTAACATTTACTGAAGTCAGGGCCGCGTACGCAAAAAGTAAAGGGAGTTATTTTTTTACATTTACTGGTAAAGTTAGAAATGACGGGATCGCTTTAACGGCCGATAAACAGGATCACATTTTATTGGGTGAACGTTATCATTTGACTGGAAAAGTCAGAAAATTCTATGATTTTGATTCGAAAAATTATGCTGCAATAACAGTTTTTAAGTTAAGTAAACTCCAAGACAGTTAAATGTTTTACTGCTTAAATATAGAGCCAAGACTTAAACTGTCGTTAGGACTCACTCACGTAATATTGTTGCTTACGCAATGGGTTTTATCCCTCATAAAGATCTGCGAGTATAAATCTTTTACATTTAAATTCCCCTCTATCACAACCTTTTCAATAGTAAAAAAATGATAATCTTATTAATTATAATTTTTAATTTTTTGTATACCAATACCATACAGTTAAGGCTAAAAGGTGATGATGGAGATGGACTTTAAAATGCACAATGATCTGGGTCTCGGTTTCATTTGTAAAAATGCAAGAACATCGTCAAAGCCAACGTTAAGAAAAGTTACTTTTCCGGTAAGCGCATATGAAACGTCTAAGCTTTCTTTAACCGGTTTTCAATGCCCCACAGCCTGCCGATTTCCTTTTTTTGTGCTATGCATGATAATCCATAACCATCTTTCGTCTGCATGCCCTATCAACCAAAATGAATGTTCAAATCATATATCGCAATTTTCTATCGACATTAAAGTACAAGATTGGCTTAGCCGTTCAAGAGTAGCGTTTATTGATTTCCATAATCTAAGAAATACAGATAAAACCACATTAATAACAGTGGAACATCTTGAAGCTTTACTTACTGTTATGTCAACTACTCTTGTCGCTTACGCTCCATATTCAAAAAAGAGACTTAACTTTAGCTTTCTAAATTCATTTACTTTGTCTAAAACTTCTCAAAGTTACACATTAACTTTCCCGGTAGTTCTCAGTCCGCTTTTAGATGCTCTTGGCGGTTTCATTCAGGAATGCATAACCGAAAAATTGTTAAAACGACGAAATTCGAATTTCATGGTTTACGAGTATCTTAAACGTTCAGGCCAGAGCTCTCATAAAGTGGAGGACATTAATAACGACTTACAGCTTAAAACTCTAAATATAAGACTTATGAGCGTCCTTACTGGGCTTTCTCAGCAAGGACTCATTTCATTTATTTGCGAAGGAAAGAGGGGCGACCGGAGAATAGAAGAGCTTCAGTTTATACCTTATGTTCAACGAACTCACCCTGAGGTATTAACTTTTCAGGAATGGATTAGCCCCGTTGATTAGAATTAACTCTATTTCAGCACGGCCAGTATTTCTGTTTCCGTTTTCCGTGTATTTGGCTTACTTCCTACGGATCGGTAAGCGCTGAGTCTGTGTATGACGAATCCACGCTCTTCATAGAGGCCCAAAGTGAATGGTGTCAGGCTATTTGATATCGCAACAGCAGCGCCTTTTCTGTGAGCGTCAACGAGCATATTTGCTAACAGCACGTGGTCGCTTTGGCTGAACGGTTTACCATCGTAACTGACAAAACTAGTTTTGCTTGTTTTGTCATATGGCGGATCACAATAAATCTGATCTCCTTCGCCGGTTGCGGCCAGAGTCTCCTCAAAACCAGCGGTGATCAGTTCAATACCTGAAAGACGAAATGAAAGGTAGTCTATTTTATTGAAGTCAAGCTTCAGTTCTGTATGTTTCCCCCAGGGCACTGAATAGATTCTTTCTGAGTTATAGCGGCACATACCGTTATAGCCCAGGCGATTCAGGGAGTAAAACAAAGCCGCTCTTTGAAGCGGTTGACCAGAAATACAGGTTTTGTTGAAACGGTCCCTCATCTCATAGTAGTCCTTTTCGACAAAGGTTTTATCCGCTAGGTTTTGGACCTGATTTATAAAGTTAGTTTTCTGTCTTTGAATAGTCCTGTATAGGTTGATCAAGTCTGGATTGCTATCTGCAAGCAATGCATTTTGTGCAAACATGTTCAGAAAAACGGCACCACCGCCTATAAAGGGTTCTACCCACCGGCAACTATGATCGTGTGGGTAGTGATGGCTGATGAAAGGCATCAGTTTCGTTTTTCCACCAGCCCATTTGATTATCGGCATGTGTCTGAGATGTCGAGTCAAAGTGTCTATACCTGAGAGAGAAATTTAGGTGCTGGTATCGTACCTAACCACGGGCTTTAACTAATAACTTAGGGAGCAAAAAAAAGTTGTTTAAGACGCACAGTTTTGACTTTCAGCATTGCGGATTTATAAGATTTTTCCTCACTGATACCTGAACTTTATGTTTTGGATTTATGTCTTTGTTTATGAAGCGATTTTGATGCCATCACAAGAAATGGGGAGCCCTCTTTTTTTGTGAAAAATCAGAATAGGCTCAAAAAGTACCTTTTTTGCGAAAAATTATGGATTTTTTTTTCGGTAGTATCCCCGCTACGCAGAAAGTAAGCAGAAAAATGTAACGGAGCCCCTATGAGTGTTTTACTGACAGAACCTACACAGCAAGCTAATGACAAGGTCTTTAAAACGGCCCATGTTGCCTTTTCAGTAGTTACTGGCACAGGTCGTTACGTCACTGGGCTTAAACAGTTCCGTGATGCAAACCCTGAACTTTGTACTGAAGTAAGTGACCAGAAAGCATGGGCTATCCACCCTTCAGTAATTCAGGTCACGCCAGGCTTCAACTCCCGCGAAATGGGAATGGGTGACGATTACTATAAGCTCCCTGAGGTTGAAGAACACATCTACAACATCAAGAATGCCTACATTCGAGGTGACTATGTAGACCCTATCCGAGTACGTGTCATTGATGGGGTACCTTTTGTTCGCCAGGGGCACTGCCGTTTAAAAGCCGCAATGATGGCATGTGATGAAGATCATGACATCACAATCCTTTGCGTTGAGATTAAAGAAGATGAAATTGGCTGTGAGCTCGCGACCATTGATGGTAACCGTGGTCTTGCGCTTTCTCCTGTTGCGCTTGGCGAGTCCTATCGTCGCCTACATTCTCTTGCTGGCTGGTCACTCGAACGAATTGCTCAACGTGAAAATAAAAGCCCGACGACCATCAGTTCTCTTATCCGCCTGACAACCTGTTCTGTTGTTATCAAGAAATGGATTCATGCTGACGCTATTTCGTATGTTAACGTGCTTTCACTGATCGATGAGCTCGGTGAAACAGAAGCAATTTCACGTATCAAGAAGATGATCGCGGAACTTGAGCAGGCCGATGCGAATGGCATCACGGTGAAAAAAACCCAACATGGTCAGGTACGAGTCAGACCTTCAGACTTCAAGCCAGCACGGATTCCGCCGGTTATTGCCACAAAAGCCGTAGAAGGCGTCAAACTCATCACCACCAGCTTATTACAGAAACTGGGGGATATTGAATTGCCGGAGATGACAGATTCAAGTGCTGACGAAGAAATCAACATTACGTTGAACCGCAGTACTCTGGAGATGCTGAGAAATCTTTCAAAAGAGATCACAGAATCAGAGAACAAGCAGCTTCGCCGTGCGGAGAATCGTCAGGCAAAACTTAATGGTGAGAAGCCAAAATACCCACGTAAAAAAAATGCTAAGAAGGCAGGGGAAGAGACCGATCAGGATACTGACCCACAGCCGGACGCAGAATAATTTACTTTTGGCAAAGTGTTGGTTTTGTCAGAGTCATTAAGGATTCAGGCTTTTTGCCCGCCTTTTTTAAACCTCCATGTATCGTTCTTGCCCCGTTTATGCGGGGCTTTTTTTTTGCTTCTTTCTATGAGTTGACATCTTTAAGTTTTATTCAGAGACATAAAAAACTTTTTCGTGTCACTGAACCTATTAGGTTACAGAGCGACGTTGCTATCCTGGTAAAAGTTTTTTCTAAAGGACCGGTAAAATGTCATCTCTTGATTCTGAAGCTAAACCCGATAATGCAGGTCACAGCGTACTGGCTTTAACAACCTCTCATAGCCTGGTGGTTAGCTCTTCTGAAACATTTCTTCCAGATATGCGCAAAGAGCTCGGCATTATCGCGGATCTTGTTGAGTCCTATAATGATGAACTCTGCTTGTTGAAACACATGGCTGTCCAGTTCAAAACCCACAATCACCAGAAACTTTATTCTTATCTCTCAGGCTACAACCACAGTATCTCTGAAGCGGATGCCTTGTTCGCGGAAAACGCTCTGAGATCTGAATACTGGAAACGCGTTATGGCACTCACTGATGTTTTGCCTATCATGTCGGATGCCAAACGTAACGAATGGGATAAGCAGTTTACGGCCGACCGCTATATTATGCCGCCTCAGGTGATCCCTGATTTCACAGCTGACGCTGTAGTAGGCACAGTCGTTGCTTTGCTTAATGACCGCAATCAATTTATTAAAGAAAGGGTTTACGACGTCTTCCAGTCTCTGAGCCGCAGTCATAAGACAAACAAAGCTTTTGGGTTCTCCACCCGCATGATCACTACCGGAGTTTGCGAGCCGTCTAAATACCCCTGGCAGAAATTAAGGGTGGATTTTAAAGAGTCTGGCATTTCACCACTGAGCGAGCTCCGCGTTATATGCGCATTCTTCCGTGGCGAACAGGTGAAGGCGATCCATAACACCAAATCATTGGTTGAGGCGTTGGTCGAACATGAGGGGTTCAGAAAATGGATCTGCATCGATGGCAACAGTATTCGTTTCAGGGTTTACAAAAATGGATCAATGCATATTGACGTCCACCCTGATATCGCCGAGCGGCTTAACAATATTTTATCAGCTATCGTACCGCTGGCATTACCTGCCGACCGCATGGCTCATAGCAAGAAATCTTTGGAGGCATTCCCTGTACTTAAGCAGTGCATCGACTTTGATACCCGGATGCAGCTTTCTGAACTAATGTTTAAAAATGACGGGGACAATAAATGGAGTTGCTGGACATCTTTAGGGTCTCTCGCCGAACGCAAATCTTCGAGTGTTGCCGCTGACACCCTTCGGTTCTTAGGGGCAACAGTAACAAAATACGATGTGACATTTTCCTATGATCCGTGTGAGGTTATTCGTTACATCGGCCAGATAGGGGAGATGCCTGATATTGTATCGCATCAGTTTTACCCTTCATCTTGCCGAATCAGCGAATATGTATATTCCCTGCTCGGTGCAGGGGAAGGGGATACCCTCCTGGAGCCTAATATTGGCCATGCGGATTTGCTTAAATCATTCCCTGCCGGTGTGATCGTTACTGGCATCGAGCTTGATACTTTGAATTGCCTTATCTCCCGGGCTAAGGGATACGATACGACAGAAGCTGACTTCCTCACATGGTCTAAGTCTAATCAACAGAAGAAGTTTGATTATGTCGTGATGAACCCACCTTTTGCCGATAACCGGGCCAGGCTGCATCTCCAGGCAGCTGCATCTCATCTCGCAGCCGGGGGATCTCTAGCAGCCGTTCTTCCATTATCTCTTCAGGGGCTCGATAACCTTCTGGGGGAAGAATTCCGGACGGAATGGATGGACGTTTTTGAGAACGAGTTTGAAAACACGACCGTTTCGGTTCGCATCCTGTACGCCGAACGTATTCAACAAGAGGAAGTCCTATGAGCAACCAACCCACCAGCCTGCCAGAAGAAGATATTGAGTTTGTTATGGATACCTTTCAGAGGAGCATGGGTAAATCCAAACCTGTCAGGGATACTCAAATAGAGGGCGAGAAACCGCAAAGTAAAGAGTCCGCAAACTCAACTGAAAACCCCGGTTATGAAGAATTCTTTTAATTACGCTCATGATATCCTGGTGCAGTTATTTAGAATGATATTTGAGGGATGGGGGACATTGTGATTAAAAGGCGTAACATTCGACGATCAGTTTATGGATTGCTTATTGTTCTTATCGCCGGAAATGTGTGGTTAGGCCTTAGAGCTGATAAAATTCATAAAGTGCGTTATCAGGATTTCTGGTCACCGGCAACTGTGATTAAAGTAACTGTAATGCCTTCAACGAATGAAATCCAGCTCAGTGGTAAAATCCCTAAATCGGTAAGAGTTTCAAACAATTATGTTGAGTACTCGTTACCGGGCACACTCTCGGACAAGACCATTTACCGAAGCGTGTTAGAAGATGAGATGCTCACTTTGCTTAATGCTGGAGGTCAACTTGAAGTTAAATACACTCTGGACAAGCAGACAAATCGAACTAAGGTATGCACTAAGTGCTTACGGGTGATTAAAGATATTAACCATCAATATTCAGCCACTGAGGTAAAGCATGGGCAGTCCTAAATTTGAAATTGCTGAGCAAATTAAAATGTGGATCGTTGTTTATCTAGTTTGCTTTTTAGCACTTTACTGTGTGTTAAGCGCTCTACATGCGCTTTATGATCCGCTAAATTTACCTGCCCTGACGTGGCCTATCAGCTGGTTCGTGGTGCCTGAAATGACAAGTTTTGGCAGTGCATTATTAGCTTTTGTCCTAACGCCAGGCCTTTGCTCTATAATTGCTGTTTTATTCGGTAAGTCTACCTTTAAAAAAGCTAAAACAAAAATATAGAGTTAATTAGATTGGTGGCTCAGGTTTATAAAACCTCTCACTAGAGAGGTTTATTTATTATTTTTGACTGAGATTAACAGCGTTTTCCATAAATGTATCAATAACAACCGTAAGAGACTGGCTGGTACCATGGCTATACTCAGGCCAAGGTAAAAAAGGATATGAAGAATACGCCATCAACATGATACTGGTTGGGCAACGCCAGTCCGTTGGAACACCTTTACTGTAATGGACAATCATAGCCGGGCGACTACAATCAATATCTCCAGCGTTTTTATCGAGTACGAAAGTAGCCAGAACGCCGGTGTCCTTCTGGGATACGAAAACAAGGCTGTCAGTAAAAATAAAGGCCATTAAGGAAGAGGCCAGGAAAGCGCCAGTAAATAAGGACTTCTTCTCTTTCCAAACGCGTCGAGCATATAACCCCATTAGCGCTACCGCTGAAACCATTCCGGACCACTGAGCACCCAAAGAAAAATCTGTTACTGTTTTAGATGTCATACTTTCATTAATAGTAATCATTGCGACAATGAATGGTGATGCAATTCCAAGTGTTGCTAGGACTATCAGCGATATTTCAGACCGGTTTTCTTTAGCGGATCCTTTACTTATTGCAGACATTGCTCTGAACATAACGAATGTACTGTTGAGCATCAGAAAACAGCATAAGAGCATGTATAACATTGGGTTTCCTCAACCTAGAAGTGATGGTTACCCTGTTATTTTACATAAATTTGACTCAACAGATGCTTTTAAAATCTCGCTTCCTTGAATTTAAAAACATATCAGCACAATTGGCAAACATAAAGGAGCAGCGTCTATCAAAAGTTACTTTTATGATTGGTTGAATACTCATTTTGAAGGCTAAAATCCAAAAAAGTGGGTACAAAAAGTTACTTTTGCGTCATCCAGATGCACTGCCGCCATTTTGCATTCTGTACGTTGGTTGCTTTCTCACTTGATGTCTCTTTTAACAGGCAAATTATCACTTTATCCGACCGGACCTTGTAGGCTGAATCCGTAGAATAAGGCTATAACCTATTCCCGGAGCATCATATGCGTAAAACTCTAATTGGCTGCATGGTTGCAACTGCCCTTGCTACTGTATCTTCGGCACATGCTCAGGTATTTAGCTACTCATTTACAGATACCAATAAGGCTGTTCGGAATATTAAGCCTGCAACACAAACATATCTTAATCCCGCTGGTGTTTTGACTCTGAACTTGATATCGGGTCTTGATCGGTACGAGCGAGTGACGGTCACACGAGACAGCGATAAAAAGGTTATGTATTCCTCCGTCTCGACCAAAACGAGCGTTGCAGATCGTATCGTTGCTGCCGATGGAACAGAATACTATGGAAAGGATATGGTTCTACCGGCGCTCGGAGAAGGGACCTTTACTGTAGTCAATGAAACTCTGGATATTCGCCAGACTGTAGTGAGCACATCTACTTATCATTTCATCGTTGATACAACTCCTCCACGCTATAAGAGTATTTATCCGAGTCAAAACGCAGGTTACGACATGGTACTTTCTGGGCCACTTTGGGAGTTGGGCCGAGGCGGTAGTGGCCAGTTTTCTATATTTGCAGACGGTATTGAGGATGCTAGTGGAATTGCCAAGATCCGTCTTGTCATTAAACGAAGTAATGGTTCTGTGGTCTCCGACAATAACCTGAGTTATGACACAGCCAATAAACGTGCGTTCTATCCGTGGATTAAAGATATGAACACCCAGGCTGGCATGCCCTCAAGTGATCTTGATGAAGAATTCACCTTCAATTTCATCGTTACGGACCTGGCAGGAAATACGCTTAACATTCCTCCCCAGCGGTTTTTATATGACGATCAAATGGGAGAATTTACGCCATTTGCAGTTCATGACTCACGTGTAAGCACCAGTGTTGTACCCGGCATTTCTTCGGGATACGTCCCGTTTAAACGAGGCCTTACAGTGCTGGAAAACCCCTACAAGTTGGTTATACGTATCCCAAGAACTAACTGGAAGCCATATCGAAATGGTGGCATGAGCATTACCAATAACTATGGCGGAGTACAGGTCCTTTCCGAAGATGCCACCTATGTCTACGTGGAAGTTAAGCTGCCACAGGGTGCCTTAGATGGAAACTACTATAGACCTGTGAATACATATCAATGGTCTGGAGGAGATCTTGGTCAGTATGCCAGCTGGCTCAACTGGGATCCTGCCTCTGTAAAGAGTCCGGCTTGGGGAAGTTCACCCATAGAACGACAAAAGGCTGATGGAACATGGTTCAACAGCGTAAACTGGAACCTGTTCAAGGCATCTGATATGCCTATAAAACTTACTAATATCCGGTTCAATGTACAGGCTAGGCCATATGATCAAAAAATCACTGGCGGAGCAACATGCAGTATTCCAGCTGGCTCAACAACCTGTACCGTCTCTTTGCCCCAGGATATTATAAATGGCACTACCGGCTATCTTCATAGTGGCTATGAAGTAAGGTCAACCACCGAAGCAACCTTCTTTGCCCCTATATGGGAGAATATAGCCTGGCATACACTGGGTCCCTCCGTCACTGGATTTGATTACATTGAAACCACCAACATTCTCCAGGTTTACGTGAATCAACCTGGAGATGGTTCATATTTCGACCATGTTTATGTAAATCGAGTTTGGTTGTCAGATAAAAACCGTAACAACGCAGAAATAAGCGTAACCGGCAAACAAACAGGTAGAAATATGGCGTCTGGGAACTACACGTATGAGTTCAACATGAAAGAGGTACCAGAAGGCAGTTATAACGTGGTAATTAATGCCCAAGATACATTCAACAATACCGGTAACCTCCCTTATCAAACTGTTGTCGTTGATAATACAGCACCATCTGTAAGTATTAGCTACGAAGGAAAACCGATCAGCAAAAACGTAACAGTATATGGGCTGGAGAACGTCCGTATACAGCTCACCGATGCTCTAACTAAACCATCCTTAAGCCGTATGACTCTTCGCGGTGGCCCTGTTTCTGATGCGGTGGAATTGTCTTGGGTGAATCTGGGAAACAACCTGTATGCACCTAATTATCCCAAGATCTTTCCGTCTCTTAATGAAGGCGAAACATACACTCTCACAGTTCAGGCCAAAGATGAGATGAACAACGTTAAAGAAAGCTCAGTCGAATTTAACTACCTTCCAAACAATCTCGTCAGGCTAGAGAATCTGAAAACCTTAGCTGTCAATGCTTCTCTCAAAACATCTGACAATACTCCTCTGGCTGTTCTGTATGCCAGCCAGCTGCGTAAAAAGGATGGTTCAATCGCTACAGGGCTTCAGGACGCAGTGCTTACTGTCCGTAAGGACGCTGCATTCGGCGTGACTGTAAATGGTGTTTCTGCGATGCCAGGTGAAAGCAAAGAGCTTCAACTGGATTTGGGGCTCGGGGACAGCCGTAGCTTTCCTATTTTCCCTGCTGTATCCGGCCTTACAGGCAGATCTGAGTTCATGATTAACATTGAAGAATTAAAATAAAGCAGGGCTGTTTTGCTGAAGCACAACGGCCGTCTTCTGATGCGCCGTAGCCCATGTTGTTGCAAATCAGTCCGACGTTCATTGCGTAAGTAACGCTTACTGCGGACCATGGTAGTGATTAGACTCACTACCATGGTCATTTCACCACATATCTTCTCTGCATTGCTCTTGTTGGGCAGACTAGTAACTCGTCACTAAATTGCAGCTTTTGTCTTGCTAAGTCGCTGGTATAACTGCACTACGAAATCGTCAAAAGATTTTATCCCTCATGTAGATCCAATAAATGATCCCAAAGGTGCCAGAGAGTACAAAGAAGATCCCGGTACGCTGTAGGCCGCATGGTTACTGGGCTGGAGCATTGTCACTGACAACAGTAGCGACATAAGTGACAACGGGAGTGACTTAAAAGACAATGGTAGAGACTATTTCGACGTTGGTAATGATTTTAAGTGACAATGGTAGTGAGGTTAGACTTAAACTTCCACTGTAAGGTAAGGTGACTCGCATTATTTAAATAAATTATTACTTTCAATTACTTGCGACACGAGTCTGCATGTATGCTTCTATTTCTCAAAAATTTATCCACCGAAAATGCCTGTGGCTGTGATTTAGCTTTGACGACAGTTTTTATCAGGGAGGCAAGTTGAGACCTGTATAAGAACTAAGCATTTATTTATCCCCATTTTCCACAAGGTAGTTCCAATAATTAGTACCTTAGTGTTCCTGATAGATCAAAAGAGATCCCCGCTGCCTCCAGGCCAGACGGCACAAGGCCTGAGACGTGATCAGTGACAACAGTAGTGATTATTTTGACATTGGTAGTGATTATTATAACGTTGGTAATGAGTTTTTTGACATCAGTAGTGATCAGAGCGACAATAGTAGTGACTTTTCATTAGATCTTTTTAACTTGATCTGATCCGTTGTTGATAAGAGTTGCAGGTCATTGTATGCAAAGAGTTTTTGCCAAGTTTTAATGAGTGGAGTCGTTTTTTTAGGTAGAACTTATGCACAGATATGGATCATCACAATGATCCATCCAGTGACATAGAGTTCGCTGGGGCTTACTATTCACCAATCTGTTTACACATTCAGTGATAACTTATTATGACTAAAGAGAAAGATACTGAGCAGCAGGACCTGGTCACCAGGGCTTTCTCTGTTAGAGAGAAAGAATCAGGTAAAGACATCATTTTGCGTCCTAACAGCAACCGTACGGTGCAGTCTATTGCTTTGATGCGGCTCGGGCTGTTCGTCCCATCACCAAAGAGTGTGGGGCGTCAAAATCGGGAATATAAAACGGTTGGCTTTGACGCAACGAAAGAGTTACAGACGCTCTCTTTAATGGAGAGCGAGGGGTTCACCAATATTTCAATTGTCGGTGAGCGTCTTGATATGTCAGTAGATTTTAAGACGTGGATGGGCATCATTCGAACCTATGCCAATCATCCGATTAACAATGACACGATAAGCTTAAAATTCACTGAATTCCTCAAGCTATGTACGCCTGAAAATTATCGCTCATCTACAGCGTCCAGAAAACGTATAGACGCCTCCTTACGCAGGTTAGCATCCGTTACCTTGTCGTTCACCAGTAATAACTCGTCCAAAGTCTATACAACGCATCTGGTACAGTCTGCCCTGTTAGACCCGGAATCAGATCAGGTTGTCCTTCAGGTTGATCCTAAGATTTTCGAGCTCTATCAATACGATCATAAGGTTTTGATGCAGCTGAAGGCAATTAAGGAGTTGGCCAAGAAGGAAAGCGCCCAGGCTCTCTATACGTTCATAGAGTCATTACCGCCAAATCCTATACCGATATCCCTTACTCGGCTGAAAAATCGTCTGAACCTCAAAACACGAGCAAATAGTCAGAATGCTACCGTGAGAAAGGCTCTTGAAGAGTTGGCATCGATAGGATACCTCCAGTACACCGAAATTAAGAAAGACGGAAAAGTATACTTCCAGATTCATAAGCGGGATCCCGATCTGAATTTGAACAATACTCAGCCTCCTTTAGAAGTGGTTGAAGATGAAGAAGAGAACTCAGGGTCTTCTGTTTTAGAAGGTGAGTTATGCCCACCAGCTGACCCGATAGACGGCGATGATGTTCTTACCGTCCATGATTTAACCGCTGAAGAACTGCGCTATATTCGTAGTCTTCGAAGCCAGAAAAAGAACAGCAACGCCAGCTAAAGTTAACCCGGCGGTTCAGGCTCCGGGTGCTAAATTACTTCTTCGATTTTCGTTAGTCCCAGCCCGCTCTTTCACGTCAACGGTAATGAGTCAAAAGTCATTACCGTTGTCATTGTTCTCTACCACCCTATGTAGATCGAGATTGCGAATTCAACGCTTTCTCCTGAGTCACCTGTTAACACCCGGTTTCTACGCTTTACTTCATTGGCCAGTACATCCAACGGAAAATATCGTAACGGGGTGACAATGGCAGTGAGTTGACCCACTCACTACCATCGACATTCAAATCCCGGCTTCTCTGGTAGCTATAGTGACAATGGTAATGATGTGTACCTTACTGGCATTGTCATTGTCCTCCGAGTGTGCGTTCAGCTTTGGGAGGACACCGGAACTTAATGCGGCGAGTCACGGCCATTGTGAATCTCGATTGGATTGGCGAATACGGCTTCCGGTTGGGCCAGATGTCAATGGTTATGCTTCATCCAGCTCATTACTGTAGTCATTGCCGTTCAGCTGAGCTGATGCTCCTCTCATTCTATGTGGCGACAACGGTAGTGAGCCCAGAAAGTGACTACCGTTGTCATGGCCGTCCAGTAGAGCGGGTCAACCTCTTAAATCACAGGGTGACAACGGTATTGAGCCCAGAAAGTCACTACCGTTGTCATGGACGTCTGGTTAAGCGGATCTACCTCTCAATTCACAGGGTGACAATGGTAGTGAGCCCAGCAAGTCACTACCGTTGTCATAGTCGTCCCGTTGAGCAGATCAACCTCTTAACTTACAGGATGACAACGGTAGTGAGCCTATTAAGTCATTACCGTTGTCATTGCCATCCAGAAGAGCGGATGATCCTCTCAATTCATACGGCGACAATGGCACTGAGCCCAGCAAGTCACTTCCGTTGTCATAGCCTTCCAGAAGAGCAGATGAGCCTCTTAATTAACAGGGTGACAACGGTAGTGAGCTCATTAAGTCATTACTATTGTCATGGCCGTACAGCTGAGCTGATCATCCTCTCAATTCACACGCCGACAATGGTAGTGAGCTATTAAAGTCACTACCATTGTCATAGACGTCCAGTTAAGTGGACCATCCTCTCAATACACACGGTGACAACGGTAGTGAGCCATTAGAATCACTACCGTTGTCATTGCTTTTCAGGTGCACTGATAAGGCTCTCAATAGACACGACGACAATGGCAGTGAGCAATTAGAGTCACTTCCGTTGTCATTGCTTTCAGCTGAGCTGATAAGGTACGTCATTTACACGATGACAATGGCAGTGAGCCAATCGAGTCACTACCGTTGTTAATGCCGACCAACCGAGGGAAGGGTCCGCTCAAAGAACTGAGTGACAACAGTAGTGAGATCATCCAATCACTACCATTGTCAGCTTAAACCTGTAGGACGAAGAGGCTTGTCCGATAAAATGACGACAATGGAAATGAGCCTATCCATCACTACCACTGTCATTAAAGTCCAGCGGTTCAACGTTAATCAGTAGCTCCGGATGACAATGGTTGTGAGTCAGGCAATTCCCAAGCATTAAGTGACAGCAGCGTAACACCTCTAAGCTCACTCCTGTTGTCAGGGGTTAGGGTATTGAGTCTCTACCGTCGTCAGTGTTTCTGAGACACCAGTATTGCAGATCACTACAATTGTCACTTAAGTATCGACGGGGGAATAGATGCAAGTGACTGGCTAACCAGTACCAGTTTAGATTCAAAACGATCCCATCTTTGTGGATGCACTTGAGTAAGCTCGTATGACGATATGTCAGAGAAGTGACAACGGGAGTGAGTTGCCGGACTCACTACCGTTGTCATCCCCGGTTGAAGGAAGAGGATCCCCGGGGCTGTATATTTACCGGGTATCCTTACTCAAGGGTTTCGACACTCACTCCCATTGTCGTAATCAACGAGTGTGCATTGTCTTTTAAAAGCATCGCTGGAAACGTACGATTAAAGTAACTTTTCTTTCGGTTCTTCCTTGCGAATCTCTGAAGACGTACTGGCTGATCGGAGTCAAGGAGGGCAGTAAAATTGAAGCCGTCAGTTTTACTGTCGGCTCCGGGTAGTTACTTCAACTCGTCGATCTGAATCATGAATTCTGAGGTGCCAACTTTCCCATTTTCGGAAGGATAAACGGGTAACAGAAGATTATCCCCCTGGCCCATATCTATTTGCACCTCAACTGACTCACCTGGAGCCGCCTGTGCCCCGTTAAATTTAATACCGAAGGCTGCATCCTTCCGCACAGTCAGCGTTGCGTTCTGGACCCCTTTAGCAATTTCTCCATTTGTCTTACGCAGAACGTTAGTGGACAGGTACGCAAGGGGTACGCCATCTGTCGTTTTGAGAGGCGAACTGACCGATAATGTGCGTAGATTATGTAACTGCACAAGGTTATTCGGTAGATAACTGAACTTCTGAGTATAGGTTTTGGTATTCGACTGACTATCGGCAACTGTTACGCTAATTGAATAATTTTCAGATGGTTCGAAATTTGGGAACAGCCTCGGATACTCAGGCATGTATGTATCTTTGCCTGCCGGTGACCACGTAAGCTCAACGTTATCAGCTGTGGGGCCACCTACGAGCTGAAGACGGGTTATCCTCGGGGTTGTCAGATTATCTGCCAGAGCGATCCTGAGGTTCTCCAGGCCGTACACTACCGTATCGTCTTTTACCGGCTTTCCGTCGAATGTTATGGCCACTGTCGGAGGAGTGTTATCCAGAGCAATTTCTCCGAAAGTTTTATTGGTCTGGTTCTGGAAGAAGTCCCTGATGTTGACCTCAACGTTGTATTTTCCTTCAGACTGACGGGATAAATCATAAGCAATCGTGTAGTTACCTGAGATACGAGATTTGATTACGCCTGTGGGTGACATCCGGGTACCGGTGTTCTTATCGGAAAGATAAAATTCCCTCAATGAGACCGAGTCGAACCAGTTACCATCGCCTTCAAGTGACGCCAGTACATCCAGCTGCTTGTTAGTCTCGTCATATGATATCGAGTTTATTACCGGCAGTTGTTTATTGTTCCAGCGTGTCATAATCCATTGCTCAGACCGCAAAATGGGATTGCTGATGCTGCGAACGAAGTAAAGGATCCTATTGTAGCCCTGGGTACCCAAGGCCATATCAAACGTCTCAGGCGCTTCACACGAGGTTTTTCCTGCCGGAATGGTGCAGGTCGCCTTACCGCCGATCTCTTGTGCAAAGGGCCGGGCTTCAACGTTAAAACGAAGTCGGGAAATTTTAATTGGCAGTCGTGATGAAGCCACACTCTCAAAATCCTTCCACTTAACCCAGTTCCCCTTATCATCGAGGAAATCTACCCAGGTACCCGCAAATGCAGGCGTTTGGTTTGCAGATGGGTTTAGAACGAGGCTGTATGACGGATAATACCCTCCCCACTGGCCAAAGTTCGCC
Organism: Enterobacter cloacae complex sp.; assembly: GCF_900322725.1. Taxonomy (NCBI): domain Bacteria; kingdom Pseudomonadati; phylum Pseudomonadota; class Gammaproteobacteria; order Enterobacterales; family Enterobacteriaceae; genus Enterobacter; species Enterobacter cloacae complex sp. Next base: position 281,185 of record NZ_LT991958.1, on the reverse strand, counting down.
ATACGAGCCATATCCCCATTAATTGAGCCATAGGGAAGAGTCATTTCAACATAAGCATAAGTGCTGTCTACAGCTATCTCTTTGGGGGCGGAATATTGATTGATGAACTGAAGCCCACCTTCTGAATAAGCACGGTAGTTAGATTTTGGGATCCGGTAGACTAATCGAATAGGGTTTTCGTTAACGACCATACCGGCTTTGTAAGCCGGATAATTAGAAACCCCGGGTACGACGCTGGAAGACGTATTTGGATCATGAACGGCCCACAGTGTCATCTCACCCAGCGTGTTGTCGTAGCGAAATTTTTGAGTTGGCAGCGTTCGGCTATTACCTGCGTTATCGAAGATAACAACTTTTGCAGTAAAGTCTTCATCCAGGTTGCTGTCTGGTATTCCGGTTCCCTTAACTGAATTCTTAGAGTAAGTGTGGTACATCTTTTGGCCGGATACGTCATACTGCATCTGTGTAGTGCTGTAGAGGCTACCGTCCTGCCTGTAAATATATATTAGGCCCTTATCAATACCATTTGCATCACTTACGCCCGAAGAGGTGAAGTCATACTGCCCCGTTGCCTCTAATCCAAGCTTCCACACGTCACCAGCGGTAGAGCCAGAACCAGTATTAGCGGTAAGAGCATTTGCCGCTGGAGGGGTGACATCAATTAGCCAGTTATAGTTATAGGTCGCTACAGGCTTCTGATTGAGATCTAACACGTTTATCTGAACGACAAATTTGCCTTCACCCAAAGCAGGCAAAGTTACTTTTTTGCCGTAGAACTCACTACCGTCAGCAGCTGTTAGTCGGTCTGATACACCCGTCCGTGTAGTCGTAGTATTAAGAATGACAGTTCCAGTGTCTTTCGTGACTTTGACATTAACGAAACGATCAAGACCTGAAATAAGTGTCAAAGTTACCGGTGATGCCGGATTAAGCATAAGACGAGAAGACGGGGCGTGGATCTCAATACCGTTCGTGTCTTTAAAGGCCGATTCATATATCTGAGCTGGGGCCTGAACAGACATACCGAGTCCGGCTACAGCAGTAATAAAAGCGAGATGTTTCATTCTTATTCCCCTTTAGGTTTGGTGTTATTTTAAGCTTTTCCTAAAGGTCACTATGTTCGTAAAAGTATAAAAAACTTCTCCATATGGTGCTCGAAATTACAAATCTATAATTTGCCTTTCGACAAACCTTATTGTGCGTTCAGGACGGAAATCTTTCTTTTTGGAATTACATCTGACATTTCTGTGGTGTCCAAACTGGCAACGATTGCAAAACTTATAACATTAGCCTGAAACTATCGGCATCCACATATCGCATTAAGTGATGCTTTTACTTTGTGTAAAAAAGAATCAGGATAAATTAGGTATGTCAGATATAAATGCGTTAACGGACGGCATATATGAATCAAAACCTGGCGGCATTACGCCACCAGTCGAGAGGGGAGTGAACCTCAGTCAGTACGTCTACCTTCGTTCCGCAAGGCGCTTCTTGTTGTGAATTACAAACTGCCCTGGCGAGAACTGCATCATTTCACCCCTAGCAACACACGTGCCTCTTCAACGGTTTGCCAAGAAGGCATTGCTACGCCAGATTGAGTGCCGTTGCCCCTGCGCTCACCTGTGTCACATTCTACATAAAGACGCATCAGCATCGCTTCTGTTTCAGCGGCCCGGCTATTATCCATTACCAGTTCTGCTGCGCGTCGTAGCTGTTCTGGAATGTCATTCCACATTCCCGCACCACTTCTGTCTTTGTTAGTGAGCAAGTCTTCAATAGCAGATGAAGCCATGTTAAGCAGGTCAGCCGAAACTAAAGGCATCGGCGGGGCGGTATAGAGGATTCGACGTCTTCCGCGTCTGTCTGGATCGTATTTATCATAAAAAGCTTTGTTCACATCTTCCCAGTGCCACTGAAGTTGCCCGGTTGCGTCATGGTGGCAAAACTCGCACTGATAAACAGGCGCAATCGACATAACTGCCTTTCCAATACGTGCCAGTACAGCAACTTCGTCAGCTCTGAGACTCATTGCTTCGCTTGGGTTACTACCCTCGGCAAATTCCAAAATTTGTTCAATACGTTCTGGTGTGAAAGTGGTCATAGGCTTTGAAAACATATTTTTCCAGTTGTGCTTACCATATCATCAGGCATTAGGAGCGTTAGCGAATAATTAACAGGTCAGGACCAAAACTAAATCCTTCCCCCATACGGTCTTCATGACGGGAGACATATGCCTTACCGTATTTCTCCAGATCCTGTAAGCGATCTTTTGCCAGATTCCACGAGTATTCCTGGCCCCACACGGGTCCGTCACGCCCGTCAAAGCGGTCAGGTTTACAATTTGCTTTCAGAAGAGCGTAGACATGCTCCACCGTGGGTAGCTGCAAAGCACTATTAGCCTGAGAAACGGCAGTATGCGTCATTTCTGTTCACTCTTTATTGATTTAGTCAGTTAAGCCGGTCAGGTAACTTTAACCGGCTACTCGTATTAAGATTTCTTTCCGGTTGCTTGTCAGTTAGCGGCGAAGATCAATTTCAAGGCGGGCTGTTTTGACCTTTGTTCCGGACTCCCTAAATGTATCATCCGGAAGAGGCGAAATTTGTCCGCCAAGTTGTTTGACTCGCTCCCTGAGCGCTTTTGTCAGTGTGTCTTCCCGGAACAATACCCCAGCTGACAGAATGGCCTGTAAGCGACCTCGCTTAGCGAGCATTGCGATGGCATGCATGACATGTTTAACGTCAGAGCGTTTAAGGAATGGTGGATTCATAACGATAACATCAAAAGTTTCATCGGGCTGGTACCCAAGAAAGTCGGTATGCACCAGCTCGACTCCTGTGCTAAGGACACTATCGTTCTTCACTGCAAGGAATCGCTCATCGTTCAATTCGATCCCGGTAATCAATGCATCCGGAGCCGCCAGTTTTAAGGCTTTCAGAATGCGGCCATCACCAAACTCTGGCTCCAGTACACGCTCCCCGGCAGCTGGTTCAGCGCGTAGAACCATATCTGTGACTAAATTCTCAGGTGTAGGGAAGAAATTGAACAGATCTCGTGGGATGTCAACCGAACCTGTCAGAATGATTTGCTCGATACGCTCAGCTGCATCCGCCGTAAAAATATGTGCCTGCTCTTTTCGGTTCCATTTGCCACCGGCGGCTTCGAGCACTTTGTTTGTCTTAACATAAATGCTGCGGTCGAGCTGGTCGGCCAGGAAAAGAAAGTTCCCTTCAGCACGGCAGCGAGATAAGACGTTCAGAACTTCAGTTGAGATTTGCATTAAAACTCCATTAAGAGGATTTACCCGCCTGGCGGCAGCGGGTTGGTTACTTAAACGGGACAATTCAGATTTGGCCTTGGTTAGTCGGCAGACAACAGCAGGGATGGGCTGTTATAAGAGAAGCGGTCAACGGGAGCCTTATCAAATCGCTGACCGCTTGCATCAGGGGTCAGAACGAGTCCGTTATGGGCGCAATGAATGTGGAGCAACATATCCCCGCCGGTGTTGATGTGTAAGGCAGGCACACCCTGATCGATTTCGAACATGACACCAAAACAGGGGTTACCTTCCTTGTTAACAACTTCACAGTGGATGTTATGTTGGCCGGTAACGCTGACCTGATAGGCCTGACTGTCCTCTTCTGGCAGTGTTTCCTCCTCCAGGCGCCAGTCCTGAAGTGTGAGGCTAATTTCAGGGGTGTCATGCTCTTTCTGAAGAGCCTGGATACCTTTACGGAACAGCTGCATCATTTCAGGAGTAAGGCAGTCTTCCTCAGCTCCAAAATGTTCTTTCCAGCCTTCAGGATCTGCATACATCCAGACGTTTTTAGCGAGCGAAGGTAAGGAAGCATCAGGCTCTACAAGGAGGTGAGGGATGTTCTCTTTGATTCCGAGATAACGTACCGGCTGGCCATTAAGCGGTAACCCATCCGACACTGTAACTTCTGTTCCTGGCAAGACGACGCTGTTTACCAGACCTCCACAATGTTCGGCCACCACGCGGCCTAAATCTGCCATAAACATCCGATGCTTTTCTGGTGAGTCCAGCTCACCAAGGAGTTCAGGTTTAAGCAGTAAACCGGTAATAATCTCAGTCAGTTCACGAGGAGATACTAATTTATACATTTTGTTTTCCTTTTCTGTGTTGGCTTTATATTACCAATCCAGATGCACGAGCTAATAACCTCCAGACAACTTTTTCAAAAATTATTTACTTAAAGCAGGGTGCTAATATGCGCAAGAAATGAATTTAGGAAGGACGGCTTCAAATTTAACTTTTTGGTTTTTTATTTTAGACGGACTTTAAAATAGCATCGTTGATAAAATAATAAACATGGTTTGTTTTTTTGTTTGTATTGACAATCAAATGGGTATAAATTAATTTACTTACATGGCGTATATTTAACGCCACCGCCCCGGCGGCACCGGGCATAAAAGGAAAACCATTTTGAAACCGATGCTCAAAAAAGATTTTTTTTCAGCTATTGAAAACCTTCTCAAAGCTGGCTTTCAACCTCGCTTTTACACTGTTAACAGTGGCCGAATCGGTCTCATTACATTCACTGATAAAAATGGAACAAAACAGGTCGAACAGGTTTATTCCTGCACTTCTTTAGCCGCCAATACTTTTGGAAAGCGCTTCACCACTTGGTTAGAAGAAATTTTTCAAAAGCATAATGAAGAAAAAGTAGCTGATTCCGGGTTCGAGGTTGGTAGCCGTGTCTGGGATAAATTGATGTATACGTTGCGCACCATTTCAGAAATTCGTGCCGGGGGGGTGCTGGTGCTGGATAACGGTGCACAGCGTACACTGGATGAAGTGCAAAAAACGGCACCTGAAACAAACCAGGTGGAGCCAAAGGAAATCTCTTCACTTCAGGAGCTGCTGAACGCTTCCAAAAATCTGGAGCCGACTTCGCCTGAGCTAATTGCGGCTCTTAATGAGGCTCTGTCAACCGCCATAAAACGGTGAATGCAACGGCAGTCTGGCACATCAGGCCTTGTCAGAGATTAGGCCTGAAAAGCACTTACGTACCGATATAACACCTAATTCCCCTCTAAGGAGATTGCCCTAAATGGCGATGAATAAAAAAGAACAAGCCGCGTATGATGAGCTGGTGGCACAGGCCAGAATAAACCGCGCTTTACGCTGGTCTGACTATGGCGTTGAACGCGATATGCCCGTACCAGAGGTCTCGGGGGAATACCAAAACGGCTGGAGCTTCAACACCGCCACTGGCACTGTTTATCCGACATGGAGCGGAACTACGGTTCACGGCACACGGGAAGAGGGAGAGGTTGTCGATGCAACCTCCCGCCGCATGCGAGGCATGAATGGTAGCCAGAACGGCATACCACAATACAGCACCAAAGAACGCGCCCTGAAGGCATTACGCTGTTCGCTTGAAATCAAGTTTGCCATGCAGCTGGATGCCATAGATAAAGCTATCGCAAAAGAAATAGAGCTGTCCACCGCTCGCCGGGAGAGCGATACATCAGATGCCTAGCGGTAAACCATCAATTCAGGCCCGTGATCAGAGGGGCCTTAACGCCCTGAAAGAGGCGGTTCCAGCGACGGCACAACTACAGATGCGGGTTACCCCTGAACGTAAACTGCGTTACGTCAATCAGGCAAAGGCCGAAGGTCTGGGTCTAACAGACTGGGTCCAAAAGCATATGGATAACGTGTGTGATCTGGCAGGCCAGCCTGAAATAACCATGTACAAAGATGATGGAGAAACAAGTGGCCAAAAATAACAACAGTCTCAAACAGCATGTCTTCAATATGCTGTCGGCTGGCAGCGAACTTAAAGAAGTGAAGCGTTTTCTCACCAGCAAGCGAGTTAAAGCCCGCCTGGCAGTGTCAATGATCCACGAGCAGGCGATTGCTGTGCAGAACACTGAATACCAGAATTATCCGGCTTATAGCTAACTGGTAACAACAATTACAGAGAGATACTTAAAATGAGCGTAAACCCAGAATACACCAGGGTTCAGCATGTCCAGATTATTCGCGAGCGAGATGGGCAGAAGGAAGTTGTTCGAGTCTATGATGAAGATGGCGACGTGGTTCTGTGTTTACCTGCCTACATTCAGGATGAGGAAATAAATCTTATTCTGCGCCGGTTGAATGACGTATATTCAGTCGGATATCGTGTAGGTGATGCAGCCCGCCGCCGCGCCATCAAAAAAGCGCTGGGGGATGATGAGGAGTAAGGCCATTTTTACTGGCAAGATATCTGTATACCGGAGTCTTTAGAGTACGTTCTAATGGCTCCGGATTATTAATACTGTTTTACTCATGCAATAAAAAGCAAACCAAAATTCTTTCGCTAATTCATTTTTAAATGCTCAAATCATTAAATGTAAGGAGCGTTATTTATCAATAGGTATGGCGTTCTTAATGGCTATTAAGCTAGTTCTGCTTTCGCTTGCTTCTGGAAATTAGGGAAACCTAATTTTACCCTATCAAAAAGTAACTTTTCTGGTTTTGTTGCATTCACGTAAACAAAAAAGTCCCGCCGGGCAGAAAAGAAAAACATCAAAAATAGCTATTTTCCCGAAAAGATCACGAACACTGAAAAAGTATCATGGGGAACCTGATCAGGAGACAACCCATGAAAATCAAACTAGCCCTGCTTATTGCATTTGCAGGTTTCAGCGCAGGAGCTTCCGCTGAAATCGCAGAATTCAGCTTTAAAGATACCCTGAACGTTAAAAAGACCGTATCGCCTGCATCCGTATGGATTAATCCGGTAACGAGCTTTGACGTTGCCGTTATTTCCGGTCTGGACCGTTATATTACGCTCAGTCTGCTGAAAAGTGACGGGAGCCTCATCTGGAGCACGAAAAGCAGCCTGGTTACCGTTGATGACCGTACCACATCTTCGACAGGCTTTGATTATTACGGCAAGACTCTGACCGTACCAGCGATGGGAGAAGATAGCTTCACCCTCAGAGAGGTGATTACCGACTTGCAAGGGAAGGAGGTCTCCCGGCAGGATTACCCGCTTGCAATTGACCGAACGCCTCCGGCAACGGGTACCATAAGTTATACGAGAAATGGGTGGAACTTTGGCAGCGAAGCGATCTTCACTTCAGTACCAGCCGGTATGCAGTACGCCAGCGTCCAGGCACTGGTCTTTAATGGACTGAGTGATAAAGGTTCCGGGCTTGCTAATGCTGAATATTTCATAACCGATGCCGCTGGAGTGGAGCGTAAAAAGCCAGCGGAAATTAATACAGTGGAAGGTAGCGTAACCGTTCAAGTCGCCGACGCAAGCAGCAATGCCCTGGCACCGGAAAACCGCTCTGAATATAAAGTGGGGATCTACCTTTATGACAAAGCGGGAAACAGGAGCGAACTAAGCCGCCGAAGCGTAATTGATCGGGTTAAGCCTGACGATATCATCCAGGTGCAGGACGCCACTACCGGATCATGGGTCTCCTATCAGTCTGGCATGACCGTCTTCCAGAACCCTATTTCCGTACGGGTATTAAGGAAGAAAAGTGACTTTACTGCTGTTAACGGTTCCAAATATGGCTGGGCGGACTCGAATTTCCAGACGTCCGATAGCACTTATAATATCTATACTTTCAAATACATATATCCAAATGTGGGGGATACTTATCATGAATTTCAGACTCTGGCGGGAGGAGTAAGACGAATTCATCATAACTCCCTCAACTTCACTCCAGCCCCGGCGATGGAAATAGCCCCGAAGATAGTGGCTAAAGAGATGTACCGGAGTGATACCAGTGAGTGGTTAACTCAGGCCTCAATCAGCGTTAAAACCGCCACCATTAGCCGCATAAAGGTAACCGCAGAACCCCGACCATACGTGCAAAAGTTCAGAACGGTAAAAAATGCAGCCTGGTTCTGCACTATTCCTGTCGGACAAAGTTCATGCGAGATGACGGTTAACTTCAACTACACCAGTGACAAAGGATTTGAGTATCTGCATCTTTACTCGGGAAAAGATGGTGACAGCATATTCGATGCGCTTGCTGGTAATTTTACGGTTATCTGGGATAACAACCCACCGGTGGTTAATGTCGCTCAGGTAAACAAGGCCTCCAAGACAATCACTATGACGGCCACCGATAATGATCGCGTCAACGCCTGGAACATCAGCTACTGGGATACCAAAGTTTTCGAAGCCACCCTTAAAAATGCCCGGGGGGAAACTTTCACCCTGAAGCCTGTGACTGTCAGTGAAAGCGATTATAAAACCAAAAACGCCACTTTCTCATACGCTGGTCTACCGGACGGGGATTATACGGTTGTTAGCGTGTCTGCCACGGATCTTGTTGGAAACACAGGAACCAAAACGCTTAATGCACCGCTGAAAATTGACTCAACGCTTCCGGTTATTGCGTTCAGCTTTAATGGCGCAGACGCAGAAGGAAAACTGGTTAAAGGGCTTGAGAACCTACGCATAAGCGTTACTGATGCCTCTGGGGATGCTTCCCTGATATCGCTTCAGCTCGCTGGTGGACCTAACTCTGAAAAGGTCACCCTTGCATTCACGCCGCTATCCAAGGATGTCTTTATTCCTGAATACCCCAGAATCTTCCCCAATACTGACGAATCGGGACAGATGTATCATCTGGAGGCTCTGGCTATTGACGAATCAGGTAACCGGACCACTAAAACGCTTAATTTTACCTACCAGCCAGCTAACCTGATTATGCTGGATAATCTCAAGACGCTGGCCACAGCCGTAGCACTGAAAGCAACGGACAACACGCCGCTGGCCATCATCCGAACCAGTGTGTTGCGTCGTCAGGACGGTTCTATCATTACCGGACAGTTAAACGGAACCCTGACTGTTCAGAAAAACGCCCAGTTCGGCGTTACGGTTGCCGGAGTTACGGTCCAGCCTGGTGAAACTAAATCGCTGTCACTGGATCTTGGTAATGGTGAAGAGCGCACATATCCCGTTACTCCCGCTGTAAGTGGTCAATCTGGCACGGCCACATTTACTATAGAATTCCCTCAAACATAAACCCTACACAAGGGTACGGTAGTATGCCGTACCCTGTTACGCCATCCTCAATGTAAAATGTAGAGTTGAGCATGACTTAATTATTACTTTCTCATTAAGTGTCTCTTAAACTGCAAACGGGAAAGTAATATTCCCGAGACGGGAAGGACTCCTTCCTTTTGGTTATAATCTATGATGCTAAACTGTGTAATTACACCGGAACAATGTCCTCGTTTAAATCGCTGGCACCAGTACATGATTTATCCATGAATGCTTTTTGATGCAATTTTACTTCAGAATGCTCTTAATTTTTTAAACAAATTATATTTGAATCCTTCGTGTATAAATTTGCAGCCCCTCTCTCAATGTTTTTTTAAAATATTTACTCTCAGGTTATTAGCCAGTAGATTCATTCTGTCATGATTACTCCAGAACTAACCGGAGGAATCACATTATGACCAAATATTATGATCGCAGTGGAATTGAAATCTCCAGCGCAAAAATCCGCTGTGTTGATTCTGTAAAAGGTACTGCGGAATATACTTTTCGTATTGTTTGCGATAAATGCAATGGGCGGGGAGAGCGTAAGCATTTTTATAGAAGTCGCTGTATGGCTTGTAAAGCCACGGGTTACAGCCTCGAAACGACCCGTACTGCTTACACGCTGAATGCGCTGTACCGCATTAATGCGCAAGCTGCCCGCAAAGTGTCAGCATCCCTGCAAGACGAGCGTTTAAGGACTGAAAGCGCCCACAGTTCTGCGTTCACAGCATGGTGCAGGTCTCATCAAAAAATGGTTGATGCAATCACCCAACAATCCAGTAGTAATAATTTTCTGGAAAGCCTTAAGTCTTCTTTAACCCACCAGCGTCAGTTAAGTGATAAGCAGCTGGCAGTTGCCGCCCGCATTTTAGGTATTCATTAATTCAAAGCCCTTTTAATTTAATTTTAAGGTCAATTATTACGGAGGAACTATGATCCATTCATTTAAAGACAGACGGCTTGAAAAGTTCTTCCGTAATGGAAAAACAACGGCAGGTATTCCTTCTGAAATTATTAACGCGATTCTGTGTCGACTTGAAACGCTGGATAATGTCCAGAGTGAGCGGGAGTTATTATCCAACAGCTTGCGTTATGAACGCTTAAGAATGACGTCAAACCGTTATTCCTCCATTCGAGTAAACTCTAAGTATCGATTATTCTTTGAATGGAATGATGGCGCACATAATGTTCATTTGTCTGCACATGACTATAAATCGCTCATCCATTAAGGTTAAAAATGAAGCTATTTTCAATTTCATCCCGGGATACAAGCATGGACGCGATGTTTTATATCCAGGCCAGTACTAAACAACAGGCAAGTTACATATTTAGTACCCTTTCCCCGAAGCCTACTGCGAACTGCCAGCTTACAGATTTGCAGAATGAGACGGTCGTCCCTTCCATAAGCCCTATTTCGCTTTCACTTAACCCCTGGTCGATCAATTCCCAGTCCCGAACCCGGGAACTGCGTATGGCCACGCATGGTCTTAACCTGATCTGTGCAGTCACGGATGAGCATACCCGTCAGATAGTTGACTTTTGCGATAACCTTGGACAGCAGCTTAAGGATCCGGACGACAAAAGCGCCTGGGTTAAGCTCATTAATTCTGAATGCGCTTTGCTTAATTCTCCGCGTCTCTATCCCGTTCTGCTTGAGCCGGATACACCGGCACAATTTGAAATCTTTGTGCCAGCTCCGGAAGATGGAGAACACGACACGGTCATAGCCAGCGTTGTTAAAGAATGTTTCGGAGATGAATGCCGGTACAGAGTAACGGACAAAGCTTTTGCAATGTCGGAAAAGCCAGTCATCAGGCTGGAAGCTCATTTCAATGACAAACGCGAAAAGGTTTTAGAACTGACCTTTTCCTGTTTCAATCTTTCACTCTCAGCGTCCGTGCATGAAAACCAGCTACGTCAGATTTTGTTACTTTGCGAAGACTTTGGCGTAAGGCTTCAGGGTAGAGCAGGGGCATCCTGCCACGTTAATATGCGCAGTGCTTACCGTCGTCTTGCTCATGTTGGCACCGGCTCTCGCCCAGGTGATGACAGTGATGTGCGGGTCTATACCTCGTTAAAAGAAGAAAAAGATGTTAAGAGGCTGCTTGATAAGTCAACCAGGGGAAGTGAGCTTGTACCGGCGAGGCACGGGCAGCAGTTTAACGGGGTCTTAGTGAATGCCACACCCGCATCGGCCACTACTGGTTTCATTTACCTTTCGCATGATTTTCCGGAAGGCCAGTTTATGATGACAGCCGAGGTGTTGCATGTTGGAATTACACCAGGCGGTATTTACTACATTGAAACACTGGACGGTTACCGGTTTATCGTGACAGCGTTTGAGAAGGGATTAATGAACGGTTTGAGGGAGTTTATAGCTGCAAATGAGGAATATTTTAAGTATTACCGCTGGTCTTAGTATCTGAGCTGAAACCGGTAGGCCAGGGAAGGCAACCGGGAAAATGCAATTTAACCTGATCCTATACCTACGACTATCTTTATCCACTTATAATAGCCTCACCAAATTATAATGCCCGATCACCGCATTTGCTTAAACCTCACATATTCTTCTTATGCTTCCCCTGATAATCTACGACCGAAAGACAAAGGAAAGTGAATACGAAATAAGATTTATGAGCACATAAAAGTTACTTTTCCTTGGTGGCACATCACAAACATTGTGGGTTTCATAATCCTTTTTGTTATTTAAAAAGGATGTGTTCAATTCTAATTAAAGGTGGTATTTTTTTTGAAAGTTTGCTGGGAGGTTATTAGCTGGGGGGATGGGTAACAGTATAATAAGTACAGATGAAAAGGAGGTTTTATGAAAGCGTTAGACGTGGTTTCAACTCAACTCAACTTTATTAATCTGTTGGATCAGGCAGGATATGCTCTTTCAGAAATTATTGTAAAACGCTTCAGTGCTGCACCAGCCTTTAACGAAGGGCACTGGTTGTTCATTGCAGAGCAGGATAACCGCTACATTGAAGTGGTCTGTATTCTCTCTTTAGCTTCAGAAAGCGGAGAGCAGCATATTGATGTTTTTATTAATATGTTCGAAGACCCGATTGATGATGTTATTTCACGAAACATTGAAACCAAAACCTTTGCGACGCTTTATAAATACATTGAACGTATACCTTTTACTCCGGGTGTAAAGAAAGAATTCTTGAGCAGTATTGAGAACATCAATTTTAGTTAATCAAAAACCACAACTTTTTGCCACCAAGTTATTAGGTAATGCTATCAACCTGATATAATTACCTTAACATGAATATGAGCGGAGCCGGGTTATGTCTAATAATACTGAAGTCATTAGCTGTGATTTATTTTCAACTCTATCTTCACTTAATTTTAGCACCGAGGATATTACAGGTTTGACTCCGGCCAACTTTCGAAAGGGAGCTTTCTTACATGCAAAAATTTCTGCTAGCCAGGCCACGCGAGCGACTGATATTTCCATTCAATTACTCACGGATCGTGTTTCAGGTGAAATGAACTACGTAATAGTAATTGGCAGGCACGAAGGACTCCTGCAAAGCGAAGCAATTGACCCAAACGCTGATAAGCAATACCGGGAAAACCGTTATTCTCGCCATTTTATCTCAGTAACCGATGCCAATACCAAAGCCCTGAAAAAAACCTGCAAGGTAATGAAAACATATATCAAAGAGCAGGCATTTAAGCCTAACACCTGGGGGCACAGTTTCATTAAGGGTTGATTTATTCTTGCCCCGGTGAGCCGGGGCAACGCTAAATTAACCTCAAACTGTGCTGGAGGCACAAATGTCTGAAAAACACTTTATCGTTAAAATCAAGAACCGAAACGGCGACCATGAGAATAGCTATGTTCGGTTACTCGTCAGCGATTGTGAGAAAAATGCTTGCCAGACGGCACTCATTTCAGAGTGCCATGGCGAGCTTGAACAGCTGAGTTTTGAAGACGGTGGGGTTTACGACTACAACGGCGAAAATCACTACAGTGTCAGGAGCTGCGTGGAGGTTGCTCCAGAAGACGTTGCAACTTTGCAACGCTTCCTTTAACACCTGCGACATTTGATTAAATATCGGGCGTCCGCTACAGGATGCCCGTGATTTAAACGATTCCTCAAAGATCGCTGTCACTCCTGATAACTGTATTAAGAGCAGGTTTGTGATAGGTTCAGCGTAACAACATTACTGGAATTTTGGTTGCCTTGATGAAGAGCTGCTTTTCTGATTTACCCGTTAAAGACGGCACGTCCGGAACCTGGAAACTGGACACATTCGAAATTACCGCAGATAAGGCGATGAGCCTCGCCCTTCGTGCCGAGTATACAGGTAATACAGACGAGTTTATCCCGCCCGGTAGATATCGGCGTTTGTCCAACGGCTGGGATGTGGTGATGTCCAATACCCCGATGGAGATCAGAACCTGCCAGGATTTTTTAGAGCGAGCCACCGGGCGCGTGCTCATTAATGGTCTTGGTCTGGGGATGGTGCTTCACGCCATTCTTCAAAAAGAAGATGTAACCCATGTAACAGTAATTGAAAAAGAACAGGACGTTATTAACCTCGTTGCGGCCTCGTTTGCAAACGATCCTCGCGTTGAAATTATCCATGCTGATGCAATGATGTATTGCCCACCAGCAGGCGTCACGTACAACGCATGCTGGCACGACATATGGCCAGACTTCGCAACAGCTAACCTCTCACAGATGGATAAGCTGGAAATTAAGTACCGGGACATCTGTGAATGGCAGGGCTCGTGGGGCAGGGAGGAGTGTGAGCAAAAGCACATTGAGTTTCAAAATCTTGGGGCTGATTGAGTACAACTTTTGAAGGTGTCTCCGCTAAAGAAGACTGGGTCTCTTTGCGCATGCCCAGCTGTGCTGCATGACCTGACAAAGCCTATAAATAAACAGATCGGTTTGATTTAGTAATCCCCCTTCCAACCATCAGGCCGATATTTAAACTGCATCTCCATTAAGGATGGCTGATGAGCACGATTTCTACGGATTTAATTGCACGGATCTACGCAGCCTCCGAATTGCCGTTGAGCAACGACGAGCTTTATCGCGAAGTGCAGCGTGAAACTGGCATGTCGGATGCCGAATTGCACGAACTGAAAGAATTTGGGTCAGATAAAACCAGAACCAGCGGCGTCAAACACAAAGTACGCTGGTTTCAGCAGACTCTTCGGCAGGCCGGAGTCATCGAACGCGTTCCAGAAAAACGGGGCGTCTGGAGATACTCCTCTAAGACGAAAACAAACCTACACGAGTCATGGGAAAAGCTCTGTGTTGTCGGTTTCTCAACTTCTCTTGGGGCATCGGTTTTTGGAAACGCCTATGCCTTCTTCAGCAATATCACAGAGCAAATTCATCTTTGCCTGACCTCGCCGCCTTACCTCCTTCGAAATTCAAGAGACTACGGGCATGGCGGGGGGCGTGGCGAGCAGGTTTATATTGACTGGCTTCTGCGTATCCTCGAACCGATCGTGAAACAGCTTGTACCCGGCGCAAGTGTGGCATTGAATATCACTCAAGATAGCTTTAATAGGGGCAGGCCTTCACGTTCTCTGTATCTGGAGCGTCTGACACTGGCATTATGTGACAAGCTGGGGCTTGAGCTCATGGACAGGCTTCAGTGGGTGAATCGCAGTAAGCCCCCATCGCCAACGCACTGGGCATGTAAGCAACGAGTGCAGCTCTGCTCATCGTATGAGCCTGTGCTGTGGTTTACCAATGATGCGAGTAAGGTTCGTTCAAACAACTTACGTGTACTGCAACCGCATTCAGAGCAGCATCTTAAATTGCAGGCAGCAGGCGGTGAAAATCGCACGACCTTTTATGGTGATGGGGCGTACCAGCTTAAAAGCGGATCCTTTGGAAATAAAACAGAAGGAACGATCCCCAAAAATACTTTGTTTTACGGCAATAGCTGCGCTGATACGAGATTTTGCCATTCCATTGCCCGCGAGCTAGGTTTTCCGCTGCATGGTGCAACGTCTCCTACCAGGCTTGCAGCGTTTCTGATTGAGTTTTTGACAGAGCCGGGAGATCTTGTTGTAGATCCCTTCGCTGGCCTGCATAAAGTTCCCATCGCAGCCGAGCGACTTGGCAGACGTTGGCTGGCGACGGACAAAATCATGGAATGGCTGGCGATTTCCCGAAACCTTTTTACGGCCGCACCGGGATATAAGAGTAACCCCATGCTGGACGAGCTCGCCGAACTGTATCGGGCTTAATGCAAGTTAACGGTTTTGATAAAGTGGTTTGAAGCGACAAGCGGTTTATTCATTTTGCATTGTTTCTACCATAAAATGACAATATTAACGGCTTAGCATACGCCGCAGAGATAATTAGGGTGCCATTCATTTCCGGTTGTCTGTATTAACGAGTGTATTCAATATTCACTTGTTTCTCCGATATAGACCCAACAAAAAAAACTGATGGTTGTGATACAGAACTTGTTGAATTAACATCCGGTACATTAACTATATTGGTAATTTAGACGGTTTCTAAATTAAAGGTGGACAGATATGAAGTCAGATACAGAAATGGTTTCTCCTATCGAGTTGCACATTGGCGATCATGTCCAGCGGCATGGTGCTTTATTTGAGGTTATGCATATTGTTGAATCCGAATGCGATATTCCCGGCGGCATCCGGGTAGCAGCATGCATTTCACGGGTTATCGGTGACGTTACGGGCAATATTCCTCGTGGTTGGCTGGAAACACCGAAGCGTATGGCTGAGCGAGGAGTTAAGTGGGCGACGAGTCTGCCTGAGGGGCTTTACTTTAACATCCAGGGGAACGCACATGCGAAAGTAAGCCGGGTTATTCGTAATGTGACTAATTGAAACTTTTTTCTGAATTGCGGTGTAAAAGTTACTTTTCACCGCATCGTTTTCCCTAACTACTAAATCAGAGCTTCTCTGAAATAAGCGGATTTAACCGCTAGCGATTTATTCAGGCCATTTTATTCTAATCATTATCCTACACTTCAAAAATATTCATTATTTTTTCTTCTGACCTATTAGCCAGAATTCTCGATTCGGTATCATTTACTTACGGTAAATCTTTTGAAAACGAGGTAAATGGCATGCATTCTCAGGATCCTATCACGAAATTAACCCAGACGTTGCAACGCGACGATGGTTCTCAGGTTCGTATTGTAGCGCAGCGGGGATATGGAAGTGGGCTTACAGCCTCGCTTGATGTGTACGTTCTCCGTCGTGATTCCTCTGAAAGCAACTGGTCACTGTGCGGAAAAGATCCTCACCCAGAGTGGAGAAAGATGTCAGTAGATGAGTATCAGAAATTTGGACGCTCTGAAATGCTGCGTTATGCCACACCAGGTGAAATTCTCAGGGTGGCATCCGCTATTGGCCAGCCAATGAGCTTCCTCGATGGCAACCCTGCGTTTTAGCCCGAACCCTGGCGACGCCTTTTAAACCGGCGTCATTCTTTTTACGAGCAACAGACGGAGAAAAAATGAATCTGAACGAACGAAGCACGAGCGCAGCAACGCCAGATTTGAGCCGACTTTATCTCATTTCCGGGCGCATTATGTTTGATGATGATGATCAGGCCTACCTGGTCGAAGCCGACTCCCCTGGTGATGCAGAGGAGGCTTTCCGGCATCATATTGCTGACAGTGCCGACGACTTAGAAAAGGTGATTATAGTTTCCTCTACAAGTTTCGCTTCAGCTCACAGCAGTCGCGTAATTTGTCGGCCTGCCGTGAAGTAATTTCAACTTCCAATGATATTTCCCTCTTTATAAAAGCCGCCGTCTGGCGGTTTTTATTTGCAAAAAATGAATATTAATCCTGAATGATATTAATTTAAGATGAGGTAGTGTTCATATTCTTCTTCTTAATATTTTTTCTAAAAAAACGCCTTCAGGTTATTAGTTGGTATTAGTGTATTTGTTATGATCTTCTCATCAAATACATTAATTAAATAATCAAGGAGTCAACTGTGGCAGATAATTATACTCAGGCGTCGTTTATTATTCCCTGCACTCAGGAGCAGGCAAAAATGGCACAAGAAGCAATCACATTCGTTACCGAAGCAGAAATTGCAGAAGGTGAGCGTTTGCTTGATAAGCCACTGACAGATTGTTCTCTGACTGAGAAGCTGATCCTCAGTATTATCGAGAACCACCCTGAGTATGACCCTTCTGAGCCGAGCTTTGGGCAACCATCCTGCCCAGACTGCAATTATGAACTGTTGTTCGCAACAGAAGTTACCAGCAGTGGGCTGGCAGTTTTTCATGGAGAGACCATTGATCTTGACCATGCAATTTGCCTCACAACTGCCGTGCTGTCGGTATTCGACCTCTCGGAAATGGTAACAATTACTGCTGCATTTACATGCAGTAAAAGCCGGACAGATGAATTTGGGGGTATGACTATTCTGGTCACAAAGGATACCCACTATTACCAGGATGGCTGTCAGTTTTCTCGTCTCATGAATGAGGCTCACAAAGCCGGTATCCAGTATGCTCTGTGTAAAGTGACGCATTACCACGGTGAGAGCAGCTATGTGGCAAGCTATGTCCTGAGCTGCGACGTAGCGGATTCAGCCCAGGAGGTCGTTAACAAACGACTGAAGGCATGTGCCGGAAAAGAGCCAGAAGACGGAATCTATATTCTGTGTGAAGAAGACAACACTAGTCTTTCGGTCGAACTCGTTACAGAACTGTCTCCGCTCGATTACGACAAGCTGAGCAAGCTTCTCCCTTCCCTTGACACCCTTTGCGGCGCTTAAGCCTGCCAATTACCGTAGCCACCGGTTTCCCCGGTGGCCTGGAGCCTGCCATGACCAATAAATTCATAGTTTCTACCGTTGATTGTATCAATGAATTTGCAAGTGACGTTCCGCAGAGTGTTTCCTTACGGATAGATACAATGCTTGAACAGCGTATCCGCAAATTGGCGGCATACGTGAAAGAAAACGATCTTCATTTAACTGAGTTTTACTTCTATGAGGCTTTGTTGAATAAATCGAACTTTTGCTGAGTTGAAGGATCAGATCACGCATCTTCCCGACAACGCAGACCGTTCCGTGGCAAAGCAAAAGTTCAAAATCACCAACTGGCCCACCTACAATAAAGCCCTCATCAACCGTGGCTCCATAACTTTCTGGCTGGATGATGAAGCTATTCAGGCCTGGTATGAGTCGGCAACGCCTTCATCACGGGGAAGACCTCAGCGCTATTCTGATCTCGCCATCACCACCGTTCTGGTCATTAAACGCGTGTTCAGGTTGACCCTGCGGGCTGCACAGGGTTTTATTGATTCCATTTTTACACTGATGAATGTTCCGTTGCGCTGCCCGGATTACACCAGTGTCAGCAAGCGCGCAAAGTCGGTTAATGTCAGTTTCAAAACGTTCACCCGAGGTGAAATCGCGCATCTGGTGATTGATTCCACCGGGCTGAAGGTCTTTGGTGAAGGCGAATGGAAAGTCAAAAAACACGGCAAAGAACGCCGTCGTATATGGCGAAAGTTGCATCTGGCAGTTGACAGCAACACACATGAAATCATCTGTGCAGACCTGTCGCTGAACAATGTGACGGACTCAGAAGCCTTCCCGGGTCTTATCCGGCAGACTCACAGAAAAATCAGGGCAGCATCGGCAGACGGCGCTTACGACACCCGGCTCTGTCACGATGAACTGCGGCGTAAGAAAATCAGCGCGCTTATCCCGCCCCGAAAAGGTGCGGGTTACTGGCCCGGTGAATATGCAGACCGTAACCGTGCTGTTGCGAATCAGCGGCTGACCGGGAGTAATGCGCGGTGGAAATGGACAACAGATTACAATCGTCGCTCGATAGCGGAAACGGCGATGTACCGGGTAAAACAGCTGTTCGGGGGTTCACTGACGCTGCGTGACTACGATGGTCAGGTTGCGGAGGCTATGGCCCTGGTACGAGCGCTGAACAAAATGACGAAAGCAGGTATGCCTGAAAGCGTGCGTATTGCCTGAAAACACAACCCGCTACGGGGGAGACTTACCCGAAATCTGATTTATTCAACAAAGCCTCTTTTCTTTTAAAAATAAATTATTCAGATTTATTTTCTATTGATTTAATGAGGTAGGGAATGACAGAAAGTGCTTTGCTTTTGCGAGAGGCATTTAATGAATCGGTTAACTATATGACATGGTCTTTTTATTCACTGATAACTGCTTACGTTTCGATGGCTTTTTATGATAGAGTTGAGGTTAAGACCCGAATAAATAATTATCTGAATAAGTTACTTTTCGTGATTGCTATGTCCGTTTTTATCCCAAATATGTACTTTGTTTCAATGGTGTTCAGTCAGAAGTTAGGCACCGCAGCTGGCGTTGCGTCATTCATTATTGGGCTACTTTTCATGATGTTAAACTCGGCGCCTGTAATTACTGGTATCGTACAGCAGCGCAAAGATTGAGTTTTATGAGTATAGTCAGTTGGGTTTTCATCTGTTTTATCAGACTTAGAAAAATGAAATCTTTCAATTCATTGATTTTAAACGCAAAAAAATTTCTAAATGATCAGAATTATAGGGTGCTCATTTTGCACAGCAGTAGGGGTTGACCATTCAATGGAAACGCTCCTTCGAACTGACCCGGAGAAATACGGTTATCAGGCTGGCCTGAGTCGTCTTCAGCGATTTCTTTCTAAGATCCAGTACGACTGGAGCCTGCGGGATTATATCGGTCGTAAAGTGTTCGAAGGCGGATATGTGCGTCTTCAACCCAATATCTTTTCTTCGTCCCTGACTGAACGTCTTTTTCATGCCTGTTGCAGCCTTGATTATGTTGAAGCAAGACGTGCGGCAGAGCATCGCAGAAAGCTACTTTCCGGCGAGGTTGACGATACGGCTTATAACCGTCGTATGGCTGAGCCACAATTTCGGCTTGTACAGGAAGCAAACGTGATCCACGTTGATTTCCTCTGGTCGTTGCACTGTTTCAACCCTCGCCCGTTTCGGGCAATTGAGATCTATCGCAGGGTCTGGGAAGAGGCCGATCTGGACCTTCTTGAGGATGAGCCTGACATGCAGCCTGTGCCCCGTACACCAATGCCAGCTCCACTCTGGATGAAACTGCCCGGAGGCCGGTTCGGTACAGCTTATGATGGACTGACTGATACGTTGCCGCTGATGACCTATTTTGACGGGCAGGCTGACCCCAGGGCTTCACGTAGCCTAAAGACCGGAGAGAGCAGTTCTGTCGTCGTGGCATTCGAGGAAGAGGATGAGCTGACTGTTGAAGAAGATACGGCGTCCTGGATTATCTGGCATGAATACGACGGGTTACGCCAGCGCATCGCTGACGGTGAGTTTACTCCAACGACTGCTGCTCAGTATCTTCTTCGTTATGGCGCGGTCCGAATTTCAAAAGGCAAGGGCGCTGTCTATCATCGTCTCGCACAGCGGGGACAAACCTTTTCCCGCCTGGGGATAGGCGACAGAGTGTCGCTTCCAGAGCTGGTTGCCAGTCGGCGTTTTAAAATACTCAGTGATTCTGCATACCGTCAGGTTGTAGCCCGGAAATTGCGTGGACAGATAAAAAAGTTCAGATTCTGGGCATGCGTAGCTGCCTGTGTTCAGTTGCACGTACACAACAAGACGGCACTCGGAGAAAGAATTTTAACGTTACTCGAAGGTGAGAGGGAACAGCAACAAGGTGCGATCCAGGCGAAGCTGAAGGCGGGAATGATGGATGCAGTTCTAACTCTGTGTAACCAGCGACTCCGGGTGAAAGAAAATACTAACCAGCCAGAGGAGTTCCGCTATTACCGTGCCGTAAGAGCTCGTTTCATGCGCCATTTATCTGAATGCCTTAAGCCAGAAAATGGCGGCGTTATCCGTGACGTTATCTGGGAACTGAGGGTGCTGAGCAGTGCTCACGGTACGACCAAAACAGGTTTTTACTATGTCGATAGCAATCGCCCGACAGCGAAAGGACTGTTAAACCGCCTTCTGATGAGGATGGTCAAGCAGGTCGTATAAGCGTCTGAAACGCGAAACACACGAAAATGGAGGGGTTATACAAAAAAAACTTAGCTTTGATCGTGATGTAATGTGGACATCATGTCCAAGCGTTGCTGCATCCAGAAAAGTAACTTTAATCCTGTTGATACAGCCCTTGCATTACCTGTTTACGCATAGCGTGGAAACGTTCTAATTAAACCAGACGAATATAAATTTAAATTAATTCACTCACCCCCGGAATCGGGGAACTAAACAAAAGGATCATCAATGCAAAATCAAAATACACCCGCTCAGGAAAAACACACCGTATACCTTTTTAATGCCGAACATGCTGACAAGACAGCCGCCAAGCAAGCCGGGAAACTCTTCACGCTGGACATTGAACACCCAATGACCCTCAACGATCTCTCGCTGCTGTGTGAGTCGGTCGCGGACGCTGTGGGAGCACCTGGCGGAATTAAATATGAAATCACAACAGAGCCTAATGGGGTTCAGGAGGAATACTGAATCAGTGTGGTGTGAGTCCATTTTAATTTGACGTTTCATGAGTTCTATCGAGAGGCTGAAGTATGACTTTGAAAATGGAAAGTTCCCGGACTTCCAAGCCTGAGGGGCCATTTGTATTAATCACTTTTGAGGGGGACGAATTTCTTTTTGATGACAGACATAATGTCGTCAAGATAAATGGCAGGCCTAAAAAAATGGATGTAAAGCGAAATTATTTTGAGTCCGATCTGGGAGAAGGGAAAGCGAAATACTGGACTTTAAATATCGAAGAGGCTCATCGGTTCAATTCGATTGATGAAGCGACAGAACAACTTTGTAAACTGAGTCGCCCTCATCTGATCAAAATTCGCAAAGTTGAGGGGGTATCTGAATGACCAAAGAGATGTTTTTACGCATTTTAAATGAGGCACAGGCTCGTGTGGATAACGATTCGCTTCCGCTTGATGTTCGTATCCGGTCACGCACCACGGTAAATGATTGCGTCATCCGGGCAGATAAAGAGGGGTGGCCTATTGAGTATAAACAGAAGGTCTGGGTAGATGCAGTCAGTGGCTGTTATCTTTAGCGGTTACTTAAGCCAGTTCCTGTGCCCGTGAGCTTAGTAAAGGCGGAAAATGATATGGTCAAGGTGATAAATATCAACGGGAATTTAGTTGAATTACCTGAGCCCTCAGCAAAGTTATCCAAAGCTGAATCACCTGATGGTAGGTTCTCAAAACCTAAAAATAAGATCTCTAAAATACAGCGAGCTGAGCTGCGAATGAAATTTGGGGGGCGTTGTGCCTATTGTGGTTGCAAGCTTCCTGAAAAAGGGTGGCATGCCGATCATGTTGAGCCTGTTCGACGCGACTTTGAACTGGTGAGAGCCCCTGTCGGCAGCGGCGTAACTCATGTTGCCCGAAGTACGGGTAAGGTTATGCACCCTGAACTGCATGCTATAGAAAACTTATTTCCATCATGCGCCCCCTGCAACCTTTTTAAAGGAGCTTTTAGTGTTGAAGGAATGAGAAAAGAAATTACCAAACAGGTTGAACGGGCTCGCGCATATAGCGTGAATTTCCGTACCGCAGAACGTTTTGGGTTGCTTCATATTGTAGAAAAACCGGTCGTCTTCTGGTTTGAGCAGTATAACGAACAGAAACAAAACGAATAATTTCTGTGAAACATAAAAGAAGTTAATCAGCAGTGGTTTACTAATTAAAGAGTGATTTAAATATTTTGATGCTGCTGAGGAGCTGCCTGGTATATCCTTCAAAGGAGAAAATGATGTATCTGCATCTTGTGCCCCGTATTCTTCACCATATGAAAAACAAGTGTACTCTCGTGTCAGTTTCTGTACCTGAATTGTCACTTGAGCTTAAAGCTGATTCGCTGGTGGCAATGAAACCTTATCCCAACAAGTCCTACCACGTTGTCATGTTGAAGGGGCGACGTGCATTAAATGGCTTTCTGGTAAAAAGCCCACGGACTTTAACTGAGTTCACAATGATAACAATCTGGGAAATTGAAGGCTTTGGAAAAATTAGTCATACCGTAAAAACGCTCGTTCAGGACAAAGACTATGACTTGGTCTCCCATGATGTCCTTTTGGCACATGCATACCATCAGAGGGAGGAAGAATTGGGGTACCGTGTACATCCATCCTATGACAGTCTAGCTCCCGTCGATTTTGAACCAACAATGCAGTCAAGGTACATAAAGGAATCCGATCTTTCCCACGACGTATGGGAAACCTATTCATGGGGGGAATTGCTGCGTTCGCGTGAAGAGACATTTCTGGCGATGACCATGTCATCTGCTCGTTTAAGCCATCCAGCATTCATCAGAGGAAACCGACTTCCTCAAACTGACCAGGCCATCATTATCAGTTCGTAACGACCTTTTATTCTTTTTGATGCCAGGCGAGTCTCCTTTTGCCTGGCCACTTTGATTTATTGCCTGGGAGTAACCTATGGATGAGCAAGATATTCTCCGCGTTATAAACGGCCGTGAGATTGATGCTTCTGACCTCCTGGAAGAAGCTATGCCGAACGCAGCCCGACGCTTTTATCGTTTAACTAACAGCATGAACAAATTGCTTTAGGAGGTCAGGGAGCACTTTCCTGACGCGATGTATTACTCTGCCAGCGGAACGGTAAGCCTGCTGTTGGGGAGCAGCCACGACAACAATGACCATCCGGTTAGAGAAATGGTCGCTGTAAGGTCACCAGATCTAAACATTGAAGGCGGTGATTGGTAGGTCAAGCAGGGGATCTATGTGCACTTCATGTCCTAACTTCATCCAGTGCTGAATTCAGTGCACAGACAGTAGGGGACTTCTCCTTTAATCAGAATGGCAAAGGGTTACGTGAGGATCAGATTCTATTTTTTTGCCTCGAAAACGGATAAACCCAGGTTTTGGCGCTTTAACCGAAAAATCAGCAGAACGGTAAATGATAGGCTGTCATGGATAACCATTTTGAGGCAAAAATGAACGTTTCAACTGACAGCAGCAACATATCGATAGCAGAACTCAAAGAAGAATTTATACCCGGTCTTCTGCTTAATGCTGGGGCAATAAGCCATTACGGCGACTCGGCTTTATCTTCGAAGGCTATGGATAAGTATTCAAATCTTCTGGAGAAAGACGCAGTTACCGCTTTATCAGGAGCCTTGAACCGTATCGTAAGTGCCTTAGCGGAGGCAGATCCACGTTCTATCAGTAGCAATCCATCCTGGTTTTCCCGCTTTACGGGCAAACACCTTGAAAAGCGCGTTCGTTACCAACACGCACGTGAGAAGGTGGAAAATCTTATTAATGAGGGGAACGGATATCTGACACATGTGAATGAGACGCTACTGGCTTTAGAAGAGCTGCTTGAAACATATGTGTCAGAAATCAAACGCCTTAAAATTTTTATCCAGGCAGGCCATGAGTTCCTTAGGGATTCTACCGAAGAAAAAAATAGTGACGATCTAAGCCTTGTCTTCGATAAACCGAGGGAAAGATTTGCCAGACGTTTAGCTAACCTGGCAACACTGCTTGCGTCTCATGAAATGGCCGCCATGCAGATGGAAATCACTCGCGGGACTTGTATAGATATTGCTGACCGCTTTAACGAAACTATAAAAGTCCTGGTTCCAGTATGGCGGCAACACACACTTTCGCTGTTATCAGTAAATAACACTGACCCTACGATTGTTAGAAAAGCTAATCAGGCCCACGAGGCTCTTCTAAAAAGCCTGCGACAAAATTTAGAGGGATTCCAAAAATGATTAATAATTTGACCACCAGAACTGAGGTTGTTGCTTTTACTTTGACTTCCGCTGAACTGGAAAAGTTCGGGCTGAATGAGCAAGATGAACAAGAGATTAAAGCCGTCGCGGAATGCATTAATGCCGATGATCCAGGAACAGTTTATCGTTTTGGCCGGGCAATGGGGGAAAACACTGCTAATTATGCGGATAGCCTGCTTGAGCAAATTCGCAATAAAGATTTAGACGAAGCCGGGAGCAAATTAACTGAAATTATCAACCTTGCAAGAAATGTAAACATCTCGAACTTAACTGAAAGTCGTTCAAATCTGCCAGTTATTGGCCCTTTGTTGGATAAAATCCGCACCCGTGGGAAGAATTTCGCCGCACAGTTTGAATCAACTCGTGAACAAATCGATGCTCTGGTTTCAGAGGTTTCAGTTACACAGAATAGCCTCGGTTCTAATAATATTTCGCTCCAGCAAATGTTTGATGAAGTCGTTAAAGAACACCACTTAACAGGTGTACATATTGCTGCCGGTAAATTAAGGCTGGGAGAATTACAATTAAAAGCAGAAAATCTCAGAGCTAATGTTGGTAACAATCCTGCTAAGTTCCAGGAAGTATCTGATCTGGATACGCTAATTGCTAATTTAGAAAAACGTATTGGCGATTTAGTTGTTTCTCAGCAGTCTGCTATGCAAGTATTGCCAATGGTACGGATTATACAGGCAAATAACCAAAGTCTTATCGACAAGTTTCATAGCGTCAAAGAGGTTACTGTCCCTAATTTCAAGCGTCAGTTTCTGTTAGCCATTTCTCTAAATGGACAGCGTAACGCTGTAAATCTTGCCAATGATATCGATAATGCCAACAATGAGTTACTCCGTAGTAATGCAAAATTACTGCATCGCAATGCAGTAGAAACTATGAAAGCAAACCAACGGCTGGTTATTGATATAAGCACCCTTAAAGAGGTGCAGGATACGCTTATCCAGACGGTTGGCGATGTTGTTAAAATCCAGAGAGAAGGGGCTATTAAGCTCAGGGAAACAGAAAAACAGGTTCTTGCCATGCGTGAGAATTTGCGCACCCGACTGACACAAAAAGGGGTAGATCATGGTGCGTAACCTTAAGAGTAGTGACGATTTTTCCCGTGAACTGTCATTTCTTTTTCACCGGTCTATAAAGATTAGAAATTCAGGTTTCGCGATATTTGGTGCGGGCCTGCTGATAATGATTTTTGGTCTTTGCTTGTGGTTGCTGTCATTACACCTCTCACCTTCAGTTCTGGACTTTGATATTGATGTGCCCTTGTCATTCTTCAATTCATCTGAAGGTGAAGATAAGTTAGTGGTTTCGGATTTTGGCGATGCATTTGGAGGCTTCCTAACTACATATTCTAAGTTGCTATTAGGGATTATGGGGCTATTAGTAGTTTCTTCAACTGCCTTTAAAATTTTAAAGGGGGAGGAAATAGGTGAGATATTCCCGATGCTTCTAATTGCTGGCGCTTTTCTTATCGGCTTGTCAGTTTTTACATCTGCTTTAGGTTCGGAAGAGACTGATGCCACTTCAGCTTCGACTGTAAAGGTTATCAAGAAATATGTAAAACATGAAAAATACGATAAACTTGTCGCATATTTAAATGATAGTAATTGGCCCTCAGGCGAAGAGGTATCTGTAAACTATTTAAAGGCGCAACTACATATAAAACTCGGCAAGCCAGATGTGAAGTTAACACAGAATGTTGTTAGGGCGTATATGTCTGGTGTATTACAGTCAAATATTCCCGTGAAAGTTCGTTATGCATTGGAAAAGACAGCTTTAGATAAATCCGTCTCACCACTTGCGATTCGTTATGAGCAAAAACGTATGTCTAAATCACATACCTTTTCAAAAGCGTCGGTTAATTGTCTTAAAGTAGGTAGTCCCGTCGCATTCGTTGGCGTTTTGTTCGCTCTTCTTGGTATAAAAATCAGGCGGCGAGTCAGATTCTTAGAATCAAATTGAATGAAAGCCCGGTACGCTGGGCTTTTTTATTCAGTAACTTTTATCAAATATGTAGTAATTTACCGGAATCTGCTTCTCCAGCTTGTTAGCTGAAAAGCTTACTCAAGTATAATAATCTACTTCTGATTATGTTTTTTATGGTTTTATTTTTACACAACTTATTAAGGATACATGATGTGTAACTTTACTCCTGTTCAAATTATTGCTGATTATATACTGAGGTTTCTTAAAAATAATACTGATGCCAAGCTTTATGAGGCAATGCAGCGTCTTGAAAAGAAAATTGGTCAGTTTGTCGCTGATGGGGTTGATGAACATCAATTACGCTCTTCATTAAGCAAAGTCTGTCGATCTCGTTCCAGGGCGGCTCTTAAAGAGGAGTGTGAACAACTCATTCCATAAAAAGAACATCATACGGGAAAGTTACTTTAACGGTGAATGGCTCGCTTCTGGCGGTTTAAGTTGACGGCCATTCCTACCATAGCCATCATAAAGTATGATTAGCATTCGAGTGTGGCACTACTAATTTTAATGGGCTACGCATTCAGTCTCCACCTCTCTAACTATAAAGGTTCTTTTCATGTCCAATAGCTTCGATAAGCCGCAAACGCTCCCGGTACATAATTCTGATGCCGAACCCTTTTTTCCGAAAAACCTTGGTCCATTTATCGAGCAGGTATCCGGAAGGGATCTGGCAATGCTCACAGAATCAGAGAAGGAAAAACTTGCGCACCTGATCAGAACTGGGCGTAAATATGGAGTTTCTGTCGCTATCGTTCCTGATACAGATTCTGCTGAGCTTCATGAATTACTGTCTAATGCCGATTCCATTGAAAGGCAGTTTTCCATCTATGAACGCATCCAGACGAAGATTGCGTTCACGCGGTGTCAGGAAGCATAAACAAA
The DNA here is from genome assembly GCF_900322725.1 of Enterobacter cloacae complex sp. Lineage (NCBI taxonomy): Bacteria > Pseudomonadati > Pseudomonadota > Gammaproteobacteria > Enterobacterales > Enterobacteriaceae > Enterobacter > Enterobacter cloacae complex sp. The sequence continues at coordinate 253,525 of NZ_LT991958.1, read as the reverse complement.
GTGAGAAATACAACTACGTGGTATGACGTAGAACATATTGAAATCACCACAGGCGAGCGAGGCGGCAGGATATGGGTGCTGAAGCTCTCCTGTGGCCATACAGTATTTCGCCGAATACCTCCTATACGTCTTCATAACCTCACAGCTTTTTCTCTGCGGGAGCCCCCAGAAAAATGTCGGTGCTCTCTTTGCAATTCAAGTCCATAATAAAGCCTTTTTAAAGGCCACAAACTGCATATCACAGGATAAATCATCCTCTACAGCGTTCATTCTTAAACGCAAAATTTATATTTCATTCATTCTATTTTAAAAGCGTTATAAAAGACGGAATCCTATTTAGTCTGTTTGATGCTTAAATCATCTTCAGTGCCTTTTATCTTTTACCCAGCGACTTTAACATTAACCTGAGCAGAAAACTTGTTTTCAAACTAAGTTCGAAAACTTTCTGCTCAGGTTATTAGCCGGGTAAGCCACTTTGTTATATTTGTTTCATGTTAACAGAGGAGGCGATATGCAAATTGAAAAGGTGATGTCATTACTTGAAGTGCTTTCAAGCTGGCTTGAAGATAACATCAATATGGATTCTGAAATTATCTTTGATAATGACGAAGATAATACCAACTCAGAAATTCTGTATCCTGCTGTAGAAAAGGCTAATGCCGTTTTGCGCAAAATGGCATCTTTATCTTCAGATTCTGTTCATGCAATTCGACAGCGCTTGCAGCTTGCCGTAGAAGGCAAAGCTGAATTGTCCCTCAAGGATGTGGGAGAGCTTCTGCTGGCAACAAAGTATCTGATGTTGTCCACTGAAGAGGGAGAGTAAGCCTGTGACCACTCTCGTATTTGAAATGGCAGATATCAATAAACTGATCGAAGAAATTCGCACCGCAAAAACGTTTTCGGTCACCCCAGATCAGATCTATGACCCGGCATGCTATCCGGGGGGAGCCCTCCTTAACGCTGAGGGACAGACTGAAGAAGAGGCGCGTAAAGCTGGTAGGGTTTTCTTTCCCTCATCCTCAAAAATTGCCAGCACACATCTGGTGCCAAAAGTGCTTCTCGCGCACAGTCATGGTGTATACCTGATCACTAATGCTGAGCTTGAGGGCTCTCCCGCATCCCGCGATACTGTGGCTTACGCCCAGGGGATGAATCCAAAACTGGATGAGGACTGGGATTACGCTTGTGATGCCGCTTTGGGTGGGTCTGATTGTAGCTATACCATTCCCGTTGAGTGGCTGGAGTTAGCGGTAGAGCAGGGTTTTCAGGAGTTTCGACTTCGAATGAGTGAAACCAATATCAAACTTGTCAGCAAATAGTATGTCCTTGCTGTTTCCAGTCAAACATTGTCCGCCAGTCGAGCTGCTGGCGGATTGTTTTATATAAGGCCGGGAAGGTATGTCAGGTTTAAGCAGTTCCGCCCAGAAGCTTACAAGGGCGCAGATTTACGTGTTAAGACGGATGGCATCCGGCACGATCTATGATATCTCTGGCAATTTCAGACGGGCCAGAGAACGGCGTACGTTTATGGGGAATCCTGATGATGTGACGTGCAGGAGCTCTCCGGTCCTGTTCCGGCTGGGCCTCGTGGAGTTATGCCAGCCAGTAAGGCATCTGGAGCCAGGTTTATACTATCGGCTCAAGTTGAGCTCCTCAGGGCATGAAGCTCTTAAGGCGAACGCACACCTCTAACATTTGAGATAGTTCGTTCGCAGCCAGGAAAGTAACTTTCATCTCAAGTGTGACCCTTACTACCTCATTTATGAGTAAAACCCCCCTCTGATATGTCGAAAATGCTCATTTATACGAAAATAGTTTCTCTTCAGGTGTGATGTAATTACTGAGAATTCTCCCTGAATGGAAGGCAACCGATGAAAATGTTTTTTACCCCTTATGTTCGTATCGTTTTCTATTTTTGCGCATTGATTTTTATTGTTTACAGTTTCAGTGATTTTTTCCAGGGCGTCCCTGACAGCACCTTCTTCAGTGCGGTCATCACGCTACTTGTTATCGGAACCATTGTTGCCCGGCATCTGGATCGCAAAAAATCTCTCAAATATACTTCACAGATTTAAGTTTCCACTCAGGCCACTCTCGGGTGGCTTTTATAATTTAATAAGGACCGGTTCATGCATAACCACGAAATTCAGACCATTGCTATATTTAGTGCCCAGTATAAAAACATCGAAGATGCTGAAAATGCAGGTGCTTTATATTCAGTAGATATTGAATATCCGATGACACTAAATGATTTATCGCGGCTTTGCGACTCTATTGCCGAAGCAGTAGGTGTGCCTGGCGGCGTCAAATACCAGTTCGTGTCCCAGCCGGAAGCGCATGAAACCAGCTTCTGATAACCAGTAACCAAACTGCCTAAAAGCAGGTGCAAAGCCATGAAACAAACAAAGTCTTCTATGTCACGTATTGTGCAGCTGTACGACGGGAGCCGATACGGAAACTGCGAGCAGGCTGATAACGAAGGAGAGCTTTTTACGGTGGTGTTGAATAAGCCTTCGCAGATCGATGACATCCGTAAAATCGTAGACACAACCGCCGAAGTACTTGGCAAAGCTTTGCCAGTACTCCTCTTTTAAAGCTTACATCCGTGAAGGATAATTACGGTCTTACTACTTTCAGTTTTTCATTCCAGTGCCGTCCATTTTAATTTATCGATTTTAAGCGGTCGGCGCTATTTCATTGTTTCTTTTCCGACTGTAATTCCTTATATATAGGAATATTTCAAAGAATTTATCTCAGGTTATTTGTGGCGTGGTGCCAGTTGTTATAATGATTCCACATAATCTGGAGAGTCAATCATGATCACATCTCTAATGAATTTCCGCGATTTAACCGGAGAGGCAGTCATCCAGGCGCGGCAATGCGTTATTAATGCTGAGATCGAAGCGGCCCGGGAAAAGGTAATTCATGCTCGTTCGTTATTCAAAGCGGGTATACATAATGTTGTAAACGGTAGTTCTGGCATTAAGGCTGCGGCAGCACATTTTCTGGTGATAAAACGTTTACAGACTGACACTCGGTATCTGGACGCGGTTATCACTGATAACCTTTGCATGTTTTCTCCTGAGGGTTATCTGTATCTGTTTATGCAACAACGTTATTTCCTATAAAACAATGGGTTAGGTAAGTATCTTTCCATTAAAAACATTAAAAAGGTGACTTGATGAAACCATTTGGACTTGCCGGAAAACCCCGGCCCGAACCTTGCGGCTGCTGCTGGTATACCCGTGAGGACTGCCCTTACGTCAGCGCAAAACAGATCTATCGCCGCAGGCAGCGCAAGGCAGAACGCCAGCGTCAGCGCAGCACCATTGTGATGGCCGTTTCTGAATTTCGCTGACCTCTTCTGGAAATATCATTTTTTCTCCAGAAGAATTTTAAAATAAAGGGAAATCTTTTCACGGGTATCTGATGTTTATTGTTTATGGTAAATTGCGCCACATTAATTGTTTGTGGCGCAGTTCGTGATGGCTTAAGGATATAATATGAAAATCAGCCAGCTGGAATCCGGGATGCAGGTTTGGTCTGTAACCCGTACCAAAATGGGAAATACCACCATTTCAACGGTCATTGTCCACCCCGTTGTCATTATTGAAATTCATGATAACCATGTGATTGCTCGCTGGAACGGCAATGCACCACGTCGGTTTGGAGAAACGGCTATCAGGGGCTGGAAGAAGGAGAAGCCACTGCTTGTCCGTGAGCCTTTCGGAAATGTTCGTCTGGCCACCCGGGCTGAAAAAACCGCTATGCAGGAAAAAGAGTAATACCCCCTTTTAGCACCCACAATTTCACCGTCCATCTGCCTTTAACCTTGCCTGTTATTAACGGAATCCTTTCTGACTGGGCGGATCCCACGCATAACCTGAACTGTTGGCTAACCGTCTTACAGCCAAATTCCCTCCTTTATCTGGCAGGAGTGCGTCCGTGAGCTCTGTATGATCTACGTGTTTGTTAAGTAGAGCACATAACAGGAGTGGGGTATGACTGAATTAAATAAAAGCCCGTCCGGTTTTTCCGGAGCTGATGTCAGTAAAGAACAGGCTGCCATAAGGGCACTTGTAGAAAGAGTAGTGACCAACTATCGCAGCCGGACAGCACCTGATCGGGTTCAAAAGGCTTCGGTAGCGTTTAATGGGGGATTAATCCTGACCCTGATGCTGGCCTTGACGCTATTGGGCTACCTTGTGGCGGAATTGCTCAGGGGGTATGTTGCGGATAGTTCACCCTATGTGCCCGGTCTAAGTTATTCGCAATTTTCGATGCTTATGGTCGTTGAGCTGTGTCTATGCTTTCTTGCATGGTTTTTGGTTGTCACAGGGGACTATCCCCGGCCGTGGATATTTCAGGTAGTCCCGATGGAGCAGTACTGGTTCTTTGACGAAGTGGATGACGACGATCTTGCCCGGCTTTCCTGTAACCCTTACATCAAGCGCTGGCTACTTGATGAAATGTCCGGTATTCATCGACTGACCTACACGAGGCTGCATGATCGACTGGAGCGCATCTGTAATATTGCATCCCATCTCGAATACAGCCGTATTCAGGCACATAAGATTTCCCTAATCAACGGAAGCAGTGCCTCCTGATCCTACCATTGCATCCGGAAATTAAACGGGCAGGAACTGCACTGTATGTTCCGACCCAGCAGCTGCCCGTTACCCTTTTCTTTAGTATAAAATGACTTTCGCCGACAACCGGAAGTGAATCATGTCAAATAAATGAAAAATCAGTAATTTATGTAGGCGGGGTGTTTGGCTGATCAGGGCAGGGTGGTATAATAACGCTGGTGCTGGAGGCTTTTGCCCCAGCCAGCGGTAACACTGTTTGACTGTGGTAAAAGCAGAAAGCCCCGAGTAATTTTTCAATTAACCTGTACTGCACCCATTTTGTTGGACGATGAAATGGAATAGTCCCTGATATGTCAAAGCCAAAATACCCCTTCGAAAAGCGCCTTGAAGTCGTGAATCACTACTTCACAACTGATGATGGTTACAGGATCATCTCTGCACGTTTTGGTGTGCCTCGAACCCAGGTCAGGACGTGGGTTGCCCTCTATGAAAAACATGGAGAAAAAGGTTTAATTCCCAAACCTAAAGGCGTTAGTGCTGATCCAGAGTTGCGCATTAAGGTCGTGAAAGCCGTGACCGAGCAGCAGATGTCCCTCAATCAGGCTGCTGCTCACTTTATGCTTGCTGGTAGTGGTTCTGTAGCCAAGTGGCTGAAAGTCTATGAGGAGCACGGAGAAGCTGGTTTACGCGCACTCAAGATCGGCACCAAAAGAAACATTACAATGTCAGTTGATCCAGAAAAAGCGGCGTTAGCATTGGAGCTGTCGAAAGACCGACGTATTGAGGATCTTGAAAGACAAGTTCGATTCCTTGAAATGCGGCTTACGTATCTAAAAAAGCTGAAAGCCTTAGCTCATCCCGCGAAAAAGTGAAAGTACTCAACGAGCTAAGGCAGTTTTACCCTCTTGATGAGCTTCTCAAGGCAGCGGAGATACCGCGCAGTACGTTTTATTACCATCTAAAGGCTCTCAGCAAGCCTGATAAGTATGCGGATGTTAAAAAGCGTATTGGTGAGATTTATCACGAGAATAAAGGTCGTTACGGATACCGTAGGGTAACGTTGTCTCTCCATCGAGACGGGGAACGGATTAACCATAAAGCCGTTCAGCGCCTGATGGGAACCCTCTCGCTTAAGGCAGCGATTAAGGTCAAACGATACAGCTCCTACAGAGGAGAGGTAGGGCAAACCGCCCCCAATGTTCTCCAAAGGGATTTCAAGGCTACACGGCCAAACGAGAAGTGGGTTACCGACGTTACTGAATTTGCAGTCAATGGGCGAAAGCTGTATTTGTCTCCAGTAATAGATCTCTTCAACAACGAAGTTATTTCTTACAGCCTGTCGGAAAGACCTGTGATGAACATGGTCGAGAATATGCTCGATCAGGCATTCAAAAAGCTTAAGCCTCACGAGCATCCTATTCTGCACTCTGACCAGGGATGGCAGTATCGTATGAGAAGGTATCAAAACATCCTTAAAGAACAAGGCATTACACAGAGCATGTCCAGAAAAGGCAATTGTCTGGATAATGCAGTCGTGGAATGTTTCTTTGGAACCTTAAAGTCGGAGTGTTTTTATCTTGACGAGTTCAGTAATATAAGCGAACTGAAGGATGCTGTTACGGAATATATTGACTACTACAACAGCAGAAGAATTAGCCTGAAATTAAAAGGTCTGAGTCCAATTGAATATCGAACCCAGACCTATGTGCCTCGTGTTTAACTGTCCAACTTTTTGGGGTCAGTACAACCCGAGGCCCCTGTATGCTAGTCACATTCAGAGTAGCCTCTTGCCTGCTTAAATGCAAGGAGAAGAAGGCCATTGTTAACACCAAGCTGTAATGTCCCCTTTGAACCATTCTAAAATGTCCCCAGACAATTCTCTGGGGGATTTTTCATGATCAAAGAGACTGTTACGATGAGTCATAAGGAACTCGACCGACTTCACATTATTCAGGAGTCACTTAATCGCCATATTACTCAGGAACAAGCTGCGGCACGCATTGGCATTTCTATTCGGCAGGTTAAACGTCTGGTGCAACGGTATAGAAATGAAGGGCCTTCTGGTCTAGTTTCCCGCCGACGTGGAAAGCGTCCCAATAATTCCTTTTCTACCGAATTCAGAGCAACAGTAATTTCACTCCTCAAAGGCCGCTACGCTGATTTTGGACCTACGCTTGCGTGCGAAAAATTGCGCGAGATACACGGCTTGTGTTTATCCATTGAAACTCTCAGGAAGTGGATGGTAGAGGAGGGCATATGGCGCGAACGTCGTCGTAAGTTTGCCCGAATTTATCAGCGCCGGATGCGGCGCCCATCCTACGGTGAACTCATCCAGATTGATGGCTCGCCTCATGACTGGTTTGAAGGTCGGGGCCCCAAATGCACACTGATAGTCTTTATCGATGATGCTACCAGCGCTCTGATGGCGCTACGATTCGCTCCTGCAGAAACAACCCGGGCTTACATGGAAACCCTCCGGGGTTACCTTAATGATCATGGCGTACCACTGGCTCTCTATTCTGACAGACACAGTATATTCAGAGTAAATAACCCGGAGCGGGAAGGAGAGTTGACTCAGTTCACACGTGCGATAAAGACACTGGGCATCGAGCCAATCCATGCCAACAGCCCGCAGGCAAAAGGGCGGGTAGAGCGTGCCAATCAGACACTGCAGGACAGGCTGGTCAAAGAAATGCGGCTTCAGGGTATCAGTGATATTGAAACAGCAAACGCATGGTTGCCGACCTTTATTGAAGCCTATAACAACCGGTTTGCTACGCCGCCTCGTATTGCTGATAACGCCCATCTTGATGTACACCATTCTGAAGAGGAACTGGGTTATATCTTCAGCCTCCAGGCGAAGCGCGTTCTCTCCAAAAATCTCACTTTCCAGTACAAAAGCAGTGCGTTTCAGATTCGCAGTGAAGGCCGGGGATATCGACTTCGGCATTCGGTTGTCACGGTATGCGAAAGCTTTAACGGTGAAATTAAGGTTCTGTATGATGGGAAAGCGTTGGGATGGGAAAAATATGTTGATGGCCCGGAGCCTATACCACTGGATGATGAAAAAAGTGTCCATGAACGTGTGGATAATGCCCGTTTTGATTTACGCTCAAAATTCTACGTAAAACCTAAAGCTGACCATCCTTGGCTCACGCGCCGCACGCAAAGTAATCAGCAAGTGAAGCCCCCTAAATTACCCAGAAAGAAGGCTGATCCCGATAAAATGGACTGAAACCAGGCGTTATTCAGTTGAGTGCATATCCAGTCATAGGATAGATTCTTACGTAGCGTTTCTGGCGTGCATTTTCGGGTGGTTTGTTACTGTTTTTAACGGGGACACGTCAGAAACGCGCTCAGGCCGTCTGAGCGGTACGCGTAATGCGGCGTTATGGTAAATAGCCTATGCTAATGTCCGCTAAGAGCGAGATATAGTCATTCGTACCCTGAGAATTACACTTTGAAGTGATTCAGGGTATGCGCTTACTGGTTACGAATATTGAGCGAGAATCATGTGATGATCGCCGCTTTTCTTTCGAGCCAGTAGGTGCTCCACGTTCGCTAACGAATACTCAGGGCATGCAGATAAACTGCTGGCTATATTTCTTTCGAAGAGCGTGGAATGCATACCAATCCCCGATAAAAAGGAGTTGGTGATGACTGTGACTAATCAATTTGCTGCGCACGTTGGTCTGGACTGGGCTGATAAAAAACACGATGTCTGTGTTCAGTTTAAAAACGGTGAACGCGTATTCGATGTGATTGAACATACAGCAGAAGCGCTTGATGCCTGGCTTACTGAGTTACACCAGAAAGTAAAAGGTAGAATCGCAATAGCTCTCGAACTGAAGAAGGGCCCCGTGGTATATGCTCTTCAAAAATACCCCTTTATCACCGTTTTCCCCGTCCACGCATTGTCCCTGGCTCGTTATCGGCAAGCCTTCTCGCCCAGCGGCGCTAAAGATGATCCGCAGGATGCCGAGCTGGCATTAGAGTTAATGCTGCGTTACCCCCAGAAGATAAAAGCTATTGAACCCGACAATGCGGATATTCGCTTACTTCAGCAACTGGTTGAGCAACGTCGTCAGTTGGTTGAAGATAAACGACGCTTTGTGAACCGGATAATCAACACGCTTAAACAGTATTATCCTCAGCCACTGGAGTGGTTCTCACATCGGGGTAGCTTACTGTTGTGTGAGCTGATTATCCGGTGGCCCAGTCTGCAACAACTGAAACGAGCCAGACGCGACACGATCCGCAACTTTCTGAATGCCAAAGGTGGTCGCGCTATGGCCCTTACCGAGCAACGTGTTGCGAGTATTGATAATGCGATCCCATTGACTACAGACCCGAGTGTTATAGAGGCTAATGCTTTGATGGCAGCAGCACTGGCGACACAAATTAAAGTCGTGAGTGAAATCATCAAAACCTATGACGAACGAATCGAAACGCTGTTTGACACATTGCCAGATGCGGGGCTGTTCAAATCACTTCCGGGCATGGGACCGTGCATGGGCCCACGGATGCTTGCTGCACTTGGTGATAATCGTGACCGGTTTAACAGCGCTGAAGAAATTCAAAACTACGCAGGTATAGCACCGGTGACCGAACGAAGCGGCCAAAAATCATGGGTTCACTGGCGATGGCAATGTGCCAAGTTCGTCAGGCAGACCTTTGTTGAATGGGCTGCCAAGACGGTTAATTCATCATACTGGGCCAAACTGTATTATCAGGGCCTTAGAGAAAAGGGCAAATCTCATCAGTCTGCGATCCGGGCACTGGCGTTCAAATGGATAAGGATCATTTACCGCTGCTGGAAGGCCAGAACCTGTTATGACGAAGCGAAATATTTGCTGGCTCTCGAAGCGAGACACTCGCCCTTACTGAAGCCATAAAAAGCTTGTCGAATGTCTCAGGGCGTGAAGCGGACATTGCAGACTGCCCAGTAGAAAAAGTGCTATCAGAATTATCTAAAGGAAGATCGTATTTACCATGTCTCATTCTAACTGTTTAATAAATTACAAAAATTAAAATTTCCATTTAATATCATCGCGTTAAGCAAGAGAATTAAACCTCTCATTTAATTTATGATTCTTATTTAATTCATGAGTTGGTGTAAAAATAGGTTGCCGCACTATAGAAAGACACATATTTAAACCCAGCAGGAAATCATATTTGAAAGTAATGTGTTTAAGGGGCTGCGTAACAAGAACAGCAAGTAAACACATAGTAATAACAGTTACCATTCCCATTTCGCAAGTGGCCATATCAGAGGTGAACTAATGCCTGCTGCAATTTTAAGAATTAAGGTTATCCTAATAATTCTTTTGTATGATTAAGATCATCGATAAATTTACTAAGGACTCATTAATGAAATTGCGACTCTGGAATCTATTACCCCATGATTACGCTCCTTTTTTTCGTATTCTTCACATCATTGTGGCATTTCTAATATTATCACAAATTATTAACTCTAATCTGACAGAGACCGAAGCAATTGGTGAACATAGTCTTGAAGGAGTTATAACCTGGATGCACATTATTTCAGGGTTAGGACTGATTATTTGTGGTTTTATTATGTTAAGTTGGATGCTTACTCAAAGAGGTTTTACTTATTATTTTTCATGGGTAGGGCTTGACTTTAGTGGTATTAAGCAAGATATAAAAACGTTGACTAGTTTCCGACTGCCCGATGCACATTCGGGAGGTATTGCCAGTACAATCCAAGGATTTGGAGTTCTAGCATTGCTAATTGTAGCACTTTCAGGTGGCCTATGGTTCTTGTTGAATACCATGCAGTCAAATCTGGCTGAAACAGTAATCCACTGGCATAAGTTCTTTACTACTTTCATTGAGGTCTATTTTTATGCACATGGTGCAATGGGAGTTTTGCATATTTTAATTGAAAAATATAAAAGCCGCTCAGTTAACCTAAGTGACTAATCTGTTGTGAGATAATATTACTTCAAGTTGAAGAAAACCCTAAAAATAAAATTTAGTTTACTAGAAGATGAAACAGCACTTGCAGAGACTTTTTAATTAAATTTAATAAAAACGAAAAAATATTCATGGCGAAATGATTGTTTAATTATCTATCATGGATAGAAATGTGAGTTAGTCGTCCTATTTTAGGAAGTTAATAATGACTAAAACAAAAGGGTTACCTCGTCCGCTGACGCACTACGCTTGGCTTTCCATTGCCACGGCTATTGCCACTATCGGACTCAAAGGTGTGGCGTGGAAAATGACCGGTTCGGTCGGTCTGCTATCTGATGCCATCGAATCCGTAGTTAACCTCGCAGGAGCCCTAATGGCGCTCTGGATGCTGACCTTGGCTGCGCTTCCGGCCGATGAGAACCATGCATATGGGCACGGCAAAGCCGAATATTTCTCGAGTGCTTTCGAAGGATTTCTGATCCTATTGGCGGCAGCCAGTATCGCCTATACCGCAGTTGAGCGGATGTTAACTCCACAGCCGCTTGAGGAGATTGGTCTCGGATTACTGGTTTCAACAGTCGCATCAATCCTTAATTTTGTGACGGCTCGCATTTTGTTAAGGGCTGGCAGGCAGCACAACTCTATCACTCTTGAGGCAGATGCTCATCACCTGCTGACCGATGTCTGGACGTCGGTCGGTGTCATTTTTGGTGTCGGACTGGTTTATCTGACCGGCTGGTTTTGGGTCGATCCGATCGTTGCATTGCTGGTCGCAGCCAACATCGTTTGGACTGGTTATCAGCTTATGAGTCGTTCAGCTGCAGGTCTGATGGACGTATCGCTACCCACGGAAGAACTCAAAAAAATCGAGTCACTGCTGGCAGGATATCGTGAACAGGGGCTTGATTTCCATGCACTACGTACACGCCAGGCTGGCGGGCGGGCGTTTATGACAATGCACATCCTAGTTCCTGGGCGATGGACTGTTCAATATGGGCACGACTGGGCCGAGCGTATAGAGAATGATATCCGCACCGCACTGCCTTTTATCCATATCACCACTCATGTGGAACCGTTGGAAGATCCCGCGTCAATGAACGACCAAACGCTCGACATTTCTGATCACTAAACTAACCACATGTCGCTGGTCGGGCAGGGTAACAAACCTCGCTCTACAAAAATTTCAGGTATTCTCTATAATTCTGAGGGTACTTGATGTGACCTGCGCCCAATTGTTGGGCACGCAATATTTTTAAAAAGTCCGCTTCTGGCACAAAGCGGACAGTGATCACCGTTCTTACGACTACTTTCTGACTTACTTCGTGACTTGCCCTAAGCATGTTGTAGTGCGATACTTGTAATGACATTTGTAATTACAAGGGGTGTAAGACATGGGTAGCATTAACCTACGTATTGACGATGAACTTAAAGCGCGTTCTTACGCCGCGCTTGAAAAAATGGGCGTAACTCCTTCTGAAGCGCTTCGTCTCATGCTCGAGTATATCGCTGACAATGAACGCTTGCCGTTCAAACAGACACTCCTGAGTGATGAAGATGCTGAACTTGTGGAGATAGTGAAAGAACGACTTCGTAATCCTAAGCCAGTACGTGTGACGCTGGATGAACTCTGATGGCGTATTTTCTGGATTTTGACGAGCGGGCACTAAAGGAATGGCGAAAGCTGGGCTCGACGGTACGTGAACAGTTGAAAAAGAAGCTGGTTGAAGTACTTGAGTCACCCCGGATTGAAGCAAACAAGCTCCGTGGTATGCCTGATTGTTACAAGATTAAGCTCCGGTCTTCAGGCTATCGCCTTGTATACCAGGTTATAGACGAGAAAGTTGTCGTTTTCGTGATTTCTGTTGGGAAAAGAGAACGCTCGGAAGTATATAGCGAGGCGGTCAAACGCATTCTCTGAACCAAAGCATGACATCTCTGTTTCGCACCGATGGTGACACTTCTGCTTTGCGTTGACAGGAGAAGAAGGCCATGAAAATGCCGAACCAACCCATTGTTTTGTGCATATTAATAGTTTGTTTAACGCTGTTGATATTCACCTGGCTCACACGAAACTCGCTTTGCGAGTTGCGGATGAAAGACGGAACAAGGGAGGTATCTGCTATCCTGGCCTACGAATCCGGTAAGTAGCTGACAAAGAGGGGGGCAACCCCCTCTTTTCGGGGTGTGGATTAGTATGCCATCGGCACCTTTTGAAAGGGTTTCTCCAGTCGGGGAAACCCTTTTTTCCTCCCGTCTTGTGGCATATAGCCTTTTGTATAAATCAAGAACCAGACCCAAAGAGTCCCACTTCACGCAAACCGTTCAAAAGCCTTAGCGTAATCCAGTCGGGAAAAATTTCACCGGTGCTCGTCCGGGCACGTACCGGAAACAATGGACTTCTCACTGGTCGGTAGCTCATAGAACGTAGCCATTGCGGTCAGTCCTTATTCTGTACCCAGTAGAGTTTTATGGCCGTCTGGCAAATCGTTCAAACATTGTCATTTCTGTTCTCGCTGCATCCGGTCAAATGATACGGTGAATTCAGCTCATGGGCATTCGCATCGCAGTCTACGAAGGCACCAGAAGTTTGAGGATGTTACGCAAAGAACAGTTATCAGGTTTGCTGGTGGGCGTAATGCCTACCTCTACTTTACTTCATAGGGATTCTTCTGCGGGGAAGCAAGAATTGACTCAACGTTGTCCGGTCGTACCAGATTTGTCGCGGAAAGCGCCTTTTTGTGAGGGGGGCCGCAGCGCTAAACCTTTTCCTGGAACGACATGAAGGACAGCAGAGCGTCCGCCCTGGAGGACAGCTCAATACAGTCTCCACGCTGCGGTTCTATCTCTTCGTCAATGGTTTCATTGTACCAAATACGCAGCCGCCATCCCTTCGCAGGGAAAGCGCTCTGCATCGCCAGGACCATCCCCTCCGGCGACAGCAGTTCTCGACAGAGGTAGCAGGCCCCGATCCGGGTTGAATCCCGCAGCCACATTACGGGATACTCTTTAACCAGTTGGTCATACACGCATTCTGCCATATGAAAGTAATTTTCGTCAGCCCTGCAAAAATCACACATTCGATTTCCTTAAATGGTGTTCATCGAGATAATTCAGAAAGTTGATTCGCCAAACTACGGGGCATTTCTTTAATGGCGGAGCTTTACATCACTATTTCTGTCATTTTCAAATCCGCCGGATACAGCAATAATTGCACCGAACAGCGGTTTGAACTGCAATGCATCCGTAGGGTATGCGACAATAATAAGGCTCTTCCCGTACTCTTAAAAATGGAAGAGTTTAAAACCCATACTGCTGGGATGAGCGAAGCACGGTACATTATGCCAGCGTATAAGGGCCGTCATAACTTGTTTTTTTCTAGAACACGGCGAAGTTTTCTTACCTGGGAAGCTGTGGAAAGCGTACCGGTTCGGGGATGGCATGCGCTTGCCTTTTCACCTGGTTTGAGTACATAGGCTAATGCCAGCTCGTTCAGAGCCGCCTCAGCTTTCAACAGGGCCTCAATGGCCGTGTTCAGGTATACAGTTCGGCTCTCATGGTTCATCAGGATTTTCCTCACAAGGGTAAAAATGACAGGCGATACCTGCCGTTTACCCTTTGTCTCCGTTAAGAATGGCATCACGGCAGGCTTCCCAGATTACCTGGGCATTAGCATCACACTCCACGAACCCGCCGCACTGATCGTATATCACCTGGTATACCTCAGGGGGAATCTTCCCAGGCGCAACCGGAGTTGAGCGTTTGCCTTTATGAATCTCATCTGCGGTATCACAGACAGCGTCGAGATGCCGCGACATCCACTCAGATAATTTCAGACCCTCTCGATTTGCCTGTTTTACATAGCGAACCTTTCTGGAAACCGTAGATCGCATCTGAATCTGTGTCACAGCTGGCACATCTTCTTTCATGGCATTCTGTAATGCAGCTTTGGGCTTTTTCATGTTCATGGTTGCTTTAAATTATTCTGGAGTTCGTCTGATATAAATGCTGACGTGATCTGTCAGCGTCGCTTAAATAGTTTATCGCCTTCCGCCAGTTCGCCGTTGAGCTGTTCAATCACGCTCCAGATGAGCCGATCATCCGGCGTTGAGCCTGCACACTCTTTCACGACCGCCACGGGTCTAAATTCTTCAGGGTCTGCCTGCCCGGAGGTGAAGAGCCTGCTCTCAATCCAGTGGGCCCCCTCTGTGCAGCAGTGGCAACTGGTTTCAGGTGGTTCATCCAGACCGTCCACTCCACAGGCTGAGCAGGTGAACAGTTTGCGAGACCCACCAGCCAGTGGCGTATCGCAAGCTGCTGGAAGTGCGCCAGCATTGCGCCAGTACAGCACATGATTTGAATCGTAGCAGTGTCCATGAAGCAGAAGCGAAACGCCGCAACTGCGAGTTTCAATGGCTTTGCCTGTGCCAAGGTATTGCCCGATCTCGTCCCATACGTCCACTAAGGTGTCAGGCAGCGGACGCGTAACAGGGAACTTAGCGCAGTCGTCCGGGGTGCCTTTAATGCAGCAGAGGGCCGAATACGCAAGCTCCTGCATTTCGTAGGAGTACTGACCACATACCACGCGTTCCAGTTTGTCGATTAGTTGTTCTTTATTCATCATACTCAGCCTTATTAAACAAATTCATTACGCCACTGGCACCATCTGGCCGGAGCAGACTGCGGCCCGGTAGTAGAGCCGCAGGGGGTGTCGCTGGACTAACAGGTGCTCAGTGAGTCCCGCACTTCCTCATGACTGGTCATTTTCAGAAGAAGCTTTCCAGGGCAGCGTGGTTCCGCCTGTGAACGGGTGACGTCTTCGTTGATTGCCTGGATATGAGCAGATTCAACGGTCCGACGCTGTACGACATGGTTGCTCAGGTTGAATTCGCACTGGAGCCTTCTGGCATCAGAATCCGCGTTCATTGCAATACGTTCATCAAAGCGGCGGTTCATTCGCAGAGCCTCTTCGTGAGCTGCATCAACAAGGGTGCGTCTGGTGACATAGTCGTTACCAGCAAAAAACGATAGCTGAGCGTGTTCCGAAGAGTAGTCGGAGCTTCCCTTACAACGGGCAATCGCGGCTTCAGAGTGCAGGATTAATGAACTCAACCGTGAACAGACGTCATTGATGGTGCCGGTTTTCAGACAGTCGTGGATAAGTGTCCAGGCGGAAATGCTCAGCGGGCGGCTGGTGATCACATAGGGATTGTAATGATCAACCGTTACGATAGTACGCAGTGAATGAAGCGATTCGGACTGCGTACGTAAGTCACGGCGAACAGTACATGCCACCGAGGCAACATCTTTACATTCTTTGTCGGACATCGAGTCCAGTACGCGGATCTCCACCTCTGCCGCCTTTGAGGCGATATGCGCACTAATCTCACCCTTAAGACGTTTGTAGTCAGCCTTGAAGCTTCCCACGCTGTCAATATCGATCCAGTAACCACAGCTGTAACCAGCATTACCAAACTCGTCATCTTTCTCATAGTTCGGACAGCCGTCATTGCTCCAGCCAGCTTTTTCCAGCAGCTCGTCAATAGCGACCAGCTCAGCCATTGGTGCATGTTCGATAATGAAATAATGGACACGGCCCCAGGCATATGCGCGTGAACGGCCATCAACAGAAGTATCAGAAGTCGTCTGACGGGAAAGTTTCATGAGGTACTCCAGTTCTGCCCGGTACCGCCGGGGCGGTGGTGCGAAAGCCGCACCATGAATGACACTATGATCCTCCTAACTTCTATTGTCAATACAATTGAAGTGGCGTTGTATTTATTCATTATTTGGACCCGGCTCGTACGGAACGACCGTCGGGACTTGCCAATTATTCTGCGGTGAGCAGGGGGAAGGGAACATCCCACCGCTTGTTTCAAGATGTACAGCCAAGGAGGGCGCAGAATGCCTGACAGAATCATCGTGCAGCGGTAGCGAAAGACCTGACAAACGGGAAAAGTATCCTTTTATTCCAAAGCCAACCTCAGCTTTTAATGTCGCCAGTACGTTTCTTAAACATGCCAAATCGGTCTCTTATACGGCCGGATGGGCCCGATGAAAACGATAAAATGAGAAACAGAACCCGACACATCGCTGCTCTCTGGGAAAGCCGGTCAGCAGATGGAGCGCCAGGAACTAAATCCGCTGGTTTTAATAATGATTGAGGAGAACAAGATGAAAGATAACAAGACACGTCCTGTAGACTCGTATGCTCATGCTGATTTCATGGAGTCCGTCTTCAGCAACCTCAGGGCTTTCTGTGATGCGGAATGCCAGCGGCTAACTGCCGGTTATCCCCCAACTGTCAAACCAGAACAGCAAAGCACTGACGGCCAGCTGTCGGCGGCATAAATCATTACCTGCCAGTTCGTTCAAATTTCCGCTTCCTTAAGCCCGGGCCAAAAGCCCGGCTCAATCCAAAAACTGAACGTACCGGTTTACCTCTATATCTCCTCAATCCCCTGCGACTTACAAGAGACCCGCACCGGTTTAGCCATTCCTGTCCTGCCACTCTCTCATCACTGGCCCAGACAACCGGAAAAGTAACTTTTCTCTCCGACTCACCTTCTGAACCAGCTATTTTGCTTAAACGTAAAAACGGCCCACTGTTGTGAAGATTTAAAACGGACGGATCGAGTAGTATTGTCTCAGGAATTTTTTTTAAGAAAAGTTACTTTTTCTTCTGTGCAACCTATTAGAAAAAATGTCGAACCTGGTATTGTTGTGTTGTAGCGCAGTTAAACAACCAACCAAAAGAGAGAACAAAAATGTCCGCAATCGAAACTGAAGTAAAAAACAACAGCAACGAAATCAGCCTTCGTGGTTACCTGGAACGCACTGGTAACGGTGCCCGTAAAGGTAACGGCCTTATCATTGACCCTTCGGTTGTTGTAGAGCAGGAAGGCTTTAACACCCGCACGGCCGGTATGGGCGAGCTCTACTATTCAATGCCTCACGTTGTGGAACACCTGAACAGCCTGGCCGATGCCTACATGGAAGACCCGTTCAGCGTGACGCCTATCGTTGTTCAGATGGTTAATGGCGTACCTGTACTGCGTCAGGGGGCTTGCCGTATCCGTTCCATCGCTATTGCAAACCGCCAGCTGGAAGCAGAAGGGCGTGAACGCATTACTCGTATTCGCTGCGAAGAGTTTCGCGGTAGCGCTTCAAAAGCAGAACTCTTCACCCTGACCGGCAACTCCAACCTGGCGCTGTCTGTCGTAGCTGAAGCGCTTTCAATTAAGCGTCTTGTTGAAGATAAAGAAGAGCCTAAGACCTTTGCGGAACTGGCAAAAAAACGTGGTAAATCAGAGCAGCATCTTCGCCAGATGGTTCGCGTACTGGACCTGCCTTCTGAACTACAGACCATGCTTGTGAGCGATCAGGTGAGCATGTACGTTGCGCTGGACGAGTATATGTACAGCGGTGAGGATGCGGTAGATAACATCAACAAGGCGATCTCCATCTATGGTAAAGCGACGAAAAACACGCTGAAATTCGTCAAAGCTGCCAAGGTAGAAGAGCGCATGGCAGATCCGCAGACTCCGGAAAACTCCGGTGATGAGCAACCGGCAGGTAATGCTACCGTTAACACCCCGGTACCGGATCAACTGAATGATGAAAGCAATACAGAGACGCTGGTTACGCCACCGGTACAGGAACCAGCTCCGGCTCCAAAGGACAGCGCTCCTAAACAGAACCCGGCAGGTAAAGCACCATCCATGTCCAGCGTTCTGAACAAAAAGACCGTGACCGTCATTGCCGACACCGCGATCCCGATTTTTGAACGTATTGCTGAAGAAGCCAAGCTTAAAGAAGGTGAATCTGTCAGCACTGATACTTACACGCTTGTTCTGACCAATGATGAAATGAACGATATCATCAATGCTCATGCTGACCTGAAAGAGTACCTGCGTAAGCATGCTGAGAAGATGAATAAGGGACAGGCATGATTTTCTGACCGACCCCTCCATCCGGACGGGTCGGTAACTTTTTCAGGACAAGGGGAAACAGGGCAATGAAGAAGGCTTTTATCAACGTAGACAAGACTAACCCACTGCCAGTCCTGACGGATTCGGTGACCCGGGTAAGTATTCAGTGCACGGCAAAAGATGAAAACGGGGCAGGGATCGAAGTGAACATCCTCGACCTGATTCAGGATCATGATACGGATGAAGTGAAAGTGCAGTTTGGGAGCTCGCCTGTTCAGGCTCTGGCGATGCTCCGCCGGGTTATGACAGCACTGGAAAAGCAGGCAAATGCAGAACTGCAACAGAATTCCTGCTCGCGTATGCAGTAAACGGTAAAAGCAGAATGTTCCCTACTGGATAAACCCGGTGGACCTCACGGAGAGCAAGTCACCGAATGGTTCACTGTTAAGTGATATACATCCGGATTTATAAGGTTTTGCAGCATCCGAATAGGCAATAAATAGAATTATTTTGATTTATCTCAGCAAGGAAATGGAAAGCTACCAGATTTTAGGATAGCGAAATGCCTGTATCGCTACTCTGCTGAATTAGAAATGATTTTAAACGCAATGCATAATGATAGAATAGCAATGCCTTTAATTATTTGTCACGTCTGAATTATATGTAGACTTACGGAGAGGATATGGTAATTACTTATTCATTATCGGAAACGTTTAATATGTTTTTACGCGAGATTATTGCATCTGGACTTGCAGTTTTTTGCGCATGGTGCGTTTTGTGTCTTTTCTCTGATCAGGAACGAGGTAAAGAGGTTCCTGTTTCTATGAAAAAAATAACTTCAAAGTCAGCTTTCTCCTACTTTATCAGTTCTCAAATTGCCGCTTTTATTATCTCCTTGTTGGGTTCAATCTTAAGCACGAAATGGGACAACATCGTCTGGAATGATGAAATAAGACAGTTTTATCTGCATGTAGGATTTGGGCTGGTAGCTTGTGTATTCTGTCTGCTTGTAATCTTGCATGAGAAATTTATCAAAAGAAATTTAAATGTTTATTCTGGTTATTGTGGTTCACTGGCAGTTAGTCTCACAGGAATCTTTGTACTTTGTGCGTTATATCTGACATTTTCATTACCATTTCATTATGAAGAACGTCTACTTAATGATGCATCCTTGGTGGCTTCGGATGGCGTTGAAAATTCAGTCGTTTTTGCAGACGGTCGTTACTGGGTTTTTGAACTGGGCTTACCATATTTCAA
Source organism: Enterobacter cloacae complex sp. (assembly GCF_900322725.1). Taxonomy (NCBI): domain Bacteria; kingdom Pseudomonadati; phylum Pseudomonadota; class Gammaproteobacteria; order Enterobacterales; family Enterobacteriaceae; genus Enterobacter; species Enterobacter cloacae complex sp. Next base: position 233,814 of record NZ_LT991958.1, on the reverse strand, counting down.
ACAGTCATTGCTCAAAGAGGTAAGAAGGGGCAGGTACCAGCTAATCTGCACTACAGAAAAAAAACCAACATGCTGGTCTGGCAAAAAACTTCCCGAAAAACCAACCTCTTTGAAAGCTAGTTCATAAAGATTTAAACTGCTCGCTTAAATCCACACTGGTCCAATTTTGAAAATTTATTGTGTTTTTAAAAGAAATTACAGTGTGGGTTATTAGCCAGTAGGTCGGAGTTTTATATAATACCCAAAAACACAGGAGGTATTATGAAAACCAATCTGGCCTATGCATCTAATTGCTCCGATTCTGTCTACTCCTATATTTATCAGGCACTGCAACAACGCTCTGGTGCCGAGAATGAAAGCCTTTATCAGCAGGCCATTTCCAGCTGCTGCACAGATAAACAAAAAAAGAAACTGGCCGGGTATTATGCCGGTCCATGGCAGCTGCTATTCAACGCGTGGTGTAACAATCGCGTCCCTAACACAGCGGTGCTGGCCCTTTTACTCCAGCAGTGCTTATCTCATTTCCAGTGCGAAGAAGTGATCGCAGCCTGGCAGTAACCCTATCAAGCCCCTTCGTATAGCGGAGGGGCAGGAGATATCTCATGTACAGAAACGACAGAAACGTGGATTCCTTCAACCTGGTTAATGCTCTTCAGCCGGTCTTTCGTAACACCGGCTGTGGGATGTTTGAATATGATCGTAAAAAGCAGAATGAAACCGCTGATTCAATCTTACGAGCGTTGGCGTTAAATGCCGATTTCGCGAGGGCCTTAAAACAGTACGTCCGGATTAATTCTGTACGACGGGTTGTTCAGTTCGATGACGGCTCGGTTCGCTATGGTATTCATGCCGAATTTGAAGGGCATAATAAAATTAATTCCTTCCGTATTTTTAAAGATGAAGATACAGACGCATTTGACTCCTATTTTTATTCGGTTTGCGATAATAAAGCTGAGCTGGTGGATTTTAAAATGGACTCTCTCGATATTCAATTGCAGGCAGTTTTTGAAAAGGTGACAGGTATTTTTCTGTCACATTAAATATTCAAATTTTCAATCCTCGGGCTGATAGACAAAAAACGCACTTTAGAATATAGATGAGATGAATATGAAAAACGTAAATATTTTGGATACCGATATTGCGGCCATTAATGCTCTTTCTGGCGTAGAACTGACTGACTTTCTCACTGCCGGGTATCAGGTAAACTGGTTAGGAGAAAGGGAGGTTTCGCTGGTGGGCTTTCCGTGTTTAGCAAGCAACAAGCAGCCGGTAGAAGTTGGTCCCGGCATTTTCATTAATCGCGTGTACAGCAGAGACAGCCAGTCTCTGAGCGGGAAATTGCGCTATGACCTGTCTAATGGTCTGGCAACGAGTGCATTTTCATTTTTCTCCCAGTCAGGCTGGTATGGGGGATTCCGTGTCGTATCTTTCCGTGACAACGGGCCAGCTGCGTTAATCAACATTGGTATTGTCCATGAGAATGTTTTGAATGCATTTTGTGCTGACTTCCCCCGGGCCAATGTGAGCGTAACCCGTTTTCATTGTGGCATGACGCTTGAGCAGATCCGAATGTTCATTTCAGACACTGCTTACGATATGCCGCTTTATAACAACGAGTCTGACTTTCGCAGGCTCGCCAGTTAGCATGGAGGCTGACTTCAGTGCTTACGCCTAAAAGCCGGTGAGCGAGGTGGCGGAACCGGTTGGCTTCGCCCAGTCTTACTTACTTCTCTCAAGGTACTGCGCTGCAAGCGTACGTAAAAAAAGTAAGTAGCTAAATGGCGTGAGCGATTAGTTCTATACGGGAAGAAGTCATAGTATTCTGAAATGATAGTTATCTCATACGAACGATAGTAATGGAGTTTCTTAATGGGCGTTGATATCTGCTGGCGATTTCAAAGGGAAGAAAAGCCTGGTAAATGGATTAATTTATCAAGCAATTATAAAGGGGACCGATCATATCTCCACTTTGCCTGGCTCGGATTTGATGTAGATCGTGAAAGGGCGAGCACATCAGCAGTTTTTATCCACGCATTACGCGGATTACCTGATGATATACCGTCCGAAGATGATGATTTATTCGGTGAACATTCATACTCATGGCTGACTTCGGAAGAAATTTTGTCAGCCATACCACCCGATAACGCCGGAGAGGTGATCCAGGAATTTGTCGAAGAAGTAAAGCGTCTCCACGTGGAGAACGGCAGCGTCCGTTTCGTCTTTGGATTTGAAGGGTAACCCGTAAGAAAGTAGCTATCTTACCCGGCTAGGTCTCCAATCTCTCAGATGCTCAAAGAGGGCCGGGCATGGTGCCCACACATCCCCTACCATTCCGATTTGATATTCGTCTAATACACCCTTTAAAGAAAACAAGCAGACGGCAATGAGACGTCGGATTAGCGTCAGCAAATATGAGACGTCAGTAGTCGATGTTTGTCCTGCGGAACGTGAATCTGTTTACAAGGGGTAAAGCCGTACCATCCATGAGGGCTCAGAGAGCCGGGGTCTCCTCCAGATCACTGGAAGTTATTGACTCTGGCAGGCCTATCCCTATGACTTTTTCCCGGATGGCAAATTAAGAGCGAACAGGGCCAAATTAGTACTCTTTTCTAAACGGAAATACTGAATCACCCTGATATAACTGGTCTCTCACAAGACAGGAGATCATCAATGGAACGTGTAATATTTTCAGTAATCTTTTTTATGATGCTGGGCGTACCTTTTTACCTTCTTTATAAAATTGCCCGGGACATTTTTGGTACCGCCGGTGCTGGTGAGCCTGCACAATTGCCTCAGGGCAAGCAAAGACGCTCAGGAGGCGCTGGTTCGGGTTCGATCTGGCAAGGACACCATCTACAGGGGAGCAGCCATTTGAACCCCCTCGGAGGTGATTGTAATGGTGAAAATAGCATAGCTGGTGGTTGTGATGGTGGCGGTGGAGGAGGTGACGGAGGTGGTGGTGGTGACTGATAGCCTGCAACTTTAACTATCAGGATGAAACCCATGTCCAGCAACCGGAAAAAGAATTCATTTCAACCGAAAAGCCCTGCCTTAAAGTGAAGCGTATTAAACGTGAAGGATGCTGAATTAGAGGGTATCGGTTTTATACTGAAGCGTAACTGGAAGAAGGATCTGAAATTAACTATTACGGAAAAGTAACTTTCTGACTCACCACGTACGCCCCTCGGTTATGCCATACAGTTTGATACGAAAACAGATCAGTAAGTAGATTGCTATACGCCGGAGAGAAGTCTATTTTTCATGCACCGAACCTGTTTGGCCTGCAATGGAAGCAGGTATAATAATCACATACAAAGGAGGGCATTATGAATACATTTTTATACGTGCTTTTGGCCTGGATTGTTGTGCTTTTTATCGCCAACAAACTGCTCGCAAGACGTAAGCCCAATACGGTTAAAATCCTGGTACAGCGCAACGGGAAAGCCGCAGAGGTTGATGCTGTAGTGGTTCAGGGTTCAAAGAGAGCTAACAACAGTTCTGTTGCGGACAGCGACGCGGTAGATAGTTATTTTGAAATGAATCCTTACTCCCGCGAAAACCAGGCGAATGGTTGGGCTATGCTGGCCAGAGACGATGACCAGCTTAAATAATCAGTTGAGTGTGATGTGTAAAGCAGCTTAAAACTCTAAATGGACGAACAGGGGAGGTGACAAAGATGACAACCAATACAACAACGACCACCTACCGCTCAGAAGAAATCGTGCCGTTCAGACGGCCCAAAGGGGATCTGGATAGTCGGTATATGCCTCAGGTGTATGCAATGGTGCGGAACTGGGCAAGTAACCCTGCTCAATATGGTGAGGGTGTACTGGCCTCCTACCGCCAACCGGCAGTAAACCTTGCCTACCAGGTAAAAGGAACTCGTGTTGTTTTAATTCTGGTACCAGTAGAGTGCGAGCCACCTGGAGTGATAATGACGGAAACAGTCCTGTGGCCGTCACTATCACTTGTAGAAGTCTTGCAGACCTTGCAGGAGGCCTGGCAAAATATTCCGGCGTTAAACCCCTGACGACTTCTGTCAATATCACCGGCTAGTGATTTACCTCTCTGCTGGTGGTCAGCCCGCCTAAGTTCAAATTATCTCTTTCTAAATTAGCCCGGATAAAAATCGGTCCCTCTAAAATAGCCTGCCCTGAGTAGGCTACGTCATACAAAGCGTTGGCCAGTCACCAGCTGGCTGGTGGCCATAATGCTCCACAGGATAAACCGTATCAGAACTACGCAAAGAAAAAGCCCCAACAATTTACCGATGGGGCCTTTTGCAGACATTTTACAGCCTTACCAATGATAGAGCGCTAAGGCTTCTGCTTAGTGAACAGACTTGCCCACAGATAATGGATAAAGTTGAGCAGAATGTATGTTACTCGTTGCTCGAATTTCATCGGGGCTTTGTACTTTGTCGTTATGTTATGAATATGAGTAAGGTCCGTATAGAGCCCTGGCGACTTCCTTGTTGACTTCAACACCGAACAGATGTGCTGAACAGACTCCGGTGTGAACAACCGTAGCCCTCGTCGTTGTTTGACTTTATGGATAAAATCGTCCATCCCCATACATAACCATTCCGGCTTGATGCCATCAAACTTACAACGTCCGTTTATGATGACGACATTGATACATTCCAGTTCTCTAGCCTTAAGAGCAGACTGAATAGCCCTGATGTGCCCCTGGTTTTGCTTAAACGGGTTCTGCAACTTGAGGGTTCGGGACTGAGTCCATTTCCGCCAGTGGCTTTCCTCCAGAGTACCGTAGAGCTTGCCTACGTAGTTTTTCTGCTCTATGACGTATATACCATGTGGGGCTACGAGAATGTGATCAACCTGCGTAGTGCTATGAGCCGACAACTGAAAGGTGAGATCACTAAGTAGCCCCTGAGCTTCTTCAGGAAGCCCAGATTCAATTGCCTTTGCAGTCCGCCGTTCCGCTATGGCAGAGGTCATAAATCCCAACAGACACAGCAACACGACGAAAATAAGGATAATGAAAGCTACCCCCGTAATGCTCCACAGCAGATTGAAAGCATCCATGTTACCTCACAGAGGGGTAGCTGGTGGCATTAACAGATTCTACTAAGCGGGTAGTGGTACCGGTAAGGCTCTCAATATTTGAAGACAGGCTCATCAGCATGCCGAGTGCAGAACGGAGATTACGATGAGGCTCATTGTAGTTTTTGAACGTGTCAGTGGAGTACATTTTTGAAAGACGTGTACGGATCTCTACTGACGTAAGATCTCCATCCACCAGGCCGTACTTAACTGCCTGAGGTGTTGGCCATACACGGCCTGAATAGAGAGAAACAGCATCGGCATCATGACGCGAGAGAAGCTTTTTACCCCGTCCAAGTTCAACATCAGTTATAAATTTTTCATGCATCGTGTTCAGGATCTCCTTCTGCATGAACTCCCTCGTTGAATCGGACAATGGGTGGAAGGGGTCAAGAGCATCTTTGAACTCACCGGCCGTAAGGGGCTCATTCTTGACGCCTACTGTGCTCATGATCTCTGACAGATTCCAGTGGTCCATACGCACACCGATAGAACCGATCAGGGCATTACTGTCGGCATAAATTGCATCAGCGGGCGATACCGCGTAATAGCATGCGGATGCGCATATGCCTTTCACACTAACGATGATTGGTTTATATGAGTCTGCGATATCAGAGAAAAAACGACCGGTACCGCTGGAGAGTACTTCGAGGGAGTTTTGCTTCGACCGTGCTTCATCGCCACGTTCTGTGCTCCCGGTTTTGTTACTCTTGTCAGCGGCTACAGATGAAAGAGAGCCACCGGCATCTGATACGCGTTCAATCTGTGGCTGGTGGTTTTTAAGCGCGTTTATCTGGCGGTAAATAATGATGGCGTCAGAGGGACCACCACCACCTGACTCTGCCTCGATAATAACTGCTTTGGCATGGGGATTATTGTAAGCTTTGGCAAGAGCTGTTGCGATCACTGTTCCATCGCCCGTTTCCGAGCCGGTACCCATCTCGCCAGAAATCCGTATTACAGCTATATGGTCTTTCTTCCCTTCAGCGTCCTGCCATTGTTCGTAAAGATTGTAGAAAGAAAACCCTACAGCGGTCATGGCAATTAGCGACATAGCAACTTTTGCCGTGGTATGAATGCGAAACATCTTATAAAAACGGTCAGCGTTATCATTGAGCGATTCTTTGATATTTGTAGGGGACTTCCTTTTTTTACTGCTTAACATCTGACCACCTTTACATGAGTTTTTGAAAGTTAGACCACAAGCGATTCAATGCAATTCCCAGTATCAATAAAGCGACTGGTGGGAAAAGTTGAGCGATATTGTTAAATAGTGACATATTTGGCATGACCAGGTAGACCATCGTTAAAGCACTGATCACCCAAAATGCTCGAAACCAAATACGATAAAACTGAACTGTAACCTTACCAAATACGTACCTCTTCAATTTCCACTGGTACATTCCATCTGCTAGCATGGCAAATAGATAGGGCAGAAAAACGATTAGCCACCCCAGGATTAAGTTCCACCGGAAAATGGACTGATAAAGTAAGAGGGGTATGTTTTTGGCCATAGTGTAATTAATAGAGGTAAATTTTTCAGCAACAATGTTAATACCTCTGGCTGGTTTTTTGGTGTCAGGGATCAGAATAGTATTCAGATAGTCAATTAACTTATAGTCATGTACCAACCAATTTAAAGTCGCTTCACTATTTGCAATGACAGACTTCCAACGGTCATTTGATATGATGGACCGGCTTGCATTAACCTCCTGAGTAATCTGATATTTGAGCTCCTCAGTATTCTGGAAAGCCAAGCTGTAACCAAAATAAATGACCATGCCAAAAAAAAGCATTGTTCTGAGCACTGCTGCCCTGCTTGTATTATCCGCAGCCATTGCTTTCCCTCCATTCACGAAAAAGAGCTAGCCTCTGATCGTGATTGCAATAGTTGTTACGCCACATCGTCGGGATACCCAGGAGCCAGTGGTACTGTTTAGGTATGATTTGGTCGATGAGGCTTAACTCCGCCAGTTCTTTATGCTCTGCGCTTTTCCACTCGATCTGTCCCACATCAGGAACAAATACAGCGGTCCTTGCTTTTGCGGCCTGGCGGGAAAATTCTATAAAGTTGATGCCCCACGGCGTCCAGTATCTGTACTGCTCGTTTAGGCCGATGTTAAACACCGGCAGAGAAAGAGTTGAGTCGGCAAAAGCCGAAATCACATTTTTGCAGACTCTTGGACTATCTATTTTTTCCTGTTCGGTTTTGAGATGAGTCAGCAGTGCACGGTCAATAATGCTGTTAAAGGTGTTTGTATAAAGGCCATTAGGGTCAGGAAGCTGATCTATGGCAGTAATGATTTTAAATTTTAACCGAGAAAGAAAGGGAGAGTCCTCAATAGTAACTATATGACTATGTGTTGTTTCTGGATGAATCTGGGGTTTGATGCGCTGTACTTGTTTAAAAGAGACACTACCTGGCAAATTAATGAATGCGCCCACCGTGCGTGTTAAATCGACGAAATAAGGCAAAAGATAACAACCAAGCATACGGGCATTCTTTTTTACAAGATCACACCGTACGTCATTGTTATCGAAAGAAATACGGAAACTAACGAATTTACGTTCAGGACCTTCGCTGGTGGTCAGTGATTGAATCCATTCATGGCATGATCCTTGTGGTACCGACCAGTAGCTGGTTTCACGGTCCCCAAAGGGATCAGTCGTGATCAACTCTCCCTTTAAAAGGAAAAGCTCAGACAGGGTATTTGCCATGGAGAATAGGGAATCGATATCGTTGCTCTGACAAAATTTTCCCAAATGATGAAACGCGTTTTTTTCTATCATAGTTAGCCGATCTCGAACTTCCTGAGAATCTGCGTACTTTAAACCCAAAGACTGAAAGCGCCTTTTTACGAGCGAGCGACATTTGCTGACTTTTAGTGCAGAGCTTAAAATTTGCTGGCGCGTCAGGACAATTTTTTCATCCATCAATGCAACTTCCTTAGAAATTTATTAAGATTTTTGATATCGAGATTTTGACGCAAAGTAACTTTTCCGGCCTTCTTGAAAAGCATTTCCGACAGAGTTGTGTTTGGCTTCATTTGTTTCTCAGCAACAGCAATAGGGATTTGGCCTACAACCTTCCTGCCATCTTGAAGCCTGGCAACTATGTGAAACATAGGGACCTGACCCAAGAGATCCTTTGGAATACTCTCTTCTAAAGTTGTCTGCTTTCTTTCTGAGATTGAACCTGAGAAGTTATTATGCGGCAAAGATGTTTCTGAACCGGTCGTATAAGTGACCATATTTGTGCTTATCGCACTCTTACCAAAGTTCTCTACAACAAGCGTCTGAGTAGGAGTATCGTTGACTCGCAAGCTTATATAATTGTTGCAGAGCCCCGTAATTCGATTGGCAGTTTCAACACTTGCCGCAGCAATAAAGTCGGAGATGGTTTGGGTGCAAATAAACAGTGCAATTTTCGCTGCACGACCCTGCGCCAGAAGGTTAATCATAGGGTTGTTAATGGCTGAGTGTGCCTCATCAACAAAAATACTTATCCTGGAATTAGCTGACATATCACCATCTTGAGCGTTGTAGCGACTACCGGCACAGGAGGTCAGATCTGACATTATTAATTGAGAAATAGCAGCTGCTGTATCGGGGTTTGAAAGGCCATCAAGCGAAATGTATAGCACCCCGCCAGTGCTGAACATCCCTTCGCTTGTTACAATTTCTCTTGATGATACTGAGTTCGGGTTAGGAGATAAAAGCTCATTTAAAGGTTTTTCAATGAGCATATCGAAAACAGGCATAATACCTGCGGTCATTTTAGCCATATGCTCTGGGTCGGACATTGAGTAATCAATAAGCTGGGAAACAGTATCTAACCAGTCTATTTGTTCGGACCCCTCGTAATTCATGAAATGAGCCGTAAACCATTCAGCGAGACGCTTGAAACGTACCGGCAAGGTATCGTTAGCGACGTACTTAACTTTTTCGGTCCAGACATCGTAACCATAATATCTCGCGTAACATGACTCCATTACCTTGACTGTAAGATTCACAATAGACATGTGGCTTTTCATGTTCTTGTGAATCAGATAAATAGAAGGCTTTTTCTCTATGTAAGAAAGCCCGGAAATCACATTGGAAACGAGAGCCTTGGCATACTGAACGAATGGGTTAACCTCACCGGGAACTGTCACCAAGCTCAAAAGACGAGATGTTAGGTCAGAAACATTAGTATAGGTGTTGCAGACATCAATACAGACCGAAGATGCTGGCTGGCCAGGATGAAATTTATAGAAAGGAAGACCGAGGGTCTTAGCCTCTTCCATTAGAGATTCTCGCCACTCTGCATCGTTCTTTGGATCTATGACAACAACAACATGACCAAGATGAAGCATGCTAATGCTTAGTAAACGCTGTAGCACCGTTTTCCCGGTACCCACGTTTCCGGTTATCAGAGTATGACCAAACCAATTGTCTTCAGTTACAAATATGGGTTCCCTACGTTCCACAGCAAAAATTGCATTGCTGCCGCCCATCTTACGAGCCATTGCGTCAAAATGTCTCTTAATTGGGTTGAAGACGAATGGCAACTCGATCTCACGTTTATCACTGGAGAGGTTAGCTATTTGATATGCCCGATCCGCATGTTCCGGACCCCACTCAAACCCATCACAAAAATAGGACTTTCGCTCGGGTATATCCTTATTTTTATTTTGATAATCCTGAACCAGTTGACGATACTTTCGCTCATTGGAGAAAAAGTTACTTTTGTTAATTACACGCAGTGAATCAAGACTAACGAACATGAAATGTCGCTTGAATACACGCCAATGAGCCATCAAAAATGGCGCTGCTGTTTTGCAACGATAAAGGCACAGCAAAAAAAGCAATATTGAGGTGAACAGAACTATTGGGGCGATGTCCAGTCCGTCTGAAGAAAGTCCCATATAAAGCATAGAAACCGAACAAATCAAAAGTATTGAGGCACTACGATACTCAAGAATAGGCCGATAAAAATTCTCTTGTGCATGGAGGTTAGTCCTCTTCGAATCTGACATTATAGGTTCCCAGCCTCTTTCAGGTTATTGATAATTCGTTCAATGTCCACTTTCGCCCGGTCTGATGCGGCCAGCAAAGTAGGCATGTTAAATGCATGGCATTTTGTATTGATCACAGCACCAGAATTAACGAGGTACTGAGGAAGCTTATTGAAAAGATCTTGAGCCTCTAACTGCGACCCAAATTTTTCCACGCAAGATTGGGTCAGATAGAGAGTATTAGGAGTACTTACCATAAATCTGTTTTTGCGCTTTCTTTTAAACGCCACCTCCATTTTGGACAGAATTTGATGCAGTACTAACGCAATTTCTACAAATTCAAGCTCTGTAACGTCACCTTCGCTTATAAGCGAGAATTCACCATTTTGGTCTGATTCAGTAGATGCAAAGACTTTACTGTTCAGATTGTGACCAGAAACAGGTGATGCTGGTTTTTGTACTTCTGCTTTGTCCGATGATTTATTCCGGTTGCGCTTGGGATTTTGTTTTTCTACCGGTGCTGTTGGGGCGAACAGTCTGGCCAGTGCTGGCGAAAGATGATGCCCCTTAGCGTCTGTGGGCGCATGCTCTCCATTTGATTCTTCAAGTACAGGAGGTAAGGCGGGCTCTTCACTTGCCATCACACTGGTTGCGGCTGCTTCGGTCTGGGAATACACAACTTCAGCTGGTGGTGGGCAGTTACCCTCAGTATCTGGTTCTGAGTTTTCTTGTCCTACAGAAACATCCATAGAGCGTTCATTCGTACCCTGGGGATCAGCGTTCTGTTCTCGGTTAAGTTCTGGTAATTCTGACGGCTCGGAGAGAAGCTTTTCATTATGGACCGAAGAGCTTGTTGCACAACTACCGACTTCTGGCCGAGAAACACTAAGCTGTGAGAAATCGGTATAATCAATGATCTCATGCTCTTCATCTTCTTTCTCAAAAAGATGTTGATAATGTTCATATTCCACAGCCTCAGTTTTCAGCGGACCAGTCGCGGATGCACTATCGGTTCCATGATATTCCACGTCGCCAGAATGTTCTTCGACTGCATTTACACGTGGGGGAGGCAGCTCAAGCGTTTGCTTTGGACGTGGGGCAGAGTTTTCAACAGAAGACTCATCATTAATCACTAATGCCTGATACATAGAAGTATTGAAAAGTGACTTTAAAGTTGTTGGCCTTCTTGGCTCATGATAGGTGAGCTGGAACCCGGCGCAGTTATCGCCGAGCTGGACTAAACGCAGATCGTCAATGTCCCTTACTATCCACATTCCATCGAGAGAGCCTTCTCTGAATGTCAGTTGGAAATAGGGCTCTTCACTGAATGCTTTTTCATCTAATCCCGGCAGCAATGCCATAGTGGTATCTATGTTGAGGTAGGGGACAGCATCAACACACACTATATAGTCATTGGAAAGTGGAGCGCTTAAAAGGAGTTCATGAAGTTGGTTGACCAGGACATGGGATTCCGTGTCCTTTGCCGATTCATCTTCACTTTCTTCTATATCAGGAATGACAGGATCAGCTGCTTCCTCACCCTCAGATTTAACTATCTGCGTGTCATTATCAATTTCATTATCACTTTCGGCTTTCTTCTCAAAATCGTCGGATGAGCCTTCATTTTTCTTAGAATGTATATCAACATCAATAGAGGCAGAGGAGCGGCCTAAATCATTAACCTTAAGAACAGCCGTCTCAACAGTATCAGTAATTTTAGTTATAACGTCCCGACCGGGCACTGGTCTTCTGTATTCAGTAACTGTTTTTTGCTCGTCAATGTAAATAAAGTCTTTATTGGCATTAACGCTAAAAAGACCCGGCACTGAGTCAGGGATTTTATAAGAATCAAAGATTAAACCAATCCACCTTAGCTTAAGAAGGTTATAGAATTCTAGTTTCCCTATCCCATTTCTAAAGATGTTTGATATTTCGTTTTCCGAATAGATACCCGGAATGAAGTAGTGAACGACACGCTCATCATCATAGGGCTCGACGTAACCACGTTGAACTAGGGATTCTACCAATACGGTCTTACCAGCCTCTCCCTGAGGGAAGTTATATTTATGTAATTCGAAATCATTGAGAACAAAATCAAGGAATGCGTTCTCGTTAAGGTATACCTCACCATTTACGATAATGATGTGCATAGGCTTAGCATTGTAATTGTTGATATTGATACTGGTAAAGTTGTGCTTGATGGTACTAATGGCCCTTGCTGCTGCATCATTAGAACGCAGACCCATGATAGGGTCACGTAAAACATTAAGGTCTGTACCAGTAGAATAGAAATCAGCGGTCCTCACGCATTTAGACAAAAAGTCATTCCCATCAGTATAAACGTTTAGGGCGGTGATCATTTTTGAATAAACACGTTCTTTATTTACCCGATCCAAAAATGCAAGACATACCGGGTTTAGGATTCGCTCAAGGAAAACGCTGGACCAGATATTATGTTGATTATGAATACGCTTTCGCCAGTGGATTTCGTATTCAACCACGTCATTTTCACGTGCCCAGTCAAGAAGACTTTGTGAGCTTGGCGTCCAAATGATCGGACTAGCTAAATTCAGGCTTACAATGTCGAGATCGTAAACCTTTCCGGCATCATGGACTAAACCACAGATAAACGCAGCATAGAGATATACTTTTCTACGGACTACTTCTTCATCTTGATATCCGATTGGTCTCAGTTCTGAGTGATGCGCATTTTTTAAAGAGAGTATGGCCACTTCCAGGCTGTGAGAAAGTAACCCACCAATACCATTATGATGATGATTTTCGGAAGCTGGCAAAAGATGTATCCAGCGAACATATTCAACCAAGGGCTTTAAAACTAAATTAGTAAATGTATATGCATCGTCCCTGATGTCGCTATCGCTGATAGCTAACATCATTGAAATTGAGTGCAGCTTTTCCCGATACAGAGACAGGATTGACTGTTCATTAAATGTCTGTATGCCCGTCGGACGAGTTGGATACTCGATGAATTTCAGGACTTCTGGATTTGGATGATCAGGAACAGTGTACTTCTGATCTCCTAGAATCTGCGCAAAAGGAGAGAGGCTTGATATATCCTCAATCATTACAGAGGTTGCATCATTCTCCTGAGATGAGAATATCCCCAAAATCCGTTTAATACATAAATACAGCGCCCTGAAATTCATCATCATACCTTATCGACGTTTGCCTGACAGTTCGGCTGCAATGTATGCCTGCACACTTTTATATTGCATTACTTTGGTGATGAACTCTGCTGGACTGTATGGCCCATCCTTACGGCGAGAAACATTCAGAGTCTTTTTCACATTCTCAACATATAAATTAATACTCTTTATAATGTTGTGAGACATAACCGGATAGTCGCTTACAGCCAGTAAACCCAATGAGTTGTACTCATACATTGTGTTCATGAGCTGGTTCATCTCGAAGATGTACTTGTAAAACCTCATGGTGTTGTGGTTATTGAAGTTGAGTTGTACTGGTTCAAAACTGAAAGGTACAAACTGAGTTGATGACATGAATGAGTCATTCTTGTCGAACTCAATTGACTTAATATAAGCAACAAGATTTTCTTTCATCTTATTGTTTTCTTCATGCAGCTCGTTGAACCAATCCTGAATAGCCTGAACAAGGTCAGGATGTTTAACTGCATCAACCGTTTTAAAGAGAGAGGAAATAGCGATACTCACATCATCAAAACCTCTGATGACTGCTCCATTTCTGGCAGTTAAAAACCGGTTAAAGTCTGGGGTGCCGGGGTTAATAATAACTTTGGCCATACCCTGGTGCTCTGGTCTACGTTGAGTAGAAGTTTGAGCGTTTACGCCTTGCTTTTTATTTGAACCTTTTACCATTACATCTTTTGGTTCAATGTTAATACGCTCATTGTCCGTGATAATTGCGTCGTTCATTGTGCCACCTTAGTTTTTGAGTATTGACGGATTTTTCGTCCAAGTTCGATATATGCTGAATGATAGAGCTCAAGCATTTCTCTGTAAGGCTCCAGCAATGCTTCCGTTTCAGAAATCATTTCGTATTCCCAGCTGGCATGGTTTACAAAACAGTTCTTAGAATATTTTCCACTTTTCATTGGTTGCACCCGTTTTGACATGTGGCTAGGCGCTCTTGTTTTATAAGGGCTGAACTGATGCCAAGTGATCGTTACTTTTCTGGCATTACCAATTAGCTCAACTTTTGGTGCGTAAGAACCCAGGTACTCCCTCTTTGGAACTTTGCTATGTCGGGTAAGGTTAATCTCTTGGTGGTTTCGTTCCTTCCACTTGATCCAGTATTTTGTAATGAGATCTTCAGCCTCAACACGCAAACCTTCAATCTGAGCACGTAAATTTTTACGTGTTAGCTCTATAGAACTTATAAGATTTGAATTACTCATGACGCCTCCTGATGTGAAATTACTATACCGGAGGAAATTTCCGTTTTTTTTCACGAACAGAAGATTTTTGAATGCTCTTTGATGAGGGAATTGAACAGATGTAATGCACTCGCTGTTTCCCCCATTCGGGAGGGGCCTTCAGAAACAGTAACAGCGAGTTTAGCCTCACTTCCATCGCTACCCCCTAAAGTTACTTTTGACAGAATGACCATTGTGGATTATTGCTTTTGATAATGTGCATTGCTCTATTAAAGTTATACATATATCTAGTGCCACTTTTCCAAAAAAAATGACCCTATGGAACTTTGTCCATAGTGACACTTTTATAAAAAGTGACCCTATGACGACATTACATAGGGTCACTTTTCAAACATAAGTGACCCTATGTGAGGCATTCATAGGGTCACTTTTCTTTGTTTAGTGATCCTATGTAAGCATGAGGTTGATGAAAAGTAAAAATGTCAGTTTATGACGGTCAGTGAAAGACGTCGTTATTCTAATCCAACGTTGGGAGGGGCTGGATTTAGGTTTTTTTTTAATCGCTTCACATTTCGTTAGCATGCGCAGGAATTTTTGATAAAATTCTGGTTAGTTTGGTTAAAAAGTGTTACAAGTAAGCGGTGTGGTTGAAGGGATAGATTTAAGGCTTATTCAAGCCTTAAGAAAATACTAAAAGTTACTTTTCACCCTACCGAACACCTAACAAAAAATCCATGTTGAAGATTTGAACAATTGTAATGGCGCAAGGACAATCAGCACATGTCAGAATCTGATAATTTAACTCGTAGCTTACTCGGTAAACTTTTCCGCACTGAGATTTCGCTTATTCGTAGTTACCGTGCATTTTTAATGTTATTGCCTGTGCATGGATCTTCTGCATATCAAACTGGGACTCCTCTTCTCCAGCGTCGCCTATTTGGGAAAGGATTTAGTACAGCCGCTGATTTAGCTTTTGAAGTGGAAACACGTCCAGGTAGTTTTTTGGTTCCGCGTACACTCGGAAAGGAAATTACATGGGAGAGGTTTTTTTCTGCGGTCTTGGACGGTGATTCCAATGTAATTCGTGAATATGATACAAATGATATTGACTATGGTATTTACGATGCCGGTGAAAAAGTGACTTTTCTGAATGGTACAGTGGATATCTATAATCCCAAGAAGATTCATGAGTTGCGTTCTAAATGTGTTGATATACAGAATGACTACTTTATGCAGGTGTTCTTTATCTCAATGCTCGCACCAGAGTTTGTAAGTATTTTCTTTGGTTTAAAACCAACTACAGCTGATGCTATTAAAGACATTGGTTATTCATCGTTAAAAACAATTAACGATGTCGTTCTTTTCCCACGTATAATTGCTTTCTCACAAGGGCATATTGAAGAGAGTGTTTCACTTAAAACGAAAGTTTTTGCCTGGGCTTATGAATTGTCTGCTGACATCCGGTTAGGAAAAGTTAGTGATGATTTGATGGAACTATTACGTTATGACACTATGTTCACCAGTCACCGTCAGGATGTGTTCAACACTTTAACAAATAAAGTTATGTTAAAGGATTATTGATATGGCAAAGGTCGATCAAACAAAAGCTAATGCTCTATTGCGAGCAGCAAGAACTATGTCGCTTGGGGCAAATAAAAATACAATACGAATTTTGTACGGTAATCATGTTGCTGAAAATATCGATTTTGAGCCTGGTGCAAAAACAAAACTCAAAAAAGGTATCCGGGGCTGGAGCAAACGCACAGATAACCGCCGAGCCTTTTCTGCTGTTATTGATGTCGCAGTTAACTATTTTGGTTTTGATCCAATAAATCCGGAAGCGAGTTTTCGGCAAATTGACTTCAACCGAATAATGAGTGTCCTTCATAATCTGGGATACTTTGTATGCGCACCGGAAGTTAATAAAATAATAGAAATCCTTACTTCTATGAAAGAAATTGAAGAACTAGGTGCCTGCGAAAAATGTAAACGCCCATACATTGTGCCAGTGACAAATGATGCTCATTGTCCACGTTGCAGATTATCTTCAACTGCTTCAGCCATAGAGAGGTATTCTCAAGAAGAATTAGATTAAATTTAAAAAAGATATCGCGAAACTTGCCTTGTCTGAATCTAAATATTGACTTAAGTCAAATTCTGTTGTTTGCTTTACAATCAAATATTAGTTACAACTTAAATATCAACTCTTGACAAGTAAAGATATAATTTGATTTTTCTTTATTCAGTTTTTCTTCGTTCCAAAAATGTGCACCTTTTTTTCTGTTGAAAACGTAAAACTACTTAGGTTCTCAAAACCTTCTATGCATGACGACTTCTTAATCGCTTTCAATTAATATATTTTATATTCTTGTCTAAGTTCGCTTCTTTGATCCTTAGCTATTCCTTTTTTGAAATATAGAAACAGCATTACTTGTGATGATTTTTTTCAGCTCTAAATACACCTGTTTTCAAAGCAATATTTGCTTTTAGATATTCGATAAAACCATGTTTTTGTTACACCGGATTTTTGACAACGTGCAAGATGGATGATCTTTCCATCACCGAGACTATCTTCTTAGTCAGCACTCCTTTTCCGTCCTTTTCAACATAAAAACGACCATGCTATACGAGCTCTAACCTTTTTTTTGTATGCCATCATAACCGCATCAGAAAAGGAGAACGGTCTATGACTCGTATTGCATTAGCGCCTTCAAAGATGGTTTTGCTTATGTCTTTGGTAATTACTGGTGCCCACGCCAGCCCTGAGCAACCCCTAATAAAAGATACGCCCTTTGTATCTGGCCAGGCTTATAAGAAGGGTTTCTTCTGGTATGACGATCCTGCTAAAAAAAGCGAAGCTGAAGAAGAAGAGGTTTTGCCACCAACCGGTGCTGCTAGCTCGCCTTCAAAAGAGGAAATGGTAGATTTAAATTCAAAATGGCTAAAAGAGAATATGCCTCGACTGTTAACGCAGGCAATGGATAACCCTACCGCAGAAAATCTATCACGTTATTACACGGCGCAAAGGTTAATGCTGGATATCAGTACGCGTTTTTCTGACAAATCAAAAGATTATTTTCTTAAAAACCCGATGATGTCTGAAAAACGCAGGCAACCAGTGGAAAAGGTGGCACTGGATGCTCACCGCACTGTTGTTGAAAAAAATCAGCAAACGGTAATGAAAGATATCTTTACTAAGTCAGGTTTATTTTTCTTTTTCCAGAGTACTTGCCAGTTTTGCCACGAAGAAAGCCAAATACTTCAATTTATGCAGAACTATTATTCGGTAGATATTCTTCCAATCAGTATGGATGGAAGGCCATTGCATAATGGCCTTTTTCAGGATTTTAACATCCCCAACGCACAAATTATTGATCAATTTAAAATTCGAGAGGTACCTACAATTTTCCTGGTTTCAAAGGATGGGACATCAGCTCAGCGCATTAGTGAAGGCATGATCTCCGCTGATGAATTAAAGAACACTATTATACTTGCCGCGAAGGGCATGAATCTGATCGATGACGCTTCGTTCCAGTCAACTCTAGATATTAAAAGGCAATATACCATCGGCGATGATGGCGTTATTACCGTTAATAAATCCGAAATGGAATCAGACCCATTCCTACTTCAAAAAATAATGGACCAAAAACTCGAAGGCTATGACATGCCTACGGCCGATCCGGTCAATTATCTCAATGCTGGCGGCAGTTTTGGAGGCACTTATGCGCAGTAATGCCGTTTTCAACTTCAAAAAGTTACTTTTGTCTCTTTCTGTTTGTGCTGCAATTTTAGCCCCGACTGCAAATGCAGACAACGCAATGCGTAACATTTTCAATGGCATGATGACGTCTACCAGCCCGGCCACCTTTTCCACAGCAACCCGTACAGGCATAGTTGGCGGGTCAATGTCTTACCGAACAACAAACGTTAATACCAACCTTGTTTCCATGTCGTTTCCAAAAGCTTCTGTCGGTTGTAACGGTATTGACGTTTTTCTTGGGTCCTTCAGCATGATCAACGGGGACCAGCTTGTGCAGGTGGCCCGTGGTATTGCCCAGGGTGCGGCTATCTATGCTTTTAACGTTGCTGTTTCAGCTATTTGTGCTGACTGTGCTGCAACGATTAATGACATCCAAAACAAACTGCAAGCGCTAAATAAATTTGCGAAAGATTCATGCAATGCAACTTACTCTTTCCTTTCTGAAAACGTGGGTACGCCAAGCCAGTTCGCTAACTCAGTTAGCTCTGGACCAGCCTCAATTCTGGGATCGATTAATGGTCTTATTCCTGATTTTGGCTCATCGATGACAAAGTCACCTGAAGCTGTCACTTCTCAGGTTAAAGCAAAGGATCCCGAAGAGTTCGCTGAAAAATTCAGTGGTAACCTCTTCTATATGTCGTTCATGGATATTGATAAGGGAACGATGAACATCGGAGGGGTAACGGAGTTATCCGGTTATAAACTGGCAGAACAACTTATGTCTCTCGTAGGTACTGTCATTATCAACTGGGATAGCAAAGGCGAAAAAGCGGGAATGGAAGTCCGCCCGTCTACCATGACTGTCACGGATTACATCATGGGGCCACCAGCTGGCGGATCAATTAAAATGCTCAAGTGTTCTCCGGCACCAGATCCATCATCCCCACGAAAGGCTCAGTGCCTTGTCATGTCAGAAGTTAATGACGGTGGTTTTAAGGGATTGAAGGATACCATTTCTGATCTTCTTTTAAACGTACAGAAAAAAATCATCAACGACGTTCGTGTTTCAGATGATGAATTACGCATTATCTCCTATATCGGCATCCCGACCATTATCGACTCTTTGCAAACATTCGAAGCACCGGAAGGGTACGCATACATTCAGGACATCAGCACTATTGCTGCGACGAGCCTCGTAATCAACATGTTGCGCCAGGTTGAGGCCAAAATTTCAACCATGAGCATACCGAGTGAGTCGCTGTCGGGTAAAAGGGATGATCTCAACCGATTAACAGACAATCTCTCAAAACAGGTTAAAGCCGCCTATGAGCTATCGCACAGCCAGGTCGGTACCAGCTCGGACGTCATTTCAACCTGGGATAACCGTCGCCTGCAACGGAAGGCTTTCACTGAAAGTATTCGTGGCACACGTAACTGAGGTCTGACATGGATTACAACATATATACCCTGGGTGATATTGATTTTGTCTGGTCGGCTTTTACCGGTATTGCCCTGATCTTTTCTCAATATACTGGTGTAAAAGAGTTCCTGACCACGGCCGCCGTTGTAGCAGGTGTGAGCCTATTCTATAAAACGTGGCTATGGCTTCAGGCTCCGACCAAAAATGAATTACCGTTTTTCTCCTGGTTTTTGGGGTTGATCCTTTTCATGATGGCAATGGTTCGAGTGGATGTAACTATTGAATCTGTAAAGTCGGGAGAGGTCAGAAACGTCGACGGAATTCCAATTTTTATTGCTGCGATGGCAACCGTCACCACTAACTTAAGCCAGGGTTTGCTGAAGGATTATAAAACAGCGTTTGATCCGCTTTCTCCGGTGGACCTGTCTGCAACAACTCTGGACGATGACATCACCCTCGGTCCGATGATCCGATTCGTGAAGTTTTTGCAATGGGGCGGCGATAGCCAGGGCTACTGTTCCGCATTTCCTGAACCGGCCAGCGGGCTAGGGCCAATGAACGTATGTGCTACCGTTCAGTCTCTTGCATACAACTGCCTGAAGGCTACCCAAAACTCAAGCGCAAATATTGCCGGTAAAGAAACTATTTTTAACGATATTTTCTCAGCTAATCTGGCAGATAGCATGGACCGGATTAATCAGGCGATGAAAGGCGCACTGAAGAATGCCTCTGCCAGTATTGTTGGCGCTAACGGTTCAAAATCTGGTACGTGTGATGAGGTCTGGTCAACTGTGAAACAGGTTACCAGTACAGCTGAAGCTCGCCAGACTATTTCCCTTATAGGACAGACAAACGGCATCCTTACTCCAGACGAAGCAAATGGTGCACCTACCGGCGCAAGCTTTACTGATGTTATGGCGTCAGCAAATGGTATGTACGGTAAGGCTATTGGTTCGTATGACGCCACCCTGAACCTGTTCATTATGAATGAGCTCAGAAATGGCGCAAGCAAATATAAGACCCCACTCGGTCTGGCTTCCGATATGCAGTTGTTTGAGGCTTCTCTGAAGCGAACCAACACAATGGCTTCACAGGGCCAGTTGTGGTTACAACTGTCGGGAGCAGCAATCGCATTCCTTGAAATGTTTGCTTATATGGTTGCTCCATTTGCTTTGCTTATGCTGCTGGCGTTAGGTGGTAATGGTGTTGCCGCTGCGGCGAAATATTTGCAACTTATCCTCTTCGTGAATATGTGGCCGCTTACGGCAGTAATGGTCAACGCGTATGTGAAGAAAGTCGCGACGGCCGACTTGGATACCTGGAGCACCCTCAACAGCCAGAATAATGCCGTCACGTGGATGGGACTCCCAGGGCTTGCGGAAACATACAGTTCATACCTGTCTGTTGCTTCCGCCCTCTATGCTCTGATTCCGGTACTCACATTATTCCTGATGACACAGTCGATTCACCCGATGATGAATGCGGTTAAGGGAGTGACCCCCGATGCGCCGGTGGATACTGGTCATGTAACGCCCAAAGTATGGGATGGCCCTAACAGCGGTAAATCTTCATTTGGTGACGTGACACGAACCGCCTTAACCAGTACCGGTCAGGGATACAGCGATGGCGGCGCAGTTGATTCAAGTAATTTCCGTCTTGGAATGTGGAATGCTGGTTCAAGTATCGCTAACAGCCAGGGACAAGGATCAGCTGTAACCTCATCAGTTATGAGTGCGGCAAGTAATTCATTCCAGGCTGGTTACAGTCAGATGAGCGAAATTGGAAGGTCAGGACAGTCGAGCCAGCAGTTCTCAACCAACCTGCAAACAATGAAGCAGATCTCGGATAAGATTGGTGCCTCTGTAGCAGAAGGTATTGCAACGAAACATGGGGTGAGTGCGTCTCAGATGGCCAGCATTGCTTCAAATGTTATTCTCAACGCTGGGCTTAATGGAGGTGTTGGAACTGGCAATGGAGCCGGGCTGAAAGCGGCTGTAGCAGGGCAATTGAGTAGCGGTGCATCTAAGACCAATACAGGCAGTGACTCGCTTTCAAATGACCTTTCAAAAGCAATCACGAATCAGCTTAGCCAGGATTCTGCGTTAACTGACCAGTTCAGTAAAGCGGCGTCTCAGGTAAGCAGCGATCAGATATCCAATACTAATGCGTTTAAAGAAGCATCGTCGAAAATGAACCAGGCGACACAGACGATGGCGCAAAATATTTCTACATCGGTTTCGACTAACGCAAGCTCCAATAGTGGAATGAGCCTTGATTCTAAACAAAGCATTAACCTGGACAGGTTCTCCGATTCTATTCGCAACAAAAACTTCAGTGATGATGATGTAAGGAATTTTGCTCGTAAGAATGGGCTGGATGAGAATGCGTTTATGGAGAAATTCAACTCCTATAACGATACCTTCAAGGCCAGTAATCAGCTTGGATCGCAGCTTCAACGTACTGACGCGCTTGTGGCTGCAACCCGAGATTTCAGTGAGCAAAAAATTGCGATTGATACCGCCCGGGGAGAGACGGCCGAAAGTAATAAACAGGATCTCCGTGAAACCTCCAGCCTGCTTAAAAGTCTGGTTTCCGACTTCGGTGGTAATGCACAGCAGCTGCTACCTATCACCAATCAGCTCGACAGAATTTCAGGTGACGGGTCAGGAATTAATACTATCACTCAGGCACAGGATAGAACTCCTGACAGCGTAAATACGTCTGGCGTGATGAGTGCGTCACGCGTAGGGGAACTGGGTGGAAGTGTAGATTCGCAGGCTAAACTCGGTCTTTCCTCCAACGCTCAGGACGCGACACAGCATGTCCCTGGAAAAAGTGAAGCTGGCTTTACTCCGTATAACCTTGATAACGCGGGCAAAGGCGATATTCAGGGAATACATAACAACAACGTGGGCCGCACTTATTCTGATGAAGAAAGGAATGTGCTTAATTCTCTCGAAAAGAATGGACCTGTACTGAATAATCAGGGTGTAGAGAAAGTCGTCAATTCGGGTCAGGATGTCAGAAATGCAGAAGGCACATTTAACGATCTGGAAAAGGTTGGAGGTCGGGTGGTTGGTGATGGAATGGATCAACGAGCCACTGCTTTGAACAGTATGTATCAGAGCGGGCAAGTTCGTGGCTTATCTAATAACACTGATAACTACTTTAGTCGTGTTGCCAACAACCCGAACTTAAGCCGGGACGATAAGCGAGCTGAATTGGCACAGCAAGCTGTCTTTACCTATGGTGCCAGCACCATGGCTACCGGTGCCGAAAGAGAGCAGCTCAAAGCGGATACCCAGAAGATCCTTAATGAACTGGGTAACTATAACGTTAACTGGAGTATGAATGACGTTAAGAGCATCCATAGCAGTTTCAACACTCATAACAGAGCTGATGGTTCACTTGAGTCAGTCGTACGGGCAAACCTGGGAGAAGGTGGGTCGGGCGGTGGTCTCGTTGGTAACCGCACTCAGACCGTCACAGATCGCTTGGTTGGGGAAAAGATAGAGGCCAACACTGAGCGGGGCGCGATTTCTGGTGCGCTACTCGGGGGCCAGCAATTTGTTTCGGATACGCTAACCAGCGTTGGGGCGAAACCGGTAAATGAGATGCTTACGGGAGCGGGCATCCTTCAAACCCAGACATCGATAGCAAATGATGCCTCTAACCCTGCAAATATGCCTGATTCTCTCCAGGGTAAAGTCCTTAATCACATGCAGATGTCTGATGGCGTCGCAGCTGTAAGTGACCGGTATCAGAGTATTAGCAGCGACGGCGTTTCGACTTATGCGAATGCAGCGCAGAACTCTGAAAGGGCTATCCGGCAGCAATTGACGGATGACCCACGCTTTGGGCCTCAGAAAGCAGATGAATTCATTCAGTACATGAAGTCAGAGCTGAGCAACACAAATGAGCCTTACCAGTCACGTGTCGATAAAGCGGATCAGTGGCTTAATGAAAATAAAAAATAAGGGAGGTTGAATATAACCTCCTGAAATGACTATCAATAGATTGTAAATTACTGCTAAACAATTAAGGCCGCAAAGTATGTGTTTGCGGCCTTTTTTTCAGAAGTACCGCTCTTGCGGAACATTCAACTGACGGTTTGAATCAGTGAAGACAAAAATCTATCAAACTCTGTATGAGATTCAATAACATAATCAGTAGATGCTTTGTCTCTTATCTGAAAGCAGTCGTCTGCAAAACTATAAGCGAAAAGTGACATGCCATCTTCTCCGATTAACACCTTATCAGTGAGATTTGGGTCAACGTAGATTTCATTGTCTCGTGCTTCAAAGTTGCGTATGTAAATATTTGACCACAATAGATTTTCGTTCTCTGCCTGAACAAGGTTATAAAACGTAAGTCCGTTGTACTCAAAACCATCCATAGCATTAAACACTTGGGCATAATCAAGCCTGGTTTTAATGAGTTTCTGTATATCTATATAGGCGCTCTTTTTGTGATCTGCCCACTCCACTGGAGGCGGATTGCAGATTAAGTCTTTCAAGACTTCCGGGGCTACCGGGCTGGCTAAAGGGTAGTGATCTGCAACCATCAACCTCTTTAAGCTGCTGAGTAGTTGAGTTAAATCTTTCATGAGCGCCTCTTACTTTCCTACCGGGTAGATAACACCGTTCGGCGATGGCCATAGAACTTTGGTGCTTGAATTATACGGTAGATCCTTCGTAATGATGGATTGTGCTTTCGACAGTGCTGAATGGTATGGTGAATTCTGAATAAGTACCAGGTTGTCTATAGCGTTTGTGCCACCATCATCAAGAGGGATCTTGTGGTGAACCTGCCACCCAGAGGGGACCTTGCCTGTTGCAAGTTTCATCAAATCGTTAGGTTCAAACGTAGCCAGGGCATCTGGGTGGTCTGAAAGTGATTTAAGGAAGTTAGGGCGTACAGTATTGTTGAATTGTCCACGGAGAGCTAAATATTCAGCTCTGTCTCGGCGCATGTAGTTCAATTCGCTAACATTCATATCATCGAGCAAAACGTGTGCTTTTTTGTACTTGCCGAGATAACTTGTCAATTCATCCGCAGACCTTGGATTTCGGATAACCAGAAGTGAAGCCGCTGCAACCAGCATACCTGAAGTTGTTTCGTTCAATACCTGGTCATAGCCTTCAACAGCTTCGCCGCCAAGTTGTTCAGCCGTATGTCGAAATCCCTCCACATTTCCATTATAAAGCCCGCCAGCTGCGAGAAGACGACCAGCCGCTTTGGAATTAATGGTTTTTGTTGATTGGGCGTGCTGTGCTGGTGTCGTTGATCGAACGTAATACCCCGGGCGTTTCAACTGACGAGAGATGATATCGCGCAGACGGGTAAAGAGGGACAGGGGCAGGTCATTGCGTAGGTTGCCATTTGATATAACCCCCGGCCCGGCATTGCCGGTTATGTCTTTTCTAAGCAGAACGATCTTACCGTATCTGATGTCGTCAAGCGTATCGCGGTAAGCGAGCCAGGGGCGTTGATGGTGGAACTGGTGATACCGGCTGACAAACTGTGTATATCCCTGCGGTAAATTCCATTCCTGAATAATCCGGTTTGGCAGGGCGGTATCTTCGAGGTCATGTACCGCCGTGGCCGGATGTATGATGTGGGGAATATCCTCAAGGTATATGTCATCCAGTGACTTAGCCTGACAGTGATGCAGCATAATGTCCCTTTCTTGTCGAATTCATATGAGACATTATTGCGTATGGTATAAAACAATCAATCCTAAAGTGGATGGGCGTACGAGATCAGCAGTGACAGGGTAAAAGGAAAGTTACTTTGTTCATCAGCGTCCCATGAGCTGATGGTACCTTGCGTTAAGAGCTGCAAGGTCAGATTCGGTGAGGCCCGTGTAATAATCGGTTTTGTGCAAATGCGGATAACCGGCCGGAAATAATGATTCGTCGTCATCAAGGCAGATAAATGCTTTAACTCGATGTGAAAAGACAAAGTCCTCACACTCGGCAGCCCGCACACCAGTCTGTCCGTGTTTTAAATATACCGAACCGGTTGCACCTATGATTTTGTCTCTATAAGGCACCCGGAACAGAGATTTCAGATAACTTGTATTAGCGCACTCACGCCATGAGCTGGAGATAACAATCACCATGGCAGGGCAGTTATCCAGCAATTTCTCTAACAGTGGCATTCGCTCAAAGGTTTCATTTTTACACCTGTGGCAAACCCCATCGAAATCTAAGAAAAGCACGACATGCGAATCAGGGAGAGGGGCCCATAAACCAGCTGTTGTTTCTTCATGAACACATACTTCTTCATGATGAGGGTTTTTCTGGATCAAGAAAGAAGAGAGAATCTTAAATAAATTTCTTGCAGAAGAAGACAATATATTACTCCTGAGTCAGTGTGAAATATTTGTGGTGGTTTACCCAAGCCACTCGATGATCTTCTGTAATATCGGGTTGTATTTATTTAACAACAGGAGTCGGGTTTTGCTCCGGGACATTTTTAGCTATATGGCCATTGTATCGAGGAGGTTGCTGGGTCCATTGATAAAGCTCACCCATCCCGTTACGCTGCTGGATCCGGCGATTGTACTTTACCATGAAGTTAAATATGTACTTTGCACGTACCTTTGGGGTTTTGCTGTTGTAATCTGCAATCCCTTCAAACACATTGCCCTTGCGATCAACAATTTTTCTATAGAGCCACCATGTTCCAACCCAGAAACTTGCGCAAGCATCGTAAGCCAGAACCCGCCACGTTACCGTCGGGAAATGCTTTTTTATTTCAGGTAGATTGGATGAGTTGATCTGCATTGGGCCAATATCATAAGTGCCGTTAGTATTCCTGCTGAAAGTACCAACCTTACCGCCTTCATTGTCAAACAACGTAAAAACCAGTTCAGCATCAATTCCGAAGTAGCGGGCGGCATCCGTAATGCACTGAGTGTAAATCTCATCAGGAACGGGAATAGGTTTCACATCATCTGCTGGTGGTGTAAACACAACGATTTCTCCACTGAATCTACGTTTTATCTATTCTCCCATATATCTATCGACTTTCTTTCGGCTTTACCCGTTGATTTAAGCGTTTAAGCAAAATTCTGGAATTTTGGGGCGTGATAATATTAGTGCTCGATTTAAGGAGCGGAAATGAAAAAAATTATTAAGGCATCGGTATTACTTCTTTCATTAAGTACCGCCTTCACGATGAATGCCGAGCCGGTTAATACAATGGTACTGCCAGATGCAGCCCGGGATAAGCTCAAAGCCATTGGGCTTTCAATCGAGCACGTCGAACCCTCGCCAGTAAAAGATATTTTTACGGTGATTTCCAGGGAGGGGGTAAGTTACGTGAGCAAAGACGGAGATTACATTTTTACCGGAAGCTTATTCCACGTGAAAGGTAAAGATGTGGTAAACACCACTGAGCAGGCCATTTTAATGGGCGTCCGGGAATTCGCATCCAAAACAAAATCCATCGACTACAAATCACCAAACGAAAAATACCGGCTTGCTATCTTTACCGATATAACCTGTGGATACTGCCAAAAACTGCATCATGATCTGAAGTCTTATCTTGATGCCGGTATTTCGATTAAGTTTCTTGCATTCCCACGTGCAGGACTGAACTCGGTAGTAGCCGGGAACATGGCCAAAATCTGGTGTTCAGCAAAGCCAAACGAAGCTCTGGATGCAGCGATGAATCCGGTTTCAACTATCCCGGAAGGACGTCCTGATGAGGCTTGCTTAAACATTATCAAATCGCATTTCCAGGTGGCCTCAACAATCCCGCTGCAAGGTACTCCTACCATGGTGACACTAAGCGGCAAACCGCAGTTATTTACGGGGTGGCTGAGCCCGGAAAACCTGGTGACCCAAATGGGCGCTGCGCAAAAGTAACTTTTCCGACTGTAAGAGGTGTGTATGAAATCTACTTTACTGAGTACGTTAATGCTGGTTGCTGTAGGTGTACAGCCCGTTTTCGCTGCACAATGTCAGTACGGAGCCTGTGGAACGGAAAACGATCCCGGAATCGGATTTCTGATGTCATCGGTACAAATGGATAAAGGTGAACATCTAAAGGAACTCTCTGGTGTTGCGACCACAGGTGACACCATCTCTAAAAAGATGGAAAGCTACCTGGGAAATAAAAAGCTCAAGGTAAACACCGACAGTACCCGCAAGGGGCCGGGTAATACCACCATCAGGCCTACAGATGAGCTCGCCCCAACGAGGCAACTAAAAGTTATCCGGCCCGAACTGGTAAAAAATCCCGATTCGCAGCTCGTGGTAGCTTTCAATGAGCGCCTGGCCTGATTTATTGACTGAGAGCGTCCAGAAGGAAAAAAGATGTCGATACTCAGTAGCTTCGTCATCAGAGCAACGGGGATACCTGACAAAAAGTATCTCCGGGATCCCGTAATAAAACGTTGTTATAAACGTCTGAGTCGTAGGGTGCCTGCTCTAATGACGGGGTGGCTTCTGTGCATTCTGGGTTCAGGGTATGTCAGTATGGCACTGGAACAGCCTGATAGCACTGTATTACTCAGTCTGCTGCTGTTGTATGTTATGTCAGGCATTTTACTGATGCAGTTCCAGTATATGTATTCAGAGCGAAGCATAGGCTACAAGTTCTACCTGGAAGTGCTTATGAATGCAGCTGCCAGTACTCAACATAAAGAACAGTTACAGTATCTGTTCATTAATAAGCCCAATTCCATCACGATGGGCGATCTTTACCGACTTTATGATTTTAATGGGGGAGGGCGATAGCCACGTTAATGTGCGTGTCCAAAAGTCACTTTTGAACATTCTCTTCCCGCCGTCTGCTTTCAGTTCCAGGGGATCACTGCAACATAATTTCCGGAACGCAGCGGCGCATCAAATTTATCAGTAAAGGCGTCGATCATTGCTGAATAAGCAATGCTGTCTGACGGCACAGGTGCATTGCTTTGCATACTCACTTTCAGAACCTGCTTTGCTCCTTTCGCTGACGGGTATACCTCGACATCCAGCTGTCGCATATAGTGCATCTGCGACATCGTCTCAGTGCCTATTACCCCATCGACTGGCTTGTAGTCATAGTCAGTATGCAATTCGCCATGCTTGTCAGTTCTCGTTGTCTTTTTATCTACAACGTAGCCTGTCACCCCAGTAAGAAGCTGCTCGCTATACTGCATGTTCTCCTGTGAGCTGCTGATTCGGAACCTGAGCACATAATCTGGCTGGTGAGTGGAAATAATGACTCCTTTTTTTGCTAATCCATCAGCAAAACGGCCTGAAAACATTCTGGACTGAATACTTTCGTCCGGAGGGACTATCTGAAACCTTTTATTTGTAACAGGACGAGGCATTAGATCGTACGCATCTACCTGGTTTGCGAAATGATATCCGCATCCACTCAAAAGCATTGCGGTTGTGAGTATAAAGCCCTGCCTAATCATCCTTTAATCTCCAAAAAGCATTGTTTCACGAATAATTCCGATTTACCGGGCCAGTATAATCCATCGCAGGTTAATAACTAACAGGCTGAAAAGCATAAAGGTAGCTATGTCTAAAGAATTTTATTTAAAACCGATGGCCACGATTTTAATTTCTGCGGTTATTGCTACCGCTGCCTCGGCGTTAATCACGGCAACTTATTTTAAACCGAAGGTGCTCAGTGAGGAAGAAATTGGCAAAATTGCCGCTACTTACCTGGTAAAAAATCCCCATTATTTAGTGGAAGCAGGTAAGGCGCTGGAAAATCAGAACGTGAGTGCCTCAGTGGAACGAATAATTCCATATGCGCCAGCTCTGCTGGATACCAAGGAGACGCCAAACATCGGCCCTGATGACGCCGACGTCGCGGTAATCGAGTTCTTCGACTATCAGTGTATTTACTGCATGCGGGTTACACCTGTTGTTGAATCGGTAATGAATCAGAGCAAAGATGTAAAATTCTTCTTTAAAGAATTCCCGATTTTTGCCGGTTCAAAACCTGTATCTGCCATGGGGGCCGCTACGGGTCTGCACGTCTATCAGAATTTCGGTGCTGAAGCCTATCGTAAGTACCACAACAACCTGATGGCTGTGGCTCATACCTTCATGACCTCTCAACGCAAATTCGAACTCACTGACTTTAATACTGTGGTGGAAAAGTCAGGGTTTAACAGCACGTTTTCTGACAGGGAAAAAAACCGGTATGAAAACGTGATCTCCGGCAATATGCAGCTGGGCGAAGCGCTCGGGATCACCGGCACACCCGGTTTCATCATTATGAATATGAAAAAGCCGAATGCGGCGACTACCACATTTATCCCCGGGGCTATGGACGCAGCAACTTTGCAGGGCGCAATCGAAAAAGCTCGCGGGGCCTAAAGTTACTTTCACATTTGATGAGTACGGCCATGCCGGTCATGGCCGCTACGCTTTTACAACGAGTAATTCATCCCAGCGGGTCGTATATCTCGGTGATAGCATGGCCTGCTTCATACGAAAATCCTGTTGAATGCCTTCCCCCAGTAAAAACAGAGCTCCGCGCTTTTCTTTATTGAACCGGTCCATAACTTTCATCAGTGCCTGACTGCCAGGCCTGGCCGGGCGAGTATCAAACAGGCTGAGTTGCTCTGTGCCGTCAGTCATAGCGGAGAGCATTACCCCTGCTTTCGCATACGCTATCCCGGGTCTGTAAATGCGGTTCAGGATGGTCATGGCTGCATCAACCAGATCGCGGGTGTCCTGTGTAGCGGTAAGCGGCTCGATACCACAATTGCTGTAGCGGTTTTCACCTTGCGCATAATTGCTACTCTGAATGAAGACTGTGATTTGACGGGTCCACGAGCCATCCTTGCGCAGCTGCTCTGCCGCCCGGGCGGTAAAAAATGAAACTGCCTCATGTAGCTTGCCTATCTCATTAAGGCGCTGACCAAAACTTCTGGAAACGATAATCTGTTGCCTGACAGGAGGAGACTCGTGCAGCCGGAAACATGGTTCGCCATGCAGTTCCCGCCAGGTACGCTCGATTTCAACGCCAAAGCTTTTACGTAAAAAGCGAACGTCGCTATTATAAAAATCACCGGCAGTGATGATCCCGAAAGCCGACAGGCGTTCACTAATCTTTCGACCAATACCCCATATTT
Source organism: Enterobacter cloacae complex sp. (assembly GCF_900322725.1). Lineage (NCBI taxonomy): Bacteria > Pseudomonadati > Pseudomonadota > Gammaproteobacteria > Enterobacterales > Enterobacteriaceae > Enterobacter > Enterobacter cloacae complex sp. The sequence goes on along the minus strand of NZ_LT991958.1, from coordinate 203,158 downwards.
CTCTGGTACTGATCAGGCTCAGGAGCTTCCTGATCCTGGCCTGATCAGTCAAAACTACAACCCCGCCTGTAGCTGCCCATCGTTTGCTCGCATAGGTGCATAATTTAGCGAGGGTTTTGGTGCTTGAACAACCCACACCACAGGTAAGGGACAGATTATGAAGAAGTGTACTTCTGATCAACCGGCCGTAATCTTCATAATCTATTATCTTGTTCATGTTTTTCAATAACATGAAATTTTCATCTATGCTATATCGACTCGATTGAGGCGCGAAGCTTTCCAGCGTTTCATGGAAGCGATTTGAGTAGTCTTCATACAAAGTAAAGTTAGAGCTCCGGACTTCGATCCGGTGTTGCTGAATCAAATCCCTGCACTTAAAAATTGGGGTCCCACGCTTAATACCAACGCTTTTAGCCAGTTTATTCATTGCAATGACGGACGAATCGTTATTGCTGGCTATGATGAGCGGCTTTTTTGACAGCTTGGGATCCATCGCACACTCAAATGCCGCATAGGCTCCGTTAATATCAACGTGCATGTACATGGCTGAACTGATTCAGTGCAAAGGTGACGACGCCCCATATCTCAAGGGATTCAGGATTTACACGTATCGGCTTATAGGCTGGATTAGAAGGCATCAAAAGCAGCTCAGGATACGTGTGTAAGATCTTTACCGTAAACTCTCCATCCACCAGCGCAACGACGATAGAGCCGTGTCGTGCTGTTAAAGACCGATCCACAACCAGTATTGCTCCATCATTGATACCGGCATTGATCATACTGAGGCCCGCCGCCCTGACAAAGAAGGTTGAGGGGCGGTTGCGGACTACATATTCATGCAAATTTAATTCATTATCTTCATGCCCGGCGCACGGACTCATCACTCCACAGCTTAGTAAATCACTGAAAAAAGGTGCCATTTCGTAAGGCTTGTTGCTAATGTGCTCAAGGATAACAGACATAGCTACACTCGAATTCTTGTACTGTATGTATAAACAGTATTGCGAGTTGAAGAGAAAAGATCAAATCTCTCCGGTAACGCTATCAAGCCTGACGAAAAATTAAGCTTTATCATAAACATCAAAAACCATCTTTTACCGATAATGGCGAGCTGGCCTACGAAGAAGGTATACAAGCTAGGATGAAAGGATTCTGATGCTCCTCCCACCAAATTTTTTATCTCCTGAAGACCAGGCTGAGTACGATGCTTATATGGCAAGGTTCAGCGAGGTAAATCACTATTATGAGCATTGCACTGTCCCCGTGATTGACTGGTTTTTTAAACAAGCAACCGAGGCGCTGCATCATGGTCTATGGTTACCGGCCTGTACGAGCTTTCTGAATGGGATCGAAACATCACTCAGGGTTACGCTGAAGTTGAAATCAACTGTTAACGTTCAGCAGTCAGTTCCTGTACTGGTGGACTTAGATGGTACGTCAGTAATGAGTAACGCTTTAATGCGAAAGGCTAAGCAGGAAGGGATGCCGATAGAATTACTGTCATTTCCAGCCGAGAAGAATATGTTGGCAAAGATAGACGCTGGTAAAAAACCTGAAGCAGATATCGTCAGGCTTAGAAATAGTCTATGCCATGGCAACATTCTGGAGTTCATTATGAGTGTTAAAGTCGGTTCTCCAGATCCCATACGAATTTTTACTCCTGGTAACTGCTGTGGTTTAGCGCTTTTACTTTCGGCCTTATCGAAGAAATGGACGGTAGGCTTGCATCAATACTGGATCGACAACAATCTGACGTCCTGCTGAAACCTCATAAATCATGCCTACTAAAGTCACGTGCAAAAAAACGTTGTAGCATGATATGTTTAAAGTCAAAACAGTGGGTTCTATGTTTTGACGGCAAACATGATATAACTAATACTTCATAAGTAGATATCAATAGTCATAATGGAGTGAACTATGAAATTAAAAAATATTCTGCTGTGTGCGATGATGTCAGTCGCTTTTGGCTCCTCTGCTAATACTACACATAAAGTTGAAAACGAACCTATCCCAAACATTATTCTTGATGGTAAGGTTGATGATATTTGTAAAGATGCAAGCATCCGAACTGAACTTAATCATGATAAAGCAAAGGAACTGGTAACCACCAACCTGAAGCAGGCATTACCATTAAATACGGTACCGGATAAGTTGGATGAAGTTGCAGAAGCCTTTGTAAACCGCGACAAAGGCGCTTCAGAAACAGCAGACCATTGCCTTGTTAATGTACGTAATAAATACTGGGAAATGTATCCCTCTGAAGATAAGTAGCATTTATTATTAAAGGCTTCACTTAAGAAGCCTTTTTTAACCCTTTGCGAAACCTGCTTTAAAAGCAATGCGCTATTCATATCTAAGAATCTATTTAATTAATGAATAATAGTGGACGGATTCATTTCTAGTGAATGCCGAAGTTGGTGTTTTTTGAGTTATTAGACGGTAAGTGCAATCTGGTATGATTCACCTAACATACGAATCTGGAAGGAAAGGTATATGGGTGACCTGGTCAGCAAAAATAACATTGACCGTTTAGAGCGATTTCATTCTTTGCTGGCGGGTCAGTACTGGACGTCCACTGACAGCATCCCTGAAGAGGGTATTGTGGCAGGGGATACGCTGCTCATTACGTCTTTGCGTTACGTTGAAGATAAGCTGCACACAGTGATTCTACGCGCCCATCCCCGCGTTTACGGTCAGACTGTAGCTATTGTCACTGAAGACAGCAGCGGCAACCGTAGGGAACGTGGCAAAGAAATGCGAGAGCATCGCTTCCTGGTTAAGGATTTTCTGTCCAGTTTTGTATTTGAACCCGACCATAAGGTAATCCGGGATGCTGAACTCAGACAAGCTCAGGAAGAAGTGAATAGCCTACAGGCATCGCTTACAGCCCTCGTGAGCGATGCTCAGGGGCTCCGTGACCTTGCGATTGAGCAATTAGGTACAGATGACCGTGAAAACCCTGTGACGGGCCTTAGCGTTGCGTTAGTGCCCCCACAAGAGCAGCAGGCGGTAACCTCACTGGCGATTGGATCAGTTCAAAATGCTCTGTCCTCTGGTATTTCAGATACCCGCATTGAACAAATCAGAGAAGCGGCCTTAAAAGAAGGGCAGATCAGCACAGCCATCAGCAAAATCATCACACAACGAACGCAGGCAATCGCTAATGCCAGCAAAAGAATGCTGCCCTATTTCGAGGAAGTTGCAGCGGCAAGTCTGGCCACTACAGAAGAAGCCATGGAATATGTGAAGAAAATCCACGATGGCGTTGGCAGTCTGGAACTGTATACCGGCAAAGACGTTGAGGTAGTGAATATCGTGAAGGGTGAATCCGCTCCATCACACCTCCCGCTCCAGGTCGTTCAGGCAAAGCTGATGGTGGATGAAGAGCTGGCCGTATGGTGCGATCTCGATAGCTGGTTCGACTTCTCTGATATGGAAAAATTTCATGAAACTTTACGAACCAGCCCCGGGCTGGTGGAGCAGATTTTTCCGTCCGAACGTTCCATCGTATGTATGGCCACAACACGACGTTATATCGATTACCGCGATCCCTGGGAAAATCATGTCCGCAATGACAGGAACCGGGTTGTATTCCTTCTGGTCCGGGACGGTCAAAATATTCATCAGGTTTACTCTTCGGTAGAAAGCCATCTTGGGGCTTCGCAGCTATTCCCTTCCGCCAGCGAACAGGAAGCACATTTCCAGGGGATTGATGGCAGCACCATAAAGTTTGAGGACGTCAGTTATACCGACCGACTGAAGCAGCATGATCTTATGGCACTTCACTACCGTCGTTTCCTGATCCTTATCTGCGGCCTCGATCACCGGCTCAAACTATTTGGTGATTTCTATGATACCAATACCCCTTACAGTTTTCTGAGCCTTGAGTTCCAGGAACGGTACTTCCAATTTCTGCACGACAAAGACGGTTCTGGCCTTTTGGGTATGGCTGAGACACGGCCGTCTCTGCAAAGTTATCTTGAACAGGCAAACTCATGCCTTCAGTCCGGATCCCGGGTAATGTGCAACTGGGATTCGTTGATGAACCCAGTGACAGCACCAGGAGCAGTTCAGGAAGACAACAGCTACTCTGGCTATAAATGGCTTGGGAGAACCCATAAAAACTATGAGCCGGTTATTGCATTCCGTCAGGGAGACGATATCTGTGTCAACGCAACAGTAAACAGATACTCAACGGATCGAGATTTCAATTGTAAGGTGAATTTGTCTTTATTTAAGGAGTCCAGCAGGAATGATGCTGAACTGGGTTTCCTGTGCATGGATACCATTAAAGCGGAGGAGCTCGAATGGTACATTCACAGACGTAAATTCAGGTCTAATCACCTGTTTTACATTCGCTTCTTCAAGATGGCTTTAAATTATATTCGTGCCGAGCGTGAGGCAGAAGAACCTTACCGGCAGATGCTGAGCCAGGCTCTGGCCGATGGAAATATTGGCCAGCCTAATCTGAGATCAGAGTTGATAGATCGATGCATTGTAGCCTGGCGAGCTGATAACAGGGGGGCGACGCTGGAAGCTGCCATGAGTACAGAGAAGGGCTCCAAAGAGCTCCTGAACCAGCTCTATATGCTCGCTGATGTGGGGCTCAAACATCTTCCCGGGGTTCGTAATTTTATTAGCAGCAAAGGCTATGAGCTGGTCAGGTTATCGGTAAATGCTTCAGGGAAACTTGTTGCATATGCCGCACCAGCAAATTTTGAATGCGACAACCGGATGGAAGGGCATGCCTGGGTTCATCGAATGGTACTTGCTACATCCCGAAATGTCTTAAACGTCACTCATCAACGTTTTGCGAAAATGAAACACTTCTTACCAGCTGAAAACACCCTGTTCGAAGATGAACAGCTGGTGGCCACATGGTCGGGCAAAAAGACTGCTTTCAAAAGCTTCGAAGAGAAGCAGCGTTATTTTGATACATGCTCCCGTGGCGCTCAGGCTCTTAAGCAGTTTTTAAAGCTGAACGATCCGGTGATTTACACCAATCTGCTTGGCCAGTGGATTGAGGCCTATGAAAGTATCAATGAAACCAGTGAGTACGTACAGCAAGTAAGCCTAATGGCTCCTGTTGCGGTCAAGAGCGAAAAAGGTAAAGCCAGCCTCATCTATATTGGCACTAAAGACCTGGCCGACTGGTTTTATCAGAAAGCGCCGACACCCGAGTTGCAGGCGCTGTTCCTTGAGGAATACCTGTCCAAATTTGAAAATAAAGAGGTCAATAAAGAAAAGCTACTTTCACGCAGAAATACCGCTCTGTCTCTCAGTTTTTACACCATGGACAACGGGGAAGTACCAGATGAAATCCTCGTCACCAAATCAGTTGATAATGCCAGACGGTGGTATTCAGGAATGTTCACAAGCATGCCAACGATGTTAAATGACCAGTGGTCCTGCCATGTTGCGCATTTTTCCCGTAACGGAAAACTCTATTTGACGCCTGATCTGGTCACTGATGAAGGGGAACCTGGTTTTGATGAAATACTCGGGTATCCGCGCCCGGAGGGGCTGGTACCGGTAACCGTGTGTGAGTTTGAAATTGACCACTTTAACCGACGTGGCATTGATGCGAATGGTGATAAGGTGAATATTACACAGTGGGTCGATATTTATCAGGGTGAGCGTGAGGTTACGGAACTGCTGGGGCCTATTTCTGAAGAAGGGGTGAACATCAAAACCTACAGGATGGACACTCTTGAGCAGGCGATGAAAAACATCTCCCGGGGCTCGACGCGCCTCAGACCGTCAACGGAGAATAGCGAGTGGCAACAGCCAGCAGAAGGTGTGAGCCGCTATGTACTTCGGTCATGGTAAAACGCGGGGGCAGGTGCCATCAAAACATCAAACAAAAAGCCATTACAGGCTCAAAGACCCCTTATCGCTCAAATTTGAAAGAGATAAGGCTTTATGATGGCAACGAGGATTATCACCCATCTCGCCGGAGTAACTGGCATAAAAATTGTTTAATCTTTATGCCAGCGCTTCGGCATTTGCTGGCAAGGAGACAGTGTTGAAAGACCATATCGTACCCCCACGAAAAACTAGCGCGAGTTTATCTTATCAACTCAAACGTATTGGGCGCATGCTCCTTCTTTTACTGAGCTTGGCTTTTATAGTTTACGGATTCGTACTGGCTTTCCATCCGCCGCTAACAACCTGGCTACTTCAACCCGGTGGACACTTTGCCCCAGATGACCGATTCATACTGGTTAGTGTTAAGGTTCAGTTTACAACCGGAATAATGGGGCTAATTGTTTGGCGCTTATGGTAAAAGTGGCAAGCAATGATGGGAGAAGGATAACGTTGCTCAGCTCAATCCGGTTTACTGATTGCTTAAATAGAAGGCAGTCATGCCTACATCAGAAAGGAGAAGCATAGATGGTAGAAGCACGTTATCAAGGCAAGCCTGTTAGCAGTCTTCCTGAAGAAGCTTTTGCTGAAGGGTTATCGCGATCCGGTTTAAGCCCCGTTCTGCTACTGGCATCCCCGACCACAGTACCCGTTACCACGGATGAGCGCTGGTGGCTCGCAAAGGAAAACGTGTCAGGACATTACGGCAGGATTTTTTATGCTGCGGTGCGGGAGTTGGTCATAAGGTCGGATATCATCTCAGTAGTGAGAAGTATTGCAGATGAGAATTTCACGTCCGAACATATGGGGTACTTCGAGCGACTTACCTCTGATGAAAAAGAAGTCGTGTTTAGTGATTACCTGCGCACTCTCGCTGAAGGCGGTCTTACCTGCACTGAGAAGAATCTCGTCAAACTGACGCAAGATTTATACCCGATTGATGCAACTCCTGACAACATTAGAAAGCTATCCACGGACAGGGATGCACTGAACGAACTACACATCGATGGTATGGTACTTTTTATTACCGGCCCTGCGCTTTGATTATGGAGATAATACATGCGGTGTTATCCCTGTTAAGGGTTAAGGTAACATTCTTCTAGAATTACAGAAAAATAGAGGTCTAACATGATAGTAAATAAAAACAGGTTTATGCATAAAAACGGGAAAAGGTTTAAGTCCATCGGAAGGTATTTAAGATTTTGGCAAGCAGTAGCGTCCTCTGGTTTACCCATGGACATGGTAATACGGGAAAAACCATATCAACTTATGGTCGCTTTGATTGCTTTATATACGGCCATCCCTGTTGTTACAATAGTAATTTTATCTGGTCAGCAATCGCATAAGTTGGAACTAATTGCTGTGCATTTCAGTACAATTATCACGATGGTGTTTGTTTTGCGTCGAAAGATGGGGAAACGTTGGCTGGATTTATTTGAAGAAAAATTAGCCATTTATAAACCTAATGATAAACTCGCGCTTAGCGAATTACACGAAAGCATACGTGAGAAAAATGGGCTAGACTTGCAGGATTTACAAGATTGGTACTGGAAAGAGAAGATGACATATGAGTATCACAAAGAACGTAAAACAACTATAAGCTATCAAAAATTCAAGTAGCGTTTTAAAATGACAGGGGAGGGCTATTGTGATTTATTAAGTCGGCAAGGTTATTAGGTAGGGGTGTTCAATATGATAAATTCTTCGAGTGAGGTTATTTCAAGAGTTGTTCTGGGCCTTTGAGATAGCTAATTATCATTACAGACTTTATCGAAAGGTATGAATTATGAACATTACCGACAAAGAACTTAGCTCAAATACAGTGAGACAGTATGGATGGAACTTAGGAGAGTTCAATCACTCAACGCCTTTTACATCTCATTTTATTTATATCACCGACTATCATAAAGATAATACATGGATGATTTCACTTTCGCAGGAGGATTTTAATACAACCAAAATTTTAACATCGTTAAGTCTAGGGAAGGTGCGAACAAGTTCCTGATATGAGATCATCATATTCATCCGGAGCGCATCCCAGAGGGACATCATGAGCCATCAACTCACCTTCGCCGATAGTGAATTCAGCACTAAGCGCCGTCAGACCCGAAAAGAGATTTTCCTCTCCCGCATGGAGCAGATTCTGCCATGGCAGAATATGACCGCTGTCATCGAGCCGTTTTATCCCAAGGCGGGCAATGGCCGACGGCCCTATCCGCTGGAGACCATGCTGCGTATTCACTGCATGCAGCATTGGTACAACCTGAGCGACGGTGCCATGGAAGATGCCCTGTACGAAATCGCCTCCATGCGCCTGTTTGCCCGATTATCCCTGGATAGCGCCCTGCCGGATCGCACCACCATCATGAATTTCCGCCACCTGCTCGAGCAGCATCAACTGGCCCGTCAATTGTTCAAGACCATCAATCGCTGGCTGGCCGAAGCAGGCGTCATGATGACCCAAGGCACTTTGGTGGATGCCACCATCATTGAGGCACCCAGCTCTAGCAAGAACAAAGAGCAGCAACGCGATCCGGAGATGCATCAGACCAAGAAAGGCAATCAGTGGCACTTTGGCATGAAGGCCCACATTGGTGTCGATGCCAAGAGTGGCCTGACCCACAGCCTGGTCACCACCGCGGCCAACGAGCATGACCTCAATCAGCTGGGTAATCTGCTTCATGGAGAGGAGCAATTTGTCTCAGCCGATGCCGGCTACCAAGGAGCGCCACAGCGCGAGGAGCTGGCCGAGGTGGATGTGGACTGGCTGATCGCCGAGCGTCCCGGCAAGGTAAAAACCTTGAAGCAGCATCCGCGCAAGAACAAAACGGCCATCAACATCGAATACATGAAAGCCAGCATCCGTGCCAAGGTGGAGCACCCGTTTCGCATCATCAAGCGGCAGTTCGGCTTCGTGAAAGCCAGATACAAGGGGCTGCTGAAAAACGATAACCAACTGGCGATGTTATTCACCCTGGCCAACCTGTTTCGGGTGGACCAAATGATACGTCAGTGGGAGAGATCTCAGTTAAAACCGGAAATAACGCCAGAAATGGTGGAAAAAATAGCCTTAATAGGCTTATTCGATGTGTTTGCGGGAAAAAAATCGGCCCAGATCCGCGAAATTTTAATCAACGAGTCAGCTTGGGAAGAAATGACCTGCTTATTCGCACTTTCCCTAGATGCCTGTGTATCCATGCTCGGAAAGATACTAAAAAAAATGTCTAACAAAAACGGTATCTCACAAACGGAAGAATCTGAATTCGCATTTCTTTTAACAAACTATATTAAACAGACTTTGACTTTTAGAGAATGGCAACGCAATGCTGACGGAAATCAACGACTGCACTTTCTTATTAATATCTACGGTGCAAAAGAAGACGGTGGCGAAGTGGTTTTAAGACCATTTATTGTAAATCCTGATGAATTAATGCTTACTCCAGCGGATGTCGTTGAATTTAATTCGCAGGTTATCAACGTTGATCGGCAGCGTCATCCTGAGTGGTTCCGTTAACTGGTCACAAGGGTTAAGAGCCTGAAAGGCTGCGATAGTGTATACGCAGCCTATTCTGTATAGCCGTCGCGTAATAATTGTTCTAAATGACTATCGACCGTTTCCTGATCACCAGGAATATATCGTGGCCATCCTGTTATATCGTTGACGCGTTTCACTATGTATGGATGAAACCCAAACTGCTCGGAAGTGATGTCAATATAATATTGCACTTCTTCGAAGTTCAATTCACACCAATAATGGCCAAAGCCACCACTCTCTGTAAATATACCGCCATCATCTGCACCGTTACCCCCACGAACAACAGCATCTAGACCTTTAGTTTTTGCTAAATAACATACAAGATAGCTTGCAAAAAGGCATGTGCCTTTCGTCTTCTTTGTGCCGCACTCCGTCAAAACTGAAAGTAGCTTTTCATGCGCCACTCGTGCAATGCCTGATACCAATTCCGGGGACATGTCTGCTCCAATGAAATTATTAGATCGACTTAAACAGGTAATATGTAATTAGGCATTACGATAAGTCGTGCCCTATTGGTTGGTACATCGTAAGAAAAGTAACTTTTCTAATCCCAGCCTGCACTCCGGGAATGCTTCTAACCTGAATAAATCACGGGGGCAGTGCTGGATACTTGTCAACTGTATTTGGATTCACAGGCTAACTATTTTTATACAGTTTAAGTGAATAAAACTTACTTAAAGCAGCGAACCACGCCGAAAGTGTAATGAGGAATACCGCCAATTCATCAGAACCATTTTTGATAGCACTGAGTAGAGCGATTAGTCCAAGGAACACCGAAAGAAAGACTAGTATTGCGGGTAAAAGTTTATACATGATAGACGTTCCTTTTAAAGGTTCAGATAGGTAGACCAACGCAGATAACGTCGGAATTGCCTGTTGTAAGATTACGCTCATTTAATTATTTTTATAACCTATGAATCCGCGTATAATTTCATTTGTAGTAATCTTCGTAATATATATCTGATAGACATTGATCTTTTTAATGTCTTGTTGACTCACAACACCATATAAGCAACTCTTAGATTGGTTTAACACAGCGCTTCCACTAACTCCATTTTGATAAAAAGCAGTCAAACCATCAGAACCAACTATTCCTTTATAATAGTAGGTTGAGTCGGGGGAAGCATACGTATTTGAAAGCGTATTATACATTCCCGATAGAACCCAAACAGACTCACCTGGAGCTAGAACATTATCACATACTGGAAGCTTCCAATTAGGTGGGGCTTTGACAATAGTATTTTTTTCTACTTTTAAAAGAGCGAGGTCCCGGTTCTTAGGATCATCAATATTGATAACTGTTGCTGGTTGGCTCCCATTCCTTGTTATTATACTTAGACTATAATCCTTGCTTGCATCAAGCCATAAATGTGAAGCTGTAAGAATATGTTGTTCATCGATCCAAGTACCTGAGCCGGAGATTGTCTTATTTCCAGACTTGATTTGAATTTTTACAGCTGAGTCCGAAAGCTCAAAATCATTGTGGTGCATACTTTGTTTATGAGGATTATCGGTGGAACAAGCAGAAATCAGTAAGGCTGAAAGAGCTAAAACCTTTCTATACATAGTCAGTTTCCTTCGAATAAGGCGAGTTTGGTTTCTAGAATATTTTATCCAGCGAGGAATTCTTCTAACGTGCTATCTTGGTACTGGGGATATATCTGCTTCATCATGCCAAAAGCAGCAACCGCTACGCTTTCTAAGTCGGAATAGAATTTAGGCTCCGTATTAAGATCATCACCATTCTTCAGAACGCCCTCGAAGCAGCTATAATCATTTCCGAACTCTTGAACAATAATCCAGCGCCCATCACGGAAACCTACGAGCATAACCGCTGAATTAGGATAGTCGCCAGCAGGCGTTAGCCAATCAAAGTGATAGTGCTTTATCGTATCATATTTCAGATGTACATTCATTATTCCTCCGTTGGCGATTACATTATTTGAGTTTTTTCATGGACTCTAAAGAAGCGAGGTAGGAATTATAGCGATCACCAAATTTTTCTTTCGCACGCTTAACGCGCATTTTCTCCGCGAGCTCAGTCTTGTTTTCTGCCTGGTAGGTCCTATTATTTTGCGTCTTTACTTCGGCCCCTGGGCCTGCTGCGTACGTTTTGTTTTTCTCGCTAATACACGCTCGGCATTTACTCTTGAGGCCAAACTTGCCCTTGAGCTCTTTTCCAAACTGTTCAAAGGGTTTAACTTGCTGACATGATTTGCATTTTTTAAAGCCCGGGGGGAGGTAGGTGTCAGCCATGAGCTGCTCCAGTAGGTATTGATTATAGGTGATTTTAACTTAAAGACGACGTCACTTTCAAATAAATCGACTACTTAACGCTGATCTTACATAATCCTGATTATGCGCACTTAAGTTGTTAGAACCATTTAGTAATGTCACTTTTTATCCAGATAGAAACGTCACCTTAGAGTAAGCTAAACTGAATGCAATTCTAAGGGGCTCAACGCATGTTGGTGACCATGTCAGATAAAGAGATCCACCGCCTACCGGTGATACAGGCAGTTTGTGAAAAGCGTCTACGCCGTCGTGATGCAGCATCACAGCTTGGCATTTCAGAACGTCAGGCGCAACGACTTATCAATCGTTACCGAGTTTCTGGTGCTGAAGGACTTGTCAGCCGCAAACGCGGCCAGCCCAGCAACCGCCGGTTGACCGAATCTCTCAAACTACGAGTACTCACGCTGATACGTGAAAACTACAGTGACTTTGGGCCCACACTGGCCGCAGAAAAACTCAGAGAGCGCCATAATATCCGGCTTTCAATCGAGACCGTCCGCAACTGGATGACGTCTGACGGACTCTGGGTCCCGCATGCTCGCCGTAAGTCACGGGTTTATCAACCCCGACATCGGCGTGATTGTCTGGGTGAACTTATCCAGATCGACGGCTCCCACCATGACTGGTTTGAAGGCCGTGCGCCAAAATGCTGCCTGCTGGTCTTTATCGATGATGCCACCGGGCGTCTGATGCATTTGCGGTTCAGCGAGTCAGAAACAGCCTTTGACTACATGCTGGCAACCCGGGAATACATCGAGCAGCATGGGAAGCCGGTATCGCTGTACAGTGACAAACACGCAATATTTCGCGTCAGTGGTCCGGAGAAACGCAATACCACCGTTACCCAGTTCGGACGTGTGCTTTATGACCTGGCAATCGAGCTTATTTGTGCCAACAGCTCTGAAGCTAAAGGCCGCGTGGAACGTGCGAATCAGACACTTCAGGATCGGCTGATCAAAGAAATGCGTCTGGAAGGTATAACCGGCATTGAGGCCGCAAATGCCTGGCTTGCCACTTTCATCGCTGACTTTAACAGCCGGTTTTCACGACCGGCTAAGTTCCCCAAAGATTTGCATCGTCCGGTGCAGGAAAGCCCCGATGAATTAAGAGACATCTTTGCCTGGCATGATGTTCGTACCGTGTCGAAATCACTGACCTTCCAGTACGATAAGATCCTTTATCTCATGGACACCACAGAAGAAAATAGCCGTCTTGCCGGTGAAAAAATTAAAGTACTGGATTATCCCGATGGCACCCTCGCCTTCCTCTATGGGCACCGGAGCCTTAAGTGCCAGGCATTTGATAAGCTGGCCTGTGTCGACCAGGGGCAGATTGTTGATAACAAACGTCTCGGGACTGTACTCCGACTGGCTCAGGTAAAACAGGATGAGCGGGAAAGCGAAGGCAAACGGGAACGAAGCAAAAAATCGCCCAGCCGTAAGGCTCAGGTGCGCATCCAGGAACAGCTCCGGGCTATCAATCCCGTTCTGGCAGACCCGAGCTTGTTTGTGGCAAGTTCAAAGCGATAGAATCGACCATCAGTGCTGCAAAGTACCGGAACAGTGAGTCCCCAAAAGGATACTTGAGATGATTAAATTCCCGACTACAAAGCGCGTTGATTTGTATAAAACTGCTGTCAGCTCTGAGCAATTACATCTAGATCTGGTTGCGGCTCAGGAGTTCATGTTCGATGCCTGGGAAAATGATGACCTGGAAGTTGTGCTGAAACTCATCAGAAAAGCTATCAAGAAATCCCCGCTCTGTGCTGACGCATACTCATTCTACTGCGAGATATCTCAAGAACCTCCTGAGTCAAAAATCGGGAAGCTGGAGACTGCTTTGTACGCAGCCAGCATTGCACTTGGCGAGGATTTTCAGGAGTTCGCAGGACGTTTCTGGGGATTTGTCGAAACACGTCCATATATGAGAGCAAAAGCAGCTTTGGCTGAGGCCTTATGGGAGTCTGGTAATTTTTATCCGGCTATGGCTCATAGCCGCGAAATGCTGAAGCTCAACCCGAACGATAACCAGGGGATTCGTCATTTATTAGCGAACTATTACCTTGAGCTTGAAATGGTGGATGATCTGGCCTTGCTACTGGACGATTATCCTGGGGATATGCGTTCGTTTTTTCAGTATACACGCGCCCTACTCGCCTACCGACAGTCATCCCCGGATGCCGATGATATCGCTAAAGCTGCGATTGATTCTAATAGACACATCCCCGGCTTGTTATCGAAGTGCAGATTACAGATCAAGTCTAACAGTGGATATATCACGTTAGGTGGAATGGATGAAGCCATTTATTATGTGAATCATAATATAAAGCCTTGGATTCGCACCTCTGGCGCAATTGATTGGATTGTAAATAATTCATTAAGTAAAATATAAGGATTTAGTTTTAATGTTTAATCTAATTATGGGCGGAGAACCTGACTATTTTGAACATTGGCCCATGTATGAACGGGTTAGTGGGAGTTGTGATTTTCCTATATCACGTATGTTAGAAGGCACCTCTGATGACATCCGGTTGAAGTTAACGCCTTTGAATGATAAAGCATTATCTTATATTGAGAAATTACCTACGCTTTTTATGTCAGAACTTTATTCCCGAGACAATGTTGAATACATTACTTTGCGACTTGGTGTAATTTCAAATCTACGAACAGTTAACAAAAATGTTGAGTTTGATTTCAGAATCACTCACTCACAAGATGATGTCGTAGTGATAAACAAAGAGTTATATCAAACAGCTTTAGAATTAGGTGCATATGGGCTGAAACGGACTCACTGGGGAATAAAAGCACGTGATTTAAATCAAACATTAGCACTTCTAAATATAACGACAAGAAGTACACCACTTCCTCCTACTGAAGCACTTCCTGATGAAGTTGATAACTACCCAATAATAGATAATGTTCAAAGTTTCATGGCGCGTGTTTTAGAACAAGATCATGAAGAAGATGCAGAAATATTTTATCGTGGACATTCTGATGTATCTTACGAGTTGGCTCCATCAGTTTTCAGGAAAAACAAAAAAGGTAACTTCAAGCATTTGCACAGTGAATCAAATTTAGTCCGTGAAGCCCTAACAGCAAGGCCAACTGAGTTTGTTGATGATAAAACAATGCTAGACAAGTTAGTAAGGATGCAACACTACGGACTACCAACTCGTTTGTTGGATATAACATCAAATCCACTAATCGCTCTGTATTTCGCTTGTTGCGACATTAGTAATAATGAAAATACAAATGAGGTTGATGGACATGTTATTATTTTCAAAACAAAAAGGGATCGTATAAAATTCTTTGACTCTGATACAGTAAGTTGCATATCAAATATATCAATGCTAAGTCAAACACTGAAAGATCAGCTGGATTGTAAAATGGACAAGGAGGCTTTCAATAAAACTGAAGCTTGTCAAAAACTCATACATTACATTAAAGATGAAAAACCTTATTTTAAAGATGTAATTATACCATCAGATTTGGAAAGGTTAATTTTCGTTAAAGGAAGAAATAATAATGAAAGGATGTCATCACAGTCAGGTGCATTCTTATTATTTGGGAATAATGCTGTTTATCCCGATTTAGTTTCAAACCCTGATGATGCTATGCAAGAGTTTAAAGTAGAAAAAATAGTGATCAGAAACAAAGCTAGAATACTTAAGGAACTCGCAAGGTTAAACATTACAGATGCGACAGTTTATCAAGGCATGGAAAGGACAATGAAACTAATTGCGGCCAAATTTTCCGCAGGAGATTGATCTTCATGTGGTTTTTTGACACACTAGCCTGTCGCTACTGGCATTGGTCCCTTGTATGCTAAGCATATGAACTCTGGTGTGTGTTGGACAGGAGCAATTAACCAGTCGTATAGTAAAATTTGAATGTAAAAATATAAAACAAGGAGTTGAGAATGAACCCCATTACTTTGAGTGAAATGAGTGATGAAGATGAAGAGGTAAAAATCATTTCTTCATATGAACCTCAAGATGATGAGATTGCGATCGTTTTTGATAGTTCAAAAATTACTGGAGGTAATGCACTGGATTTTTTCCAGTTCACCAAGCAATCACATTCTAATGTTAAAGTGTACGGAGATTCTAATGGTGTTTCGTACCTGCAATTAAACAGTATAACGTTAGCGTTAGGCACTTTCTTTGCCACATCAGTAATGATACCTTTTTTAGTAAATCTTGTTTCAAATTATATTCAGAAAAAAATTGATAACTTTGGAACTAGAGATATAGACGTTAAAGTCTCTATAATTAAAAAAAATAAATCAGGAAAACATGTGAAATACACTGTTTCTGGAAAAGTAGACGATGTTTTAAAAGTAATTAACAAAATCAAATAAAAATCTATATAGATATTATGAATATTCACGAAAAGTTAAAGCGTTGGATGTGTATTACTCAAGAAGATAGTGCTATTCTTGATTATCTTAATGCTGAGTTAAAAAAAGCTCAATCCTTGAGCTTGAATAATGAATCAAACAGATTGTTTTTATACAAAACAATTTTACTAGCCCATTTAAAATATATTCAAGTCATTAATTTACTTACAAGAGGTGATTTTTATGAAGCATGGGTAGAACTTGAAAGGATAGAAATAGATTTAATACATATTAAAGAAAATAATGAGTTTCTGCCTGAGGTTAATTTCTATGGTGTTAACTTCTTAGCGAGAATGGTATGTAATTGGCAGGCGTTATTCCCATATAAAATCTTCGGTAGTTCTCGTGAAATAATAAAAGAAGTGAAATGTTCAGTATGTAATACAACCCGTAGTTTTATTAATGATTGTGGTCATGTTAAAAATAAACTTTATAATGGAGTTCTTTGCTTTGATGAAGTGATCGATTTTGAATTAATTACTTATGACATAGTTAGTAATCCCGTTAACAAATGTAGTGTTTTTTTCTCCAATGATGGTGATCATTATAACTATTCAACTTTAATTAGTGTTGTCAAATACATACAATCCCCACATCAAATTTTCAATATTACGACCTGGAGATTTAAGGCGAAAGAACATGATGGAGTATTATCGCCAGAAAATATTTGTCCATGTGGAGATTCTTTAAAAAAATATGCAGATTGTTGTTTGCCACGTAATGGTATTTATAAAAAACATATAGATATTTGGTTTCCCTTCCCGTTGAATGTAGAACCTATTTAGAACCAGATATTCAATAACTAAAGATCCCGTTGACACAGATATTTCCATATTAAGATGTTTTCGTTATATTTTTATTCCAGTCTTTCATATTTAACTTTTGCTTTATTAATTGGTTGAGTGGGATAACGCAGCAGTCACATTAATATGATTACATAGGCTGAAAGTGCCCTTTCTATCTTGCACAAAGAGGTGACATTTTAAACTTGCTTTGACATAAGTTGTAGTAGCAAAGTTGTAATGTCCGATAATGGCTAAGTTAAGATGTCCGGCGTGTATAATCAAGTAAGGATTACCATGACGGCTCTCGCAGCGGAGTTTTTCACATTGGATGAAGTTAACCGACTCAAAATCATTCAGGATGTCATCGACCGGCGTCTGACAACACAAATGGCAGCTCAGCGGCTTGGTATCTCCGACCGTCAGTGCCGTCGTCTGCTTGCGCGTTATCGTGAAGATGGTCCGATTGGCATGACCAGCCGCCGTCGTGGTAAATCCAGTAACAACCAGTTGCCTCAGGGACTGGCCGCATACGCGCTGAACATTATTCGCGAACGCTATAACGATTTCGGTCCGACGCTGGCCTGTGAAAAACTGTCTGAGGTGCACGGTGTTCATCTTTCCAAAGAAACCGTCCGTAAGCTGATGACTCAGGCCAGTCTGTGGGTCCCACGTAAGCAACGTGCGCCAAAAATTCAGCAACCTCGTTACCGCCGTGCCTGTGCCGGTGAACTCATACAAATCGACGGCTGCGACCACCACTGGTTTGAAAATCGGGGACCTAAGTGTACGGCACTGGTTTACGTTGATGACGCAACCAGTCGTTTAATGCAGCTTCTTTTCGTGAAATCTGAGTCTACTTTCACCTATTTTGAAGCGACCCGGGGCTATATTGAAAAACATGGCAAACCGCTTGCGCTGTACAGCGACAAAGCCAGCGTATTCAGGATCAACAATAAAAATGCAACCGGCGGCGACGGCGATACCCAGTTTGGCCGTGCGATGCATGAACTGAACATTCAGACCATTTGTGCAGAAACCAGTGCTGCCAAAGGCCGCGTTGAACGGGCGCACCTGACGCTTCAGGACCGACTGGTCAAGGAGCTCAGGCTCCAGGGCATCAGTTCCATGGAAGCTGCGAACGCATTTGCCGAAGAGTTCATGAACGATTACAACCGTCGTTTCGCAAAAGCGCCTCGCCAGGCGTTTGATGTTCATCGGGAACTGGATGTCGATGACGATCTTGATATGGTATTTAACTGGCATGAAGCTCGTAAAGTGTCGAAATCACTCACAGTGCAATACGACAAAGTCCTTTATCTGATTGAAGACAGCGAATTCAGTCGTCGGGCGATTGGTAAATACATCGATGTCTGGCATTACCCGGATGGACATAAAGAGCTCCGGCTTAATGGCGTATCACTTCCCTACTCCACCTATGACAAGCTTTCTGAAATCGATCAGGGGGCCATTGTGGATAACAAACGTCTGGGGCGGGCCCTGGAAATGGCGCAGCTGGTCCAGGCCGAGCGGGATAATAACCGGTCGCAATCCGTACCATCCGGAGACGGCCCTTCTCGCAGGCGTAAAGCTCCCACGACGAAGAAATCCCAGCGTTCCCTGGATCAGGACGATATGTTCAATGCCCTGGTGAAACTTCAGTCACGCTCTGAAGAGATATTTGGGAAGAAACCGATTTAAAGCCCGGTAATCCATCCGGGCATGCCTGGCTGTCAGATTTTGGCCTGATTGACCCGTGCCGCGAGCTCCTGATGACTCTCTTTCCTTTCGCTGTAGCGGTCGGACAGGTAGGCTGTGTGCCCTTTCAGGAGTAACGTCATTTTGAACAACTCTTCGGTAACGTCGACAATCCTGTCATACCAGGGTGAGGGTTTCATGCGCCCTTCATCATCAAATTCCTGCCATGCCTTTGGCACTGACGACTGATTGGGGATGGTGAACATCCGCATCCAGCGGCCAAGTATCCGCATCTGATTGACCGTGTTAAACGACTGTGAACCACCACAAACCTGCATGACGGCCAGCGTTTTACCCTGGGAAGGACGAACAGCACCTTCACTCAGGGGTATCCAGTCAATCTGGGCCTTCATCACCGAGCTCATGGCGCCATGTCTTTCCGGAGAACTCCAGACCATTCCGTCACACCACCTGACCAGCTCGCGGAGTTCAAGCACTTTGGGGTGACTTTCGGGCGCATCATCGGGTAACGGCAGACCGGATGGGTTAAATATTTTCACCTCAGCCCCCATCTTTGCCAGCAACCGCCCGGCCTCTTCCGCTGCAAAACGACTGTAGGACCGCTCTCGTACTGAACCGTACAGGATGAGAATTCGCGGCATGGTTTCGTTGTTGCCCGTAAGTTTGCTGGCAAGCGCATCATCAAAATAAGCCGGTTCGATTGCTGGTAAGTCGGTCATAAAAAATCTCCATTTCATAAGCTATGCTTTAAAAGTTATCACATATGAAATACCATATGTATTGTTATTTTTTTACGAGGTTAAGCATGCTACAGCCTGTTCAGCTTTTTAAACTGCTCGCCGACGAGACCCGTTCAACTATCGTGATGCTTCTCAGGGAGTCCGGTGAAATGTGCGTCTGTGACATCTGTGCGGCAACCGCAGAGTCTCAGCCAAAAATTTCTCGCCATATGGCCCTTTTACGTGAAGCCGAGCTGGTCATCGACCGTCGCGAAGGAAAATGGGTGCATTACCGACTGTCGCCACACATGCCAGCATGGGCTGCGGGTATTATTGATACAGCCTGGAACTGTGAACGAGAAAACATACGCAACAAGCTCAGTAGCGTGGCATCTGTCTCCTGCTGATGGCGATATATATATCCGAATAAACAAATGTGAATGGAGTTTCTGATGTTACTGGCTGGTGCTATCTTTTTATTCACGCTCGTCCTGGTTATCTGGCAACCCAGAGGGCTGGGGATTGGCTGGAGTGCCTCACTGGGCGCAATTCTGGCATTGCTGACTGGCGTCGTTCATCTGGGGGATATTCCGGTGGTCTGGCAGATAGTGTGGAATGCGACCGCCACCTTTATCGCCGTGATCATCATCAGTCTTCTGCTCGACGAATCCGGCTTCTTTGAATGGGCCGCGCTGCACGTTGCCCGTTGGGGGAATGGCCGGGGGCGGCTGCTCTTCACCTGGATCGTCCTGCTTGGTGCGATGGTTGCGGCACTGTTTGCCAACGACGGTGCGGCACTGATCCTGACACCTATCGTTATCGCGATGCTGCTGGCGCTGGGATTCAGCCGGGGAGCAACCTTAGCGTTTATCATGGCCGCAGGGTTTATCGCTGACACGGCAAGCCTGCCACTGATTGTCTCAAACCTGGTGAATATCGTCTCGGCGGATTTCTTTAAGCTTGGTTTCTCAGAATATGCCGCCGTGATGGTCCCGGTTAACCTGGCCGCGATTGCGGCTACGCTGGTGATGCTGCATCTGTTTTTCCGTAAGGACATTCCCGCCGTTTACGACGTTTCTCTGTTGAAAGAACCGAAAGACGCTATACGTGATGTGAATACCTTTAAAACCGGCTGGCTGGTTCTGGTGTTGCTTCTGGTGGGATTCTTCGGACTGGAGCCGCTGGGCGTACCGGTCAGTTTGGTCGCAGCCGCTGGTGCATTGCTTCTGTTTGCTGTTGCGAAAAAAGGGCATGCCATTAACACCGGTAAGGTGCTGCGTGGTGCGCCCTGGCAAATCGTTATCTTCTCGCTGGGGATGTACCTGGTGGTCTACGGCTTACGAAATGCCGGTCTGACCCACTATCTCTCTTCCTTGCTGAATCAGCTGGCAGAGCAGGGATTGTGGGCGGCAACGCTGGGTACGGGCTTCCTGACGGCCTTCCTGTCATCAGTGATGAACAATATGCCGACCGTGCTGGTCGGGGCGCTGTCGATTGATGGCAGCACAGCGACCGGTGTTATCAAAGAAGCGATGATTTACGCCAACGTCATCGGCAGCGACCTGGGGCCAAAAATTACCCCTATCGGCAGTCTGGCAACGTTACTGTGGCTGCACGTTCTGTCGCAGAAAAATATCAAAATTACCTGGGGATATTACTTCCGGGTGGGCATTGTCATGACAATCCCCGTGCTGTTTGTCACGCTTGCAGCACTGGCGCTTCGTCTGTCTTTCACTTTGTAATGAGATACTGATATGAGCAACATTACCATTTATCACAACCCGGCCTGCGGCACGTCACGCAATACCCTTGAAATGATCCGCAACAGCGGTACAGAGCCGACCGTTATTCATTATCTTGAAACCCCACCATCACGAGCTGAGCTGGTAAAACTCATTGCGGATATGGGGATCACGGTACGAGCGCTGCTGCGTAAGAATGTCGAACCTTTTGAAGCGTTAGGGCTGGCGGAAGACCGCTTTACTGACGAGCAGTTAATCGATTTTATGTTGCAGCACCCTGTTCTGATCAATCGCCCTATCGTGGTAACGCCGCTGGGTACCCGGCTATGCCGCCCTTCTGAAGTCGTGCTGGATATTCTTCCCGATGCGCAGAAAAGCGCGTTCACGAAAGAGGACGGTGAGAAGGTAGTTGATGAAAAAGGTAACCGGCTGAACTAAACGTGTTCTTGTGACGAAGGGCGAGAGAACTCGCCCTTTTTTATTTAAGATAATCAGTGCTAACGGAGGATAAGAAGCGGTTGTTGCGTCTTTTGCAGCATTTCGGAGGTATGACTACCGATAAAGAACTGCCGCAACCTGGAATGACCGTAGGCCCCCATCACTATCAGATCGACAGCATTTTCCTCGGCGTAACGAATAAGCGCGTCCCCGACTGATTGCCCGGTAAGATGTGTTGTGCTGTTTTCTATATCCGCGTCACGTAAAATTTGCTGTGCGGTCAGCAGCTCTTCCTTCTTACCGTTTACCATGACAAGGTGGCACTCCAGCCCCCTGAGTAAGGGACTCATCGTCAGACGTTCCAGGTTACTCCTGCTTTCTTCACTGCCATCATAAGCCAGCATGACTCTGGAAGGCACTGAGTAGTTCTCCGGAACAACCAGTAGGGGTTTCTTTTGCAGACGAATAACGCTTTCCAGATGAGAGCCTACCGGATGCTGGCTACCCCGACGCCCCAGCACCATGAGACGAAGGTCGCTCAGCTCTGCCAGAACTTCATCCGGTGTACCGTGTTTTTGCATCAAAAGCACATCCGGGCTTCCCTGTTTTTGAAGCAGTTCAGCACAACTTTCCAGTATTGCTTTCCCCTGGGCCATCAGCAGGCGATTACGTTGCCCTTCAATTTCTACCAGCTCATCGGTCAGCAATTGCTGACTGTCTATGCCGAGAGTGCCGGTCAGGTCTGACACTACCGGGGTGCTGTCTTTTTCGATAACGTGCAACAGTGCTAGCTGTGATTGCAAAGTGCGGGCTGCCCACGCCGCATATTCACACACTGACCGCGTTGAAAGTGAACCGTCCACACAGGCTGTAACAGTATTATTCATAGTTTTCCCTCCAGTCTGTTAATGACCGCCCATCAGTTTTTCGACTTCTTCAGGTTTATCGTGAACACCAAACCGGTCAACGATGGTGCGGGTGGCTTCATTCATCCCACGTATTTCAACCCCGGCGCCCTCTCTACGGAACTTAATGACCACCTTATCCAGGGCGCTGACGGACGTGATGTCCCAGAAATGGGCATGTGAAACGTCTATCACCACATTCTCAATCGCTTCACGGAAATCAAAGTGGCTCGTAAAGCGGTCTGCTGATGCAAAGAATACCTGGCCGGTGACGGTATACGTCCGGCTCGTCCCCTCCAGAACTGAGGTTACACGCATGAACCGGGATACTTTAGTGGCAAAATTGAGCGAAGCAATCAGTACACCGGTCAGCACACCGAAGGCCAGATTATGTGTTGCCACCACAACCGCGACGGTGGCAAGCATGACCACGCTGGTTGAAAGGGGGTGTGTCCGCAGGTTGGCAATGGAGCGCCAGGAGAATGTCCCGATGGAAACCATAATCATCACCGCGACCAGCGCTGCCATCGGAATTTGGGAGACCCAGTTGCGCAGGAACACAATCAGGCAAAGCAGCACCACGCCCGCCGTGAGGGTTGAAAGTCGTCCGCGTCCACCGGATTTTACGTTGATAACAGATTGCCCAATCATCGCGCAGCCTGCCATTCCTCCGATAAAGGATGTGCAGATGTTCGCGATGCCCTGAGCTTTGCACTCCCTGTTTTTGTCGCTTGGCGTGTCGGTCATGTCATCCACGATAGTGGCGGTCATCATCGACTCAAGCAGGCCAACCACCGCAAGCCCCGCAGAATATGGCAGGATGATGAGCAGCGTCTGAAGATTTAAAGGCACGTCCGGGAGCAGGAAGACCGGCAGACTGTCGGGAAGTTTCCCCATATCCCCGACGGTTCGCACATCCAGATGCAGCCACATGGCAATCCCAGTCAGCACCACGATGCACACAAGCGGTGAAGGAATGGTTTTGTTGATATAAGGGAAGAGATAGATGATCCCCAGCCCTGCCGCAGTCATGGCATAAACATGCCATGTCACATTGGTCAGCTCAGGCAACTGGGCCATAAAAATCAGTATTGCCAGTGCATTAACAAACCCCGTGACCACTGAGCGTGAAACAAAACGCATCAGCCCGCCAAGCTTCAGATATCCGGCTATCAGCTGGAATACCCCGGTCAGTATGGAGGCAGCCAGTAAATACTGTAAGCCATGATCTTTCACCAGCGTCACCATCAGGAGAGCCATTGCACCGGTGGAGGACGAAATCATCGCCGGACGTCCGCCAAAGAAGGCCATAACGAGAGGAATACAGAACGCCGAGTAGAGGCCCACCTGGGGATCAACACCGGCGATAATGGAAAAGGCGATCGCTTCTGGAATGAGTGCGAGCGCGACAACAATACCGGCCAGAACGTCACCACGGACGTTACCCAGCCAGTCCTTACGCGTCGAGGACAGCAACATAGTAATTTCTCAGTTTTTAGATACAGTCAGCCCTGGAGGGCTACATTTTTACGTACGGTAAAGCACATCCGCAGACGGGATGTTATTGAGTGCGTGCTGAGGCTTGCTCAGTACGACAGAGGAAGGAAAAACTCAGGGTGGCGTAATACGCATAGCGGTTGTCAGATTCTCCATAGCGGATGTGTATATATTGTCGGCTCTGTTGTCAGGAAGAACTTACAGAACACGTCGCGTTTGAACATGAAACACTTCAAAGCAGCCCAATACTACAAATAAAGCGAATACGGGGTCAACCCAACAAGGTACTCAAACGAAGAGGTTAAGATGCGATTTTTATCCAGGAATTCAATATTATCAAAGGACATTTGAACTTTGCCCCACCCCGGACATCTCTACTTAGCTTTGACATAAGTTATTGATTCATATGTGGTTATTTTTTAACATTTACGTTTCACGTACTGATAGATTGCCTTTGAAGCCAACGCTGACCGTCATTCATCTTGATCAGGAATTTGGGCATCTTCTAAAAACACCTTTGTACGGTAATCATCTTTCCAGCCTAACCAAACTGAATCTTCACCACCGGAAGAAACAACTTTACGGTTTCCTGTGAGATTATCAGCCTGTTCTAAGCATATTGACTGCATATCAATGAGCAAATCAGCTTCTGCGACTTCCGTGCCGCCGATCGTTTCATAGCCGGAAATCAGAACAATTGCCTCAGGGTCTCTTTCGTTCAGCATGGCGATCAACTCTTTCACTTTCATTTTAAGATACCAGTAGTTTATTTGTGTGCATTGCTGATGGATTTTATAGTGCTGCCGACCTTTTTCAAGGTGCTTCCGTTGCTTCCAACGATCATGCTAACGACCTTGTTGTCTGACCTGGTATTGCCGTGGTCATCCTTTTAGAGAAATGCTCCAAAGATCAACATGGCGGCATAGGTTTTCCAGCTTGACCAATCAATCGTGGAACCAAGCAACAGATAGAATGCCAGGGCTACCAGCCCCAGCTTTACTACTAGCGCGATTATTATGGTGAAGATAGACTCATCGCGTTCGCCTTTAAGTATTTTATACCGCGTAATTAAACTGTCGTTTTTCATGTAGCATCCGTTATAGTTATTAAAGTCCTGCATTAGAAGTTGTTATTTGCCGAAGTTACCTTGTATGAGTTAACTGTGGATCCAAAAATACAAAATATAAGCTGTGCCAATTGAAAGGATTAGAAAAGCACAGTTACTAATAAAATCTACTAATGCTTGTAGCTTCTTTATTCTCACAATTGCTGGACCGTGTTCAGTAGAGGTACTACTCAGCCCTTTTGTTCTGGCACTCTCTGCTTTTCTGAAAAAATTGTAATGCAATCCTGACCGCAAGCAAAACCATGCCAAACCAGTCGTTATTACGATATTTATGTAGAAAGCATATTGAATCATTTGTTCAGTTTCGAAGCTTTCCATTGAAAACCCTTTGTTGAAATGTTGAATAAAATTATTTTTAGTAAATGTAAGCAATAAATAGAACGAATATTAATAGTGAAAGATGCAATGCCAACATCTGCTTATGATGCCTTATGAGGATTTCTTCCTTCGCATTCATTAAATCGTACATCTCATCAATATTTTTATTGCTGGTATATTCGAGACGTTCATCACGAAGTAATTTGAACTTTACCAATACGACAAGTGATTTAATAATAAAGCTCGTAAGCATAACAGTTATAGACAAAAATAAAAAATAGGCCAAATTCATATATCACTCCATGGAGATTAATAGAAAAATTTATAATAAGTAATCTCATAGAGCATTACTTGAATCTTCTTCCCATACTAAGGACTCACCGAGAAACTTAGTTAAAGATGATTTGGCATACTGTGGTTCGGAAAAAAAACGTGGGAACCAGCCGTCAAAGCTTTGGGTACCATTGTGACGATTTTCAGGCGAGACTGATAAGCGGTACCCGTCTTCGTAAGGTGAAATGCTAAATGTGTATCCATCATCTGTCTTTGAGATCAGCGTTTTGCATGTCATATGACTGTTTGCTCACAAAGTTACTTTTCTAAGATATCGAAAAGTGTGGATTAGATCATCATTCAGATAGTCTTTTCATCACAAACTTTCCTGCCCACATTATCACAATTATAAAGGTAATAAAACCGATCTGCTCCCAACGTAAATTGGTTTGCTGTTCGGAATCATCCAAATGAATTGCATAAATGTAACATCCGAAGGTAAGCGTGAGTGGAACAACAAGCATCCCTACCTTTTTAGTAATATTTCCAATAAACCACCAATAAAGAACCCAGGAAATAATAGAAGAATAAAAAATTGCTTCTGAAACTATCATATGTAACCTCTTGAATTAGTCGATGCTGTGGGTAAATAAACCCGGACCGTCAAATGATGCAATTGCAAAATATTTAGTAACCATGAATCCTTCGGTTATCTATTTCAGCCATGTATGCAGTAGGCTTTTTTAAGAGATAGATTGGTGAAACGACATTCGTTTTGACTTTATAAGCCAGAATGAAAACACCTGCGGAGCTTGCCATAAGTACCGCAAGAAGAATAGATACCGTTAACTCCTTTGGTGTTTGTATCACCGAAAGAAGAAACAATGCGCTTATGGCTGCAAAAATCCAGCAATATAATGATGCATCCATAAAACCAGCTACAACACTCGATCCAAAAAAAAACCAAAATAAACTTATTAAGATTACTGAGTTTTCATTCATGTCTGTTCCTTGTTATTACTAATTATATTATGCTTTATAGTTGACCGTCAGACTACCCACGGGTTTTGACGAACAAAGTCACGCACTCCATTTATACATGCTTTTGAGATGACTTCAAAATAAGGATGGTTTGATGGAATCATATTCCCGGTATTATCAAGAAGCATAATAGTCCCTAAAGACCGAACCAGTTGATATTCATTGAGCTTACGCTTTAGCAAAGTTTGCAATCTATAAATTGTCTCACCGGAACTGTTACCTTCGATACCTACAACAGAGACCGTACAGTTCACTTCCTGATTATCAGATTGATAATCGAACCAGTAATTTTCGTTGCAATTTCCTTTTTGCGCATGCTCAATTTTGCCAGGCCATTTTACCCATAAAGAAGAGTTGTTTTTAGATCGTAAGATCTGCTTCAGCGTTTCCAATGGATTTTTTTCATCAACCTCAGACCAGGCCGAAATAAATTCTTTCTGCATTGCCTTAGGGTCTATAACGGCAATGAAATCAAATTCCTCTTTATTGATAGAGTTGGCTCGATCTTTGAGATAAAACAGACCGAGTTTATATCCCTTTTCACTTTTCCAGTTTGCTCCCACAGGCTGATAGTCTGTATTTATAAACGGTTTGAAAGTGTGAGTGTCGGGAGAAAAAATTACTGAGGGTGCCAGCACCCGGCCTCGGTATCGTATTGGATTTACAAATATTTTTTCCCCGTCACATAACATTTCAATAATTGCTTTTGTCACAACTACTGAAATAGAAGGTCTACATGTATTTTGATTTATTTCCCCGAGGTGCGCCAAACTTCCATCCTCACTCTTCAACACCTTTGTAAGGCAAGTCGGGCAATACTGTTGATCTCTATAATAAACAGGCATGGTTAGACGACCGGAATCGTTTAGTACCAACTGAAGTAACGGATGAGGCTCTTTCATCATGGTTATTTCTTCCCTTTCACCTTTCTGGGCTTTTCGTTTGCCTGTCTCCACTGCCATGGTGGGACAGGGTTGGTGTCTGCCCATAACCCTTTTGCCTCCTTTTGTGCTGCGGATTCATATTTGATATAGCCAGGGACAATGGCGTTATCTTCGAACCGATAAACCCACGCATATCCACTGTCCACCATAGAGGCATTGATATCATATCCATCTAACCAGATGGTACCTAACATACGGCCATAGATATCCGTACCATGGTCTATCACGGTAACGATTTTAGTTGCTATAGCTGTGGTTAAGGCCTGTTTTGCTTTTTGGCCAAAAGCCTGTTTAGATTCAGGAGCGTCTATACCATACATCCGTATTTTGATGGTTGTGTTTTGAGCATCCAACGCAGTTATGGTGTCACCGTCAACAATCTTAACCACCTTTGCCTCAAAAGTTGTTGAGTTCCCCCAGGACGCCACTGGGAATACAACAATCATGATGGGCAAAAGTAACTTTGTTAAAAAAAACATCATTTCACCTTGATTTGTTGAGTACAGACATGTATCCACAAGCCTATTTACAGGCAGTATTTTAACAAGTCATTATTTCATGGGCGGGCTTAAAACCAATCTTTTTGCAACTTAAAGGCAGAATAATCACAATAAATTTAGAACCTGAACCAAAAAATAATCCAAATTAAGCGTGTTAATCTATCTCAAAGATATTATTCCTGAGAGAGTTTGGATGAAACGTTACACTCATGATCTTGAGACAGACCTGAATGATGTGGATAAAACACCATCTCTGATCCACAAAACTTTGTTAACAGCTTCGACCATTTATGACCTGAAATATCTGGCTCAGGTATTAAATGATGAAAATGGCAGTAATTGGTCCCGTGCATCCCTTAAACGTCAGGTTACATGCATACCTGAGCATTGTGAGCTGAGTATCGCAGATGGACGCTATCTACAGACTTTAATACCTTCACGACCTGCTGATTATGAGGACAGGCACTTTAGCTTTATCGATCTGTTTGCAGGGATAGGTGGACTGCGAAGCGGATTTGATGCCATCGGTGGTAAATGTCTTTTCACGAGCGAATGGAATACTTATTCCAGCCGTACTTACCGGGCGAACTGGTATTGCGATGAGAACGAGCACCGCTTCAATTCAGACATCCGTGACATCACTCTTAGCAACCGGCCCGAGGTTACTGATGACGAGGCATACAAATTTATCGATGCCTCTATCCCGGATCATGATGTTCTTCTTGCGGGATTTCCATGCCAGCCATTCAGCATCGCCGGTGTCAGTAAAAAGAACTCTATGGGTCGCAAACACGGTTTCGAGTGCGACACTCAGGGTACGCTCTTCTTTGATGTGGCCAGGATCATCCGGGCAAAACAACCTGCAATTTTTGTTCTGGAAAACGTAAAAAATCTGAAGAGTCACGATAAGGGTAATACCTTTAACATCATCATGAAAACGCTCGATGAGCTTGGCTACGACGTCGCAAACAGCGAAAGCACGGGCGCGGATGATCCTAAAGTCATCGATGGCCGTCATTTCCGACCCCAGCACCGTGAACGTATCGTCCTTATTGGTTTTCGCCGCGACCTACGTCTGAAAGACGGTTTTACTCTGAGAGACATTAAAGACTTTTATCCGGACAAGCGCCCTTCTCTCTCAGATTTACTGGATCCGAGCGTAGATAGTAAATACATCCTCTCCCCTAAACTCTGGGAGTACTTATACAACTATGCAAAGAAACATGCGGCAAAAGGCAATGGTTTTGGTTTTGGACTAGTAGATCCTTCCAATGTTAATAGTGTCACCAGAACCCTCTCAAGCCGCTATATGAAAGACGGATCTGAAATTCTTATTGATCGGGGCTGGTCTCATGAACTGGGAGAAACTGATTTCCATAACACATACAACATGGACCGTCGGCCACGCATGCTAACGCCACGTGAATGCAGCAGGCTAATGGGCTTCGATAAACCCGGGGAAAGTGTTTTCCGTATCCCTGTGTCCAATACACAGGCTTACAGACAGTTTGGGAACTCCGTGGTCGTTGATGTCTTTGCGGCCGTCGCCAAACTGCTGAAGTCACGAATTGAATTTGCAGCCTCCCAGCGCTTGCGGCAGTTTTACGACGAAGTCAGCTGACCTGAGCTCCTTCATCAATTTAAATGCTTAAGATTGTTGTAATAATGTCAGAGGTCAACCATGACGTATTTCGAATCAGCTGAAGGTGAGACGGTATCTAAAGAACGAGCATTACAAGAACTGTCCAGGCATTGCGTTCCCGAAACAGATTTCGAAGAATTCTTTAGCGACATGGGCGTAAAGGAACAGTATGACGCTCAGGAAGTGTTGCTCTGGTTGGGATATTAAACTTCCTGTTTAGGAGACTACTATGAGCCAAAAATTCGCAGTGATGATTGCTTACGACGACGATCCAAACGTCAAAAGGTATTCACCTGACTTTCAAACGCAGGATGAGTTTGCTAAAGGGTGGCAGTCGGCTCTTAAAAAGGCACACCACACCTCAGGTCAAAAATCAGTCATCACCTGCGGATGTCGTGGAAAAGGAGAAAAGCGACTTTATGTTCGTGCTTTACCGAACGGTGATGCCTTTATTCTCGTCAAAGCCGCTAACACGGGCATTGAGCATGATCCTTCCTGTGTATTCTTCTCCCTTGATGCCCGGCATACCGGCCTGAAAGGATATGCGAGTGGTGTGGTCCGGATTACAACCGAAGGTGATATGGCTGTAAGGCTCGGTATCGGTATGACAGAGAAAGATCCTCCTGAAAAATCAGAAGTGCCTCCCCTGCCCCATGTTCAGCGACCAGAAGGAGGTCAGGCCTCAATGACCCTCCTGGGCTTGCTTAGTCTTTTGTGGACAGAGTCTGGTCTGAATGTCTGGTACCCGAAAATGGCAGGGAAACGTAACGATTCACTGGTACGGTATCGTCTGCTTGAAACCGCTAAACAAATTCGTACCGGCAGAGCCTGCATAGGTGACCATTTATTCATTGGTGTACCTGACCCGAAACAACCTGTCGCTCAGTCGCAAATTCAGCGTCTTTCATCACAGGCGATGAGTGATAAACGTCTCATGCTCCTGTCAGTTTTACCTCGCTACGATGCTGAAAAGCATGAGAAGCCACTTAAATTTTTACCCCTGCGGAATTTTGGGGGGCTACCGCTGATTTTTTTCAATTCAGAAGTCCATTGGGATAGCGTAAAGAAACGATTTTCATCGGAGTACGCAGCATGGAAATCCGGGGCGAAAATAGTTGTCTTTGCGTTGACGTCACCAGCTGCGGTAACCGGCAGAGGCCCTTCTGTAAGAGCTCATCAAATTGTGCTGATGCACGTTAGCGAGAACTGGATACCTCTGGACTCCTCCTATGAGGCGGTTGTTGCAGAAAAGCTGGATGCAGAGCACCGGCAGTACGTTAAGCCCATGCGTTATGATGCGAGTATTAGTGAGGTGTTCCCTGACTTCTACCTGCTCGACACAAAAAGCGATAAGCCGTTCCCGATGGAAGTATTTGGTATGGCCACTCCTGCTTATCTGGCCCGAAAGCAACTCAAAAAAGATTATTACAACCGTGAATATGGGCCTTATGGATGGTGGCACTGGGATGCGACCACAGCATCTGAAACTATGGTGCTGCCTCATTTTCCAGAATCACGCAAACCTCTTTCAACTGACACACCTGCTTAAAATGGAGAAAAAATGTCCTACATGCTTTCGCTAAGCGAACAGACAAAACTGAACGCTTTCCTGTCAGGGATCCTAGATGATTACAAGACTGGGGTTATCACTCAGATACAAGCTGTTGGTAGAATCGGTAACGTGTTTTCTGCTCTGGAAAGTGGAGACTCAAAAAAGGTAGTGCATTTGTTGACTGAAGGACGAAAACTCCTGCGGACGGGCTGAATGTCCGCAGAAGTTCTTATGTGCCAGGGGATGCAGAGAAGTGTATCAACCTGGCTTCATTTATCATGATGTTTTTCTGCTACGCGGCTGTTTTGACTTTCCAGTACCTCCCCCTGCCATTGCACCAGTTAATGTATCAATGGTGCCTTTCAGGGATTCTGAGATTGTTTTCTCCGCCTCCAGGGTAGCTTCCAGCTTCATTACTTTGGCCTGGAGCGTTTTGAGTTCATTGCTTTGTTCAGCCACTTCCGCTTCATAGCCCTGGCTGACCAAAGTTACTTTATTCAGGTCGGCGCTCAGCGACTCGTTTAGTTTATGGAGTTCAGTAAGCTCGGCATTCACCGCCACCAGGTCACCCTCTTTCCCGGACAGTGCACTTTTCAGCTCAGTACAAAGGTTCTGTGCAGCAATCAATTCCTGTTCAAACCTGTCCCTCTCTGCCTTTGTATCTGACACAGTCTGACTTAACTGGTCGCATTGTCTGGAAAGACCGGCGTTATCAGAACGCTGCGTGTTGATCTCTTCGTTCAGCTTTTTTTGATATTCAAGGTGACCAGCGATCTCTGTTTTACGTTCAGCCAGTTGCTGGGAGAGTGAGTCATTTGACTGCTGTGCGAGGCTCAATTCATGCCGTGTGCTATCTAACTGGTGATGGCAGGTTTCGAGTTCTGCTTCGGCAACATTCAGCCTTGTTTCTAACTCCTTGACGGTACTGTCCCGGATCTCTAATCGACCCTGTAGTGCCTGATTCTCAAGTTTCAGCTCATCCATATCGGTAGCGCTTTGCTCAAGCCGCTGTAACAGCTGCGTTACCTCCTCCTCCAGCTGCATGCTACGTGCTTCAGCTTTTTTAACACTATCATTCTGTATTGCGGTATAGCTTCTACGGTAGTGCCAGGTGATGTACGAGATAATATCGCCGAGTGCAACCTTTACCTCATCGGGTATATCCAGGTAACGGGCCTCTTCAGGAACCTCTTTAACATACTTCTGGTACTCCGCGAACATCTCCTGTGACCTTGCAAACGAGCCGCCAACAGCGTTTCTGAGCCAGTGAACTTTGAAGCTCAGATCGATATTTTCCGGGTTAATTTCTTTCTCTTTGCACAGACGTTCGATTGCATTGAAGTAATCGATCATCGCGATAGATGAGTACCTTGAACGACCCATTTCCTTTGATTTTTCAGTGGATTCGCTGCGGATGTCATTCTGCACCTCTGGCGGGGTAGCATCGTTCAGGCTTTTTTCTTTATCATTTTCAATCATCATTTTTTTCCTGCGGCCGGAAGCTGGTTTGCAAAATATATGCTGATAAGATCGTTCAGAGCATTCAGAAGCGAGATACTGTCGATGCAAATATGAACGTTTCCATTCTCAAACAGGCGACACCGCCAGCCATTCTCATCACTGAACTCGCCTGTGAATTCTGTATTTCTCATGGCCGTCAGCCTGTCGACCATACTCAGCCCACCGCCGGTTGCAGGTGTTGGAGTATCAGAACAGATGCATACAATATTCTCAAAGTCGCGTAAACAAAAGTGATTGTCCTGCGAGAAACCGTTGTACCTCAGCACGTTCACACCAGGAAAAATCCCCCGAAGAACAAGCTTTTTTGGCATTGTATATTGCCTGGCATTGCTTTTGAAACTTCGGTCAAGCTTGTTGAGAACATCAACGAAACCTTCTGCAAGGGTGTCTCGTCTGTTAGCCAGTGCATGCTGTAATGTTCCCTTAACAATCTCCAGGGAAGCGACGGGCGGATCCGTACGAAGGGATTCGTTAAAGGCTTCTTTTTGCTTATGGTTCCAGTACCGGTCCATACCTGTTTCTTCAAAGAGCCTTTTCCACGTTTTACGGTCAATTTCCTTACGCCCCTCCTCGATGGTGCGATCCAGTGACGACGGAAGACCAAATGCGTTGGGCTGCATAATTCTGCTGGTGAAGAGAGAGAGACCGCACAGTTCCGACGCTTCCGAGATTAACCGCATCCCTTCTTCGAATTTCTGCATGGCCATATCCCGGGCGCTGATGAGCTGCCCTGTCCGGCTCGCCGGTACTGGCTCAGAACCCTGGTTTTGAGTCATTTTACACTCCATTTTGGTATGTCAGAACATTTTGATTTGAGCAAAGGTAGGTGTACACAGACATTAAAGTTGTCTCCTTTAACATGAAAAAGACTTTAAAGTTGTCTACTTCTTCAGATAGACCTACTTAACAGGATACTAAGTAGGTCATCTCCTTTCTCGCGTAGCATCTCTCGACGTTCACAGCAGAGGACACGTTTCAAAATGTCATCCAAAATTTTTTTCCATTATCTGACGTTGGGTGATTTTGATGGTCAGCGAGTAGAGGCTTTAACAATGTGGGTTGCCCTGAGCAAAGTAAGGGAAGTAGATGTACCAGAAATGTACGCGTTGCCTTGCATGAAGGGGGGCATCTTAAAGCTCATTGATTAAACAAACTCACTATGCCGCTACAAACAGCCCAAAACCGTCACTTGATAACGTGTTATTTAGATAAATTAATGCTCAGGGCTTTTAGCCAAACTGTCACTTGATGTAAGAATCCAGAACCTTCAGCACAACGTCCAGGTCTTCTTCTCGTTTCTGTTCTTCACTTTCATGAACAATATGTTCAGTCAAATGTCCTTTAATCACTTCACGCAATAAACCATTCACGGCACCACGTATGGCGGCTATTTGTTGCAGTACAGCGGCACATTCGTGAGGTTCATCAAGCATTTTTTTCAGCGCAGCAACCTGCCCCTGGATCTTGCTTGTACGTGCTTTCAGTTTTTGTTTATCGCGGATGGTATGTGACATGTGGGCTCTCACTCTCCTGGATATTTTATGTAACTATACCAGCGTTATTCTACTGGGGGGTAGTATATTTTACTGGGGGGGAGTAGAATCCGGCCTACACTTAATAACCAAGAATGATTCTCATGAACGAATTTACGACACTTCTTCAGCAAGGCAACGCATGGTTTTTCATCCCCAGCGCCATTCTGCTTGGCGCGCTTCATGGACTGGAGCCCGGGCACTCCAAAACAATGATGGCAGCATTCATCATTGCTATAAAAGGCACCGTACGTCAGGCCGTGATGCTGGGTGTCGCGGCAACATTGTCGCACACTGCAGTCGTATGGCTGATTGCTTTTGGAGGGATGTATATCAGTAATAAATTTACCGCAGAATCAGCCGAACCCTGGCTACAGATGGTCTCTTCAGTGATCATCCTTGGTACGGCTTTTTGGATGTTCTGGCGAACCTGGAGCGGTGAGAAAAACTGGCTGGAGGGAATGCAGGAGAATGAACATCATCACCATGACGAAACAAGGTTGATCGATACTGGCCATGGAAAAGTTGAACTGTCCATTTTTGAAGAAGGACAACTTCCCCACTGGCGGCTACGCACTCTTAGTGGCCAAAGATGGGCTTCTGAAGATATCTCATTAACCACACTTCGGGAAAACAGTACGATCTCTCAGACTTTTGAATTTGTTGATCATGGTGATTATCTGGAGTCAACATCTCCCATCCCTGAGCCTCACAGTTTCAACGTACGTCTGTCTCTGGGACATCGTGGTCATGTCCATGACTATGATGTGGCGTTCGCTGAACACGACCATGACCATGACCACTCTGAGCTTGATGGGCTGGATGTGAATTCGAAAGAGTATCAGGACGCTCACGAACTGGCTCATGCCAATGACATAAAACGCCGCTTCGACGGGAAAGAAGTAACCAACGGGCAAATCCTGATATTTGGACTGACAGGAGGGCTTATCCCTTGCCCGGCAGCTATAACTGTATTGTTGATCTGCCTTCAGCTTAAAGCGCTTACGCTGGGTGCCACACTGGTTGTTTGTTTCAGTATCGGCCTGGCATTGACCCTCGTAACGGTTGGAGTGGGTGCGGCGATCAGCGTTCGTCAGGTCGCCAAACGCTGGAGTGGCTTCAATACCATCGCCAGAAGAGCCCCCTATATTTCAAGCGCCCTGATTGCTGCTGTTGGGATTTACATGGGTATACATGGCTGGAATGGGCTGGTGCATTAACACCGGTACTGATGACACACACTCTGGGTACTTACAAAGTACATCCTAAGCGCCACCGTTGAGGTTATGAGCAGAAAAACCCGGAATATAAAGCTGCTCTTTCCGGGACTTGTTGCTGAGGCAGGGATTAAGTAACTGATTAAATCCATTCCCATAAGACTCAATGATAAATGAAAGAATAAAAAAAACGCTCCCGGACGGGAGCGTAAGCCAGTGACTTCGGCGTCAAATGAGGGTCTAACAAGTGGAGCTGCGGGTTAATTCTGGGTGATCTGGCTGCGATGCTTTTCAGCCTGCTGCTGATGAATAACGGAAGACTGACCATTATTCGCCTTCTCGTGCACAACAGCGGCTTTTTCATGCTCGTTCATTTCTGAAAATGACGTTGCTGATTCGTTGGTGGCCCCTGGTTTGCCTTTCATCATTTTTTTATGCATCTCCGCCATGTCCTGGTGGGCAGAAGCGTTGCCGTTTTGCATCATTTCATGGGACATTGCAGCCTGATCGTGTCCGCTCATATCCATCATTGTCATACTGTCTCCCTGAACAGCGCTTTTTTCAGAGGTTGACTGCATCTGATGGGCGGGTGCCTGGGCATTATTTACCTGGTCATGCATGTTCATTGTCTCTGCAGCCATGGCGGATGAAGCGACAGCCATAATGGCAACAAATGATACAAGGATCTTTTTCATGGTTGGGTCTCCGGTGTTTTCATACCCAAACAATCAACGGCTTATAACAGAGAAAGCATTTGATCTCAGGGCGGGTTATTCATCACTCCAGGAACCAGGCGATTGCGTTATCACTCTGTCCTGATTTATGTATGATTATAAAAAACCGCCTCTGTTTATCGCGTGACTGAATGATGACAATTTTGTCACCTTCCAGGTTTCTCCTGAAGAACGGGATTAATCCATTAACAGACGCACACTGAACACAATTTCCCGCCCCTGCTGTTCTGCTGACAGCTCGCCGCCGTGAGCATGAATGATCGACCTTGTAATTGATAATCCCAGCCCCGCGCCTTCCGTGTTGTAGAACCTTGATGAGTCTGCGCGATAGAACCGGTCAAACAAACGTTCCAGATTAGCGGGAACCTGGCCGGACATCGTATTCGTAATCATCACGTTCACACAGTCACTGTCACGCTCAAGGTGTATCGCTGTACAGGTGTTATCGGGAGAATACTTGATTGCATTGGAAAGCAGGTTACTGAAAGCACGTCGCAGCATATCGCTGTCTCCGGCAACAACGCCCTCTCCTTCAACGGTGATTGTCTTTCCTGTTTCGTCTGCCAGAGGCTCGAACAGCTCACGTAATTCATTCAGTTCGGCGGCCAGATCCACATCATGTTTATCCAGCTGCAGCAGACCATGCTCTGAACGTGCCAGAAAAAGCATATCACTGGTCATTCGTGACAACCTTTTCAGTTCTTCCAGGTTAGCGAATAAAATTTCGCGGTAATGCGAAACATCCCTTTCCTTAGCCAGTGCAAACTGCGTCTGCATCATCAGATTACTGACTGGCGTGCGCAGCTCATGCGCGATGTCAGACGAGAAATCTGACAGTTTCCGGAATGACCCCTCCAGGCGATCGAACATGTTATTGAACTCCTGCATGGTCTCAGAAATTTCCGGCGGAGCCAAATCGGGATTAAGACGCTGATCCAGGCTGTGTACGGTCATGGAGGAAGCCAGACTGGTCATTTCCCGTAGCGGTTTCAGACCAATACGTGTGGTCAGCCAGCCCAGAAAAACAGAAATAAAGACCAGACCGATATTGAACCAGAACAGCCAGGTACTGAGCTTATCCATAAACAGGGTGTGATACCCAGTATCCGTGGCAACCGTAATGATGACATGTTTGCTTTTACCCTGTTCCGGCGTCACGGCAACCCGCCGCGAGATACTGCGGTACACGGTGTTATTTTCTTCCGTCTGGATCATATAGTCGAGAATATCACCCGACTTATTAAGCAGGACCGCTGGAACAACAGAATTTTTGGCATAGAGTTCAACAATTTTTTCATTTTCCATGTTTTTTATAGAAATGAATAAACCATTGTGCCCTACCATCGCATCGTTTATTTTTTCTGATAATGACTTAATATCCGTTTTGTTCCGGAACGTCTCTGTTTTAAGAAACTCTTCGGTGAGCTGAAGTTTACCTGTCAGAAAATCGCGGTCCTGATTATCGAAATAGCCATTAAGGGTGCTAATCAGGATAAAACTTGATAACCACCATACCGTAAGCATCACCGCGGCTTTGTTGAATAAATCGAACTTTTGCTGAGTTGAAGGATCAGATCACGCATCTTCCCGACAACGCAGACCGTTCCGTGGCAAAGCAAAAGTTCAAAATCACCAACTGGCCCACCTACAATAAAGCCCTCATCAACCGTGGCTCCATAACTTTCTGGCTGGATGATGAAGCTATTCAGGCCTGGTATGAGTCAGCAACACCTTCTTCACGAGGCAGACCTCAGCGCTATTCTGACCTTGCCATCACGACTGTGCTGGTCATTAAACGCGTATTCAGGCTGACCCTGCGCGCTGCGCAGGGCTTTATTGATTCCATTTTTTCTCTGATGAACGTTCCGCTACGCTGCCCGGATTACAGCTGTGTCAGCAGGCGGGCAAAGTCGGTTAATGTCAGTTTCAAAACGCCCACCCGGGGTGAAATCGCACACCTGGTAATTGATTCCACCGGGCTGAAGGTCTTCGGTGAAGGCGAGTGGAAAGTCAAAAAGCATGGCCAGGAACGCCGCCGTATCTGGCGTAAGCTGCATCTCGCCGTTGACAGTAAAACACATGAAATCATCTGCGCTGACCTGTCGCTGAACAACGTTACGGACTCAGAGGCCTTCCCCGGGTTAATCCGGCAAACCCACCGGAAAATCAGGTCAGCCGCCGCCGATGGCGCTTACGATACCCGGCTATGTCACGATGAACTGCGGCGTAAGAAAATCAGCGCGCTTATCCCTCCCCGAAAAGGTGCGGGTTACTGGCCCGGTGAATATGCAGACCGTAACCGTGCAGTGGCTAATCAGCGAATGACCGGGAGTAATGCGCGGTGGAAATGGACAACAGATTACAATCGTCGCTCGATAGCGGAAACGGCGATGTACCGGGTAAAACAGCTGTTCGGGGGTTCACTGACGCTGCGTGACTACGATGGTCAGGTTGCGGAGGCTATGGCCCTGGTACGAGCGCTGAACAAAATGACGAAAGCAGGTATGCCTGAAAGCGTGCGTATTGCCTGAAAACACAACCCGCTACGGGGGAGACTTACCCGAAATCTGATTTATTCAACAAAGCCTCGTTAAGGTTAACCTAAGATTTCAGAATGATAATCTCTGCTTTGCAGCGAATAAGGCAATCATAATATTAGATTGAATTGTTGTAATTATCATCAATGTTTTTACTGGTTTACTATTTTCCGGAGGTGTTAATGCCTGTACTTTTCAGGGTGAAAGTTATTCCGCTGGTTTTACTTCTGGCAATGATCTTTGCGTTTTTACTTAACTGGCCAATATTGCTGCATTTTTACGAGATTTTGTCGCATTTAGAGCATGTCAAAATTGGTTTTGTCATTTCTATTCCCTTTGTTCTGGTTGCGGCGCTTAACGTTGTTTTTATGCCTTTCTCAGTTCGTTTTCTGCTGAAACCTTTCTTTGCTTTACTGTTTATCACTGGCTCACTGGTCAGTTATTCGACACTAAAATATAAAGTAATGTTTGATCAAACGATGATTCAAAACATTATTGAAACTAACCCCCAGGAAGCGCATTCCTATCTTAATGGCTCAATTATTATATGGTTCGTCTTTACCGGTATCCTTCCTGCCATCCTCCTTTTTTCAATAAAAATTCAATATCCTGAAAAATGGTATAAAGGCATTGCTTACCGTTTGCTCTCCGTGCTGGCATCGTTGAGTTTGATTGCAGGTGTTGCCGCACTTTATTATCAGGATTATGCCTCTGTCGGCCGCAATAACTCGACATTGAATAAAGAGATCATCCCGGCGAACTACGCTTACAGCACTTTCCAGTATGTTAAGGATACGTACTTTACGACTAAAGTGCCTTTCCAGACGCTGGGGAATGATGCTAAACGCGTCGTCGCTCACGAAAAACCCACGCTGATGTTCCTGGTGATTGGCGAAACGGCACGCAGCCAGAATTTCTCGATGAACGGTTATTCGCGTGATACCAATGCCTTTACCAGCAAATCCGGCGGCGTTATTTCGTTTAAAAATATGCATTCCTGCGGTACCGCTACCGCAATATCCGTTCCGTGCATGTTCTCGAATATGAATCGCACCGAGTACGACAGTAAAAAAGCATCTAACAGTGAAAATTTCCTCGACATCGTGCAGAAAACCGGTGTCTCGCTGTTATGGAAAGAGAACGATGGCGGTTGTAAAGGCGTATGTAGCCGCATCCCGACTGTCGAAATTAAGCCTAGTGATAACCCGAAACTGTGCGATGGCAAAACGTGCCATGACGAGGTGATGCTGGAAAACCTTGATGATGAAATCGCCAAAATGCCAGGTGATAAGCTTGTCGCCTTCCATATCATTGGCAGCCATGGACCGACTTATTACCTGCGTTATCCGGCTGAGCATCGCCACTTCATGCCCGAATGTGCACGTAGCGATATCGAAAACTGTACTCAGGAACAATTGGTCAACACCTACGACAACACCCTTCGTTATACAGACTATGTATTAGCTGAGATGATTGAAAAGCTAAAAAATTACAGCGATCAGTACAACACCGTGCTGCTTTATGTGTCCGATCATGGTGAATCATTGGGCGAAAGCGGGCTATATCTGCACGGCACGCCGTACAAACTGGCACCGGATCAGCAGACGCATATTCCGATGCAGGTCTGGATGTCACCGGGCTTTATCGCCGGGAAACACATCAACATGTCTTGCCTTGAAAATAATGCGGCGAAAAAATCATATTCCCACGACAACCTGTTCTCATCGATTTTGGGGCTGTGGGACGTAAGCACCAGCGTCTATAATCCTGACCGCGATTTGTTCCGCGAATGCCGTGGCTGGTAATGACTCCAACTTATTGATAGTGTTTTATGTTCAGATAATGCCCGATGACTTTGTCATGCAGCTCCACCGATTTTGAGAACGACAGCGACTTCCGTCCCAGCCGTGCCAGGTGCTGCCTCAGATTCAGGTTATGCCGCTCAATTCGCTGCGTATATCGCTTGCTGATTACGTGCAGCTTTCCCTTCAGGCGGGATTCATACAGCGGCCAGCCATCCGTCATCCATATCACCACGTCAAAGGGTGACAGCAGGCTCATAAGACGCCCCAGCGTCGCCATAGTGCGTTCACCGAATACGTGCGCAACAACCGTCTTCCGGAGCCTGTCATACGCGTAAAACAGCCAGCGCTGGCGCGATTTAGCCCCGACGTATCCCCACTGTTCGTCCATTTCCGCGCAGACGATGACGTCACTGCCCGGCTGTATGCGCGAGGTTACCGACTGCGGCCTGAGTTTTTTAAATGGCGGAAAATCGTGTTGAGGCCAACGCCCATAATGCGGGCGGTTGCCCGGCATCCAACGCCATTCATGGCCATATCAATGATTTTCTGGTGCGTACCGGGTTGAGAAGCGGTGTAAGTGAACTGCAGTTGCCATGTTTTACGGCAGTGAGAGCAGAGATAGCGCTGATGTCCGGCAGTGCTTTTGCCGTTACGCACCACCCCGTCAGTAGCTGAACAGGAGGGACAGCTGATAGAAACAGAAGCCACTGGAGCACCTCAAAAACACCATCATACACTAAATCAGTAAGTTGGCAGCATCACCTGGGTGTCTTACGATGTTGTGAGGCTGGCCTAATAGTTCTTCCTCAGTGAAACCACTGATTTTAATGAAGTCAGGATTAACGTACGTGATATGGCTTTGAGGGGAGGTAGTCGAAAGAATATTGGCATCTTTTGGGAGTTCTAAGTTTCGACCCGTCACTGGTAAATTCTGGCGCATAAGAACCTCAAGGGTTGGCTGTTTTATTTTATTGTTTTCGGCATTAAGCCCAATTTCTTGAGCGTTACGATAAAGCTAGCATGGAAACGATAGGTGCAAGCAAGTTAAGGGTTGCATCGCGCATGTCAATCTAGGCTATACCCTAACTTGATGTCAGGCAGGGCCGCGCCGCTTCGTCAGAATAGAGTCTGCTTTCCCATTTTTTGACACATGCCCGCGAAGGTTATAGATTTCAGCCTGACAGAAATGGGCTTTGAGGCACAACGGAACAGAAAGTGCACTTAAGCCGCCTTCAACCAAGGAGACATCGTGCAGGGGCACCGCATCGGCTACGTCCGGGTCAGCAGCTTTGACCAGAACCCGGAACGCCAGCTGGAACAAACCCAGGTGAGCAAGGTGTTCACCGACAAGGCATCGGGCAAGGACACCCAGCGCCCCCAGCTCGAAGCGCTGCTGAGCTTCGTCCGCGAAGGCGATACAGTGGTGGTGCACAGCATGGATCGGCTGGCCCGCAACCTCGATGACCTGCGTCGCTTGGTACAGAAGCTGACTCAGCGCGGCGTGCGCATCGAGTTCCTGAAGGAGGGCCTGGTGTTCACTGGCGAGGACTCGCCGATGGCCAACCTGATGCTGTCGGTGATGGGGGCCTTCGCTGAGTTCGAGCGCGCCCTGATCCGCGAGCGGCAGCGTGAGGGCATCGCCTTGGCCAAGCAGCGTGGCGCGTACCGGGGCCGCAAGAAAGCCCTGTCCGATGAGCAGGCTGCTACCCTGCGGCAGCGAGCGACGGCCGGCGAGCCCAAGGCGCAGCTTGCCCGCGAGTTCAACATCAGCCGGGAAACCCTCTACCAGTACCTCCGCACGGACGACTGACACATGCCGCGTCGCTTGATCCTCTCGGCCACGGAGCGGGACACCCTGCTTGCGCTGCCGGAAAGCCAGGATGACCTGATCCGCTACTACACCTTCAACGACTCCGACCTGTCGCTGATCCGCCAGCGACGCGGCGACGCCAACCGCCTCGGCTTCGCCGTGCAGCTCTGCCTGCTGCGCTACCCCGGTTACGCGCTGGGAACCGACAGCGAGCTGCCCGAGCCGGTCATCCTGTGGGTGGCGAAGCAAGTCCAGGCCGAGCCGGCGAGCTGGGCAAAGTACGGCGAGCGCGACGTGACCCGTCGCGAGCATGCCCAGGAACTGCGCACCTACCTGCAACTGGCCCCGTTCGGCCTGTCCGACTTCCGCGCCCTGGTGCGCGAGCTAACCGAGCTGGCCCAGCAGACCGACAAAGGCTTGCTGCTGGCCGGTCAGGCCCTGGAGAGCCTACGGCAGAAACGACGCATCCTGCCGGCGCTGAGCGTGATTGACCGGGCCTGCTCGGAAGCCATTGCGCGAGCCAATCGGCGGGTCTACCGCGCCCTGGTCGAACCACTCACGGACTCGCATCGGGCCAAGCTGGACGAGCTGTTGAAGCTCAAGGCCGGCAGCAGCATCACCTGGTTGACCTGGCTGCGCCAGGCACCGCTGAAACCCAACTCTCGGCACATGCTGGAACACATCGAGCGGCTGAAGACATTTCAGTTGGTGGACTTGCCCGAAGGCCTGGGCCGGCACATCCACCAGAACCGCCTGCTCAAGCTGGCCCGCGAGGGTGGGCAGATGACGCCCAAAGACCTCGGTAAGTTCGAGCCGCAGCGCCGCTACGCGACCCTGGCCGCCGTGGTGCTGGAGAGCACCGCGACCGTGATCGATGAGCTGGTCGATCTGCATGACCGCATCCTGGTCAAGCTGTTCAGCGGCGCGAAGCACAAGCATCAGCAGCAGTTCCAGAAGCAGGGCAAGGCGATCAACGACAAGGTGCGCCTGTACTCCAGGATCGGCCAGGCGCTGCTGGAAGCGAAGGAAAGCGGCAGCGACCCCTATGCCGCCATCGAGGCGGTGATTCCCTGGGACGAGTTCACCGAGAGCGTCAGCGAGGCCGAGCTGCTGGCCCGGCCGGAAGGCTTCGACCACCTGCACCTGGTCGGCGAGAACTTCGCCACCCTGCGCCGTTACACGCCGGCCTTGCTGGAGGTGCTGGAACTGCGCGCCGCGCCGGCCGCGCAAGGCGTGCTGGCAGCCGTGCAGACCCTGCGTGAGATGAACGCCGACAACCTGCGCAAGGTGCCGGCCGATGCACCCACGGCCTTCATCAAGCCGCGCTGGAAGCCGCTGGTGATCACCCCGGAAGGCCTCGACCGGAAATTCTACGAAATCTGCGCCCTGTCCGAGCTGAAGAACGCCCTGCGCTCCGGCGACATCTGGGTCAAGGGCTCGCGGCAGTTCCGCGACTTCGACGACTACCTGCTGCCGGCCGAGAAGTTCGCCGCACTCAAGCGCGAGCAGGCCCTGCCCCTGGCGATCAACCCGAACAGCGACCAGTACCTGGAAGAGCGTTTGCAGCTGCTGGACGAGCAGTTGGCCACCGTCACCCGCCTGGCCAAGGACAACGAGCTGCCCGATGCCATCCTCACCGAGTCAGGGCTGAAAATCACCCCGCTGGATGCGGCGGTGCCGGATCGGGCGCAGGCGCTGATCGACCAAACCAGCCAGTTACTGCCGCGCATCAAGATCACCGAACTGCTGATGGACGTGGACGACTGGACGGGCTTCAGCCGCCACTTCACCCACTTGAAGGACGGGGCCGAGGCCAAAGACAGGACGTTGCTGCTGTCCG
The DNA here is from genome assembly GCF_900322725.1 of Enterobacter cloacae complex sp. NCBI lineage: Bacteria > Pseudomonadati > Pseudomonadota > Gammaproteobacteria > Enterobacterales > Enterobacteriaceae > Enterobacter > Enterobacter cloacae complex sp. The sequence continues at coordinate 158,871 of NZ_LT991958.1, read as the reverse complement.
CAATCCTCGGTGATGCGATCAACCTCGGGCTGACCAAGATGGCCGAGTCGAGCCCCGGCCTGACCTACGCCAAGCTGTCCTGGCTGCAAGCCTGGCACATCCGCGACGAAACCTATTCGGCGGCCTTGGCCGAGCTGGTCAACCACCAGTATCGCCACGCCTTTGCCGCCCACTGGGGCGACGGCACGACCTCATCCTCCGATGGCCAGCGCTTCCGCGCGGGTGGCCGGGGCGAGAGCACCGGGCACGTCAACCCGAAGTACGGTAGCGAGCCGGGACGGCTGTTCTATACCCATATCTCCGACCAGTACGCGCCGTTCAGCACCCGCGTGGTGAATGTCGGCGTCCGCGATTCCACCTATGTGCTCGACGGCCTGCTGTACCACGAGTCCGACCTGCGGATCGAGGAGCACTACACCGACACGGCCGGCTTCACCGATCACGTCTTTGCCCTGATGCACCTGCTAGGCTTCCGCTTCGCGCCGCGCATCCGCGACCTCGGCGAAACCAAGCTGTACGTGCCGCAGGGCGTGCAAGCCTACCCGACGTTGCGCCCGCTGATCGGCGGCACCCTGAACATCAAGCACGTGCGTGCCCACTGGGACGACATCCTGCGCCTGGCCAGCTCGATCAAGCAGGGCACCGTCACCGCCTCGCTGATGCTGCGCAAGCTCGGCAGCTACCCGCGCCAGAACGGACTGGCCGTGGCCCTGCGCGAGCTGGGCCGGATCGAGCGCACGCTGTTCATCCTGGACTGGCTGCAAAGTGTTGAACTGCGCCGCCGCGTGCATGCCGGCCTGAACAAAGGTGAGGCGCGCAACTCGCTGGCCAGGGCGGTGTTCTTCAACCGCCTTGGGGAAATCAGGGACCGGAGCTTCGAGCAGCAGCGCTACCGGGCCAGCGGCCTCAACCTGGTGACGGCGGCTATCGTGCTGTGGAACACGGTGTACCTGGAACGCGCCACCCAGGGGTTGGTCGAGGCCGGCAAGCCGGTGGACGGCGAGCTGCTGCAATTCCTGTCGCCGCTGGGCTGGGAGCACATCAACCTAACCGGCGATTACGTCTGGCGGCAGAGCCGCAGACTGGAAGACGGGAAGTTTCGGCCCTTACGGATGCCCGGAAAACCTTAGCGTACGATTTTTTCCGAATTCTGCGGGCTCCCCATCAACACGGATAAAGCGCCCGCCTATGGTCGCGCGCTTGCTCTGCTCAAACGCGAAGGCCGGTGCCCGTCTGACGTTGAACACCGACAGATTAAGTACCGGAACAACGTGATTGAATGCGATCATGGCAAACTGAAACGGATAATCGGCGCCACGCTGGGATTTAAATCCATGAAGACGGCTTACGCCACCATCAAAGGTATTGAGGTGATGCGTGCACTACGCAAAGGCCAGGCCTCAGCATTTTATTATGGTGATCCCCTGGGCGAAATGCGCCTGGTAAGCAGAGTTTTTGAAATGTAAGGCCTTTGAATAAGACAAAAGGCTGCCTCATCGCTAACTTTGCAACAGTGCCCTGGCCATTAATTTTGACCCACCCCAAGGTGGCCAACCGGCCAGAAATGCAGATAGGGTTCCCAGCCTTTTGGCAGGCCGGGAACCGTTCTGATGATGAGGTGGAACGTGATACACAAAATAAAATCATTACATGACGATGGCAAAGGACTTTCCATTCGGGCCATCAGCCGGGAGCTGGGCATCTCGCGCAACAGCGTGCGCAAGTATCTGCGTCAGGATGAAACAACCACTGCCCGCAAGCTGGATAACCCTGTCCGCAGCAAACAGCTCGACACCTACCGGGGATACCTGATCAGCTTGCTGGCCAGCTTTCCCGGGCTCAGTGCAGTCAAGATTGCCCGCAAGCTCAAGGAGAAACTGGGTGAGCTGCCGACCTCCGAGCGCAGTATTCGTCGTTACGTCAGCGCGCTGAAGGAAGAGGTTGCAACCGGTCAGCACCGATATTACGAGCCGGTGGTTGATGAGGTGCCGGGTGTGCAGTGCCAGGTTGACCCGGGCGAGCTGCGTAACGTGCTGATTGGTGGCGTGGAAACAGTGGTGCACTTTGTTGTGTTTGTGCTGGCGTACTCGCGGCTGATGTATGTGGGCCTGTCGTTTAAGCCGCTGGATACCCGGCAGTTCATCCAGCTGCATGACGAAGCGCTGCGCTACTTTGGCGGCATGCCTGAAGAGCTGGTGTACGACCAGACCAAGCTGGTGGTGATTGAGGAGAAATACCGGGAGCTGACCCTCAACGAGCGTTTTCATCAGTACGCCACCACAGCCGGCTTTCGTATCCATGCTTGCGAAGGCTATGACCCCGAGAGCAAGGGCAAGGTTGAAGCGGGCGTCAAATACGTCAAGCAGGACTGCTTTTACGGCGAGACCTTCCGTGATGAGCAGCACCTGCGCGAGCATGTGCATCACTGGCTGGACAAGGTCGCCAATGTGCGGGCACACGGCACCACAGGTGAGGCACCTCAGCTGCGTTTTGAACGTGACGAACAGGCTCTGCTCAAGCCCTACCTGTCACCCTCTTGCGTCACATCTGAAGCCCGTGAGACCCGCAAGGCGGATAAGACCGGACTGATCTCCTGGAAGGCCAACAAGTACTCTGTGCCCATGGCCTGGCAGCAAAGCCGTGTCGGTGTGCTGGAAGACGACAGCCAGCTGCATGTGATTGATCTACAAACTGGCGAAGTGATTGCCCAGCATGCGTTGGCGGGCGGCAAAGGTCAGATTATCAAAAACACCCACCACTACCGTGACCATGCCCAGCGCCGGCAGCAGCTGGAGCAGGACATTCAAGTACTGGTGGGCGACGAGGCACTCAGCCTGGCCTTGTGTGATCAGTTGCGGAGATCCTTGCCCAAGGTCTATAAGGATCAACTGTTCGCAGTACGCAACCTGCTGAGTAAGCACGCACCTGTTGAACGGGACATGCTGTTGAACCTGAGCCAGAAGCCGGGCCTGACCGCCCGACAGATCGAAGCGTATCTGGTGGCCACCCAGCTGGCCAGCCGGCGTGAGCGTCTGCCTGAGCCCGTGCCAGAGGCTCCGTCAGAGCTGGACTTGAGTGCATACCGACAGCTTGGCCGCTCGACTGGCCAGGAGGTGACCCATGGGCATGCTTGAACAGACTGCCGCCCAGTACCGTAGCCTGCGCATGACCTCCATCGCCGCAGAGCTCGCCCAGTTACTGGCCGAGGCCGAAGCCAGTGAAATGTCGTTCCTGAGCTTTGCACAGCGACTGGCTGAATACGAACTCCAGCAGCGTCAGGCCAACCGGGTACAGCGCAATTACAAGACGGCAGGCTTTCCTGCGCACAAGCATCTGGAGGGCTTTGACTATCGCCACCAGACCACCATCAGCAAGCGCCAGATCAACAGCCTGCTGGACTTCCGGTTCATCGACGAGCGCAACAACGTGATCTTCATCGGCCCGCCAGGCGTGGGCAAGACCCACCTGGCCATCGGGATTGGCCACAAGGCCGTCGAGGCCGGATACCGGGTATTGTTTCGCACCGCGCTGGAGTTGGTGGAAGAACTGGAGCTGGCAGAAATGAAGGGCGAGCTGAAAAAGAAAATCAGCCAGCTGAGCAAGGTCGACCTCTTGATCATCGATGAGCTGGGCTACCTGCCCATGACCCGGCAGGCCCGCTACAACCTGTTCCAGCTGATCAACAGTCTGTACGAATACCGGTCTATCATCCTGACCACCAACAAGGACTTCACCTGCTGGGGCGAGTTCTTCCACGACGACAACGTGGCAGTACCGATCATCGACCGAATCATCCATCACTCACACATCTTTATGCTGGGAGGAGAGAGCTATCGGCTGAAACAGAAAACAACGGGTTAAACGTGCAAGGGTGGGTCAATTTTATTGGCCAAAGGTGGGTCAAAATTAATGGCCATTGACAAATGGCAAGAAGCACAGGCTCCAAATGTGACTTTATGACGTCGACGACTATCCGCACCTGAGCGGATACCTCTGCGGGGACGGTGTGGTTCATGCATGACGCCTAACGTTTGACATGAGGGGCGGCCAAGGGCGCCAGCCCTTGGACGTCCCCCTCGATGGAAGGGTTAGGCATCACTGCGTGTTCGCTCGAATGCCTGGCGTGTTTGAACCATGTACACGGCTGGACCATCTGGGGTGGTTACGGTACCTTGCCTCTCAAACCCCGCTTTCTCGTAGCATCGGATCGCTCGCAAGTTGCTCGGCGACGGGTCCGTTTGGATCTTGGTGACCTCGGGATCATTGAACAGCAACTCAACCAGAGCTCGAACCAGCTTGGTTCCCAAGCCTTTGCCCAGTTGTGATGCATTCGCCAGTAACTGGTCTATTCCGCGTACTCCTGGATCGGTTTCTTCTTCCCACCATCCGTCCCCGCTTCCAAGAGCAACGTACGACTGGGCATACCCAATCGGCTCTCCATTCAGCATTGCAATGTATGGAGTGACGGACTCTTGCGCTAAAACGCTTGGCAAGTACTGTTCCTGTACGTCAGCAAGTGTCGGGCGTGCTTCTTCTCCGCCCCACCACTCGACGATATGAGATCGATTTAGCCACTCATAGAGCATCGCAAGGTCATGCTCAGTCATGAGGCGCAGTGTGACGGAATCGTTGCTGTTGGTCACGATGCTGTACTTTGTGATGCCTAACTTTGTTTTAGGGCGACTGCCCTGCTGCGTAACATCGTTGCTGCGTAACATCGTTGCTGCTCCATAACATCAAACATCGACCCACGGCGTAACGCGCTTGCTGCTTGGATGCCCGAGGCATAGACTGTACAAAAAAACAGTCATAACAAGCCATGAAAACCGCCACTGCGCCGTTACCACCGCTGCGTTCGGTCAAGGTTCTGGACCAGTTGCGTGAGCGCATACGCTACTTGCATTACAGTTTACGAACCGAACAGGCTTATGTCAACTGGGTTCGTGCCTTCATCCGTTTCCACGGTGTGCGTCACCCGGCAACCTTGGGCAGCAGCGAAGTCGAGGCATTTCTGTCCTGGCTGGCGAACGAGCGCAAGGTTTCGGTCTCCACGCATCGTCAGGCATTGGCGGCCTTGCTGTTCTTCTACGGCAAGGTGCTGTGCACGGATCTGCCCTGGCTTCAGGAGATCGGAAGACCTCGGCCGTCGCGGCGCTTGCCGGTGGTGCTGACCCCGGATGAAGTGGTTCGCATCCTCGGTTTTCTGGAAGGCGAGCATCGTTTGTTCGCCCAGCTTCTGTATGGAACGGGCATGCGGATCAGTGAGGGTTTGCAACTGCGGGTCAAGGATCTGGATTTCGATCACGGCACGATCATCGTGCGGGAGGGCAAGGGCTCCAAGGATCGGGCCTTGATGTTACCCGAGAGCTTGGCACCCAGCCTGCGCGAGCAGCTGTCGCGTGCACGGGCATGGTGGCTGAAGGACCAGGCCGAGGGCCGCAGCGGCGTTGCGCTTCCCGACGCCCTTGAGCGGAAGTATCCGCGCGCCGGGCATTCCTGGCCGTGGTTCTGGGTTTTTGCGCAGCACACGCATTCGACCGATCCACGGAGCGGTGTCGTGCGTCGCCATCACATGTATGACCAGACCTTTCAGCGCGCCTTCAAACGTGCCGTAGAACAAGCAGGCATCACGAAGCCCGCCACACCGCACACCCTCCGCCACTCGTTCGCGACGGCCTTGCTCCGCAGCGGTTACGACATTCGAACCGTGCAGGATCTGCTCGGCCATTCCGACGTCTCTACGACGATGATTTACACGCATGTGCTGAAAGTTGGCGGTGCCGGAGTGCGCTCACCGCTTGATGCGCTGCCGCCCCTCACTAGTGAGAGGTAGGGCAGCGCAAGTCAATCCTGGCGGATTCACTACCCCTGCGCGAAGGCCATCGGTGCCGCATCGAACGGCCGGTTGCGGAAAGTCCTCCCTGCGTCCGCTGATGGCCGGCAGCAGCCCGTCGTTGCCTGATGGATCCAACCCCTCCGCTGCTATAGTGCAGTCGGCTTCTGACGTTCAGTGCAGCCGTCTTCTGAAAACGACAAACAGCCAGAAAGGCTGTTACAGGCGATTTGATCTGCAACCTATTGGTTAAATTAATGTATCAAAAACGATGGTTTTTGTGACAGTCTTGAAAAGTCCTGACTTCTCCCGAAAAATGACTCCCCTCATGTAACAAAACTCGTTACTATATCAACATAACAATAACCCCATAACTAATTAGCGTGAAAAGAATGAAAATCGGCTATGCACGTAAATCTACGCATCTTCAGGATGTGGCGCACCAGGTTGACGAACTAACAAAAGCTGGATGTGAGCAAATCTATCAGGATCAGACCTCACGTAGCGGCCCCAAGCGCGACAAAAAAGGTGCGCCGGAACTGGAGAACTGCCTGAAAGCATTGCGCGAGGGAGATACCCTAGTAGTTTGGGCACTAGATCGGCTCGGCGGTTCATTGGGTCAAGTCATTACTTTACTCGACGACCTGAAGAAACGCGGAATAACTTTCATAGCCATCAAGGACAGAATAGACACAAATGCGCCAGTTATAGGGGAAATCTATACGCATCTGATGGCGATATTCTCTAGCTTTGAACGCAACCGCAATATTGAAAGAACGCGCTCAGGCCTTGCAGCTGCACGCGCAAGGGGCCGTGTGGGAGGGAGAAAACCGTCACTTTCTGAAGAAGATGTTAAACAAATTAGAATCTTACTTGCTGATCCTGAAATGACAGTTGGTGCAGTTGCTAAGCGCTTCAACGTTTCTCGCATGACTATTTATCGCTACACCACAAAATCATGAATGACCGCAGCATGGCGGTTTTATTTTCTTATGCCCGTCAGGGCATGGAAGGCGTCCGCGCCGGACTTAACCGGCCACCGGCCGCAAATCGCCGGAAACCGCAACGCTGACCGGATCGCCCGGCCCAGCCCCCTCCCTGTGTATTCGCATGTATCTGATCCCCCATTCGCAAATCAGTTGATCACTCACTCGCAAATTACTTGATCACCTCCAGCAGGAAGTTTGCATCACTTCAGGGAGCGAATAATTGTATCTCAGGGGCACTGTTGCAAAGTTAGCGATGAGGCAGCCTTTTGTCTTATTCAAAGGCCTTACATTTCAAAAACTCTGCTTACCAGGCGCATTTCGCCCAGGGGATCACCATAATAAAATGCTGAGGCCTGGCCTTTGCGTAGTGCACGCATCACCTCAATACCTTTGATGGTGGCGTAAGCCGTCTTCATGGATTTAAATCCCAGCGTGGCGCCGATTATCCGTTTCAGTTTGCCATGATCGCATTCAATCACGTTGTTCCGGTACTTAATCTGTCGGTGTTCAACGTCAGACGGGCACCGGCCTTCGCGTTTGAGCAGAGCAAGCGCGCGACCATAGGCGGGCGCTTTATCCGTGTTGATGAATCGCGGGATCTGCCACTTCTTCACGTTGTTGAGGATTTTACCCAGAAACCGGTATGCAGCTTTGCTGTTACGACGGGAGGAGAGATAAAAATCGACAGTGCGGCCCCGGCTGTCGACGGCCCGGTACAGATACGCCCAGCGGCCATTGACCTTCACGTAGGTTTCATCCATGTGCCACGGGCAAAGATCGGAAGGGTTACGCCAGTACCAGCGCAGCCGTTTTTCCATTTCAGGCGCATAACGCTGAACCCAGCGGTAAATCGTGGAGTGATCGACATTCACTCCGCGTTCAGCCAGCATCTCCTGCAGCTCACGGTAACTGATGCCGTATTTGCAGTACCAGCGTACGGCCCACAGAATGATGTCACGCTGAAAATGCCGGCCTTTGAATGGGTTCATGTACAGCTCCATCAGCAAAAGGGGATGATAAGTTTATCACCACCGACTATTTGCAACAGTGCCAATTAATTCTCCAACCTGTTTGGCGGCCATAGCATAAGCAATAGCTGAGCCAGCACCGCCTGTTCCAGCTAGATAGACTCTTTTACCTGTCACATCGAAGCCTCTTTTCAAAAGGCTCGATACGAAACCTTCACCATCGAGCATATCCCCATGTAGTTGGCCCTGAGCATTCCTCCTGATGACGTTGCATCCTCCGATTGCCATAGCAGATTCACTGGCTGAATCAATTAATGAAAGCGCATGTTGTTTGTGAGGCATCGTTATAATGGCACCACGAAAATTCTGAATACATTTCAGACCATTGACAGCGGTTTGCAGACCTACAGAGTTTATATGGAGAGGGACCATCAAAGTGTCGGGGATTTGTTTTTCAAGGATGGCGGCATTTATCATGAGTGGAGCGCTGACCTGAGCGATCGGGTCACCTATGATCGACAACAGTTGCAATTTACCACTAACAATACTGAGTTCATTCATCACTGATACCCGTATGTAAAATAAATTAACCAGACTATTTTACATAGGATTACATGAAAGACTGGTTTAATGGCAAGTAGAAATGCTGTATCAGCCACCTCAACAGGGGAAGACACATCTACATACAGTGATTGAAGGTTACGCCTTCAAATGCTCATATGTCAATAACGTAATTAGAGAATTTGTAGAAACCTACATGTCAGGCTTATTGCGAGATATAATAGATTTAAATTGTACTTTTAATACCTGATACAACGATAAATCTCCAAAATTTGGTGTAAATAATTATCTCATCTGTATTTTTTAGTGGAACATTCGTATTGTCCTGTCCCCCGTTGACTACACATTCTGAAGTGAGGGATGTCTGTTCTTAGAACGAAGCGGACAAGATGGCTGGGTTAGAGGTCCGCTGTGAGCGAAAAGCAGTCCTAATATTGCTGTACTTGTTGTGATTGAAAGACGGGTAGCCGGAAGTCGCCTTGACCCGCATGGCATAGGCCTATCGTTCCCACGATCAGCGATCGGCTCGTTGCCCTACGCCGCTCCAAAACCCGCGACGCAGCGCCGGCAGGCAGAGCAAGTAGAGGGCGGCACCTGCAATCCATGCCCACCCGTTCCACGTTGTTATAGAGGCCGCATAGATCGCCGTGAAGAGGAGGGGCCCGACGATCGAGGTCAGGCTGGTGAGCGCCGCAAGAGATCCTTGAAGCTGCCCCTGACGTTCCTCATCTACCTGCCTGGACAACACTGCTTGCAGCGCCGGCATTCCGATGCCACCCGAAGCAAGCAGGACCATAATCGGGAACGCCATCCATCCCCTTGTCGCCAAGGCAAGCAGGATGTAGCCTGCGCCGTCGGCAATCATTCCGAGCATGAGTGCCCGCCTTTCGCCGAGCCTGGTGGTTACAGGGCCGGTGATCATTGCCTGGGCGAGTGAATGTAGAATACCAAATGCGGCAAGCGAAATGCCGATCAAGCTCGTGTCCCAATGAAAGCGATCCTCGCCGAAGATGACCCAAAGCGTGGCCGGCGCCTGTCCGACGAGTTGCATGATGAAGAAGACAGCCATCAGGGCGGCGATGACGGTCATGCCCCGGACCCACCGGAACGAAGCGAGCGGGTTGAGAGCCTCCCGGCGTAATGGTCGACGTTCGCCTTTGTGCGACTCCGGCAAAAGGAAAATGCCCATCAGGAAATTGAGGCCATTCAAGGCTGCTGCGGCGAAGAACGGAGCATGGGGGGAGAAACTGCTCATCAGCCCACCGAGCACAGGTCCCGCGACCATCCCGAACCCGAAACAGGCGCTCATGAAGCCGAAGTACCGCGCGCGCTCATCCCCATCTGTGATATCGGCAATATAGGCGCCGGCTACCGCACCAGTCGCCCCGGTGATGCCGGCCACGATGCGCCCGATATAGAGAACCCAAAGGAAAGGCGCCGTCGCCATGATGGCGTAGTCGATAGCGGCGCCGGACAGCGAGACGAGCAAGACCGGCCGCCGGCCGAAACGATCCGATAGCGCACCCAGCACAGGCGCGCAGGCAAATTGCATCAACGCATACAGCGCCAGCAAAATGCCATAGTGGGCGGTGACGTCGTTCGAGTGAACCAGATCTCGCAGGAGGCCCGGCAGCACCGGCATAATCAGGCCGATGCCGACAGCGTCGAGCGCGACAGTGCACAGTATTACGATCAGGGGTCTGTTGGGTTTCACGTCTGGCCTCCGGACCAGCCTCCGCTGGCCTCCGGACCAGCCTCCGCTGGTCCGATAGAACTCACGGATCCTTTATCACTGATAAGTTGGTGGACATATTATGTTTATCAGTGATAAAGTGTCAAGCATGATAAAGTTGCAGCCTAATACAGTTATCCGTGTCGCCCTGGACCTGTTGAATGAGGTCGGCGTAGAGGCTCTGACGACACGCAAACTGGCTAAACGGTTGGGGGTTCAGCAGCCGGCGTTATACTGGCACTTCAGGAACAAACGGGCGCTGCTCGACGCACTGGCCGAAGCCATGCTGGCGGAGAATCATACGCATTCGGTGCCGAGAGTCGACGACGACTGGCGCTCATTTCTGATCGGGAATGCCCGCAGCTTCAGGCAGGCGCTGCTCGCTTATCGCGATGGCGCGCGTATCCATGCTGGCACGAGACCGGGCGCACCGCAGATGGAAGTGGTCGACGCGCAGCTTCGCTTCCTCTGCGAGGCGGGTTTTTCGGCTTGGGACGCCGTCAATGCGCTGATGACAATCAGCTACTTCACTGTTGGGGCCGTGCTTGAGGAGCAGGCCGGCGACAGCGATGCCGGTGAGCGCGGCGGCACCATTGAACAGGCTCCGTTGTTGCGGGCCGTGATAGACACCTTCGACGAAGCCGGTCCGGACGCAGTGTTCGAGCTGGGGCTCGCGGTGATTGTCGATGGATTGGCGAAAAGGAGGCTCGTTGCGAGGAACATTCAAGGGCCGAGAAAGGGTGACGATTGATCAGGACCGCTGTCGGAGCGCAACCCGCTCACTACAGCAGAGCCATATAGACAACATCCCCTCCCCCTTTCCACCGCCTCGTGCGCCTGGCGGGCAAGAGCCAGGGCGGCCGTCTTCACATTCTGCCCTGCGCAGATAAGATAGATTTAGCGTGGACTCAAGGCTCTCGCGAATGGCTCGCGTTGGAGGCTTTCATTGATACTTGTGGGGCACCGCAGGGAAATACCGGCTATGTCGTGCTGCGCATCGCAGCCTGCGCCCTTGACTTGTCTCGCCTCTCGGGACTCACCCCTTGATACTGAACAATATCGCCAGCAGCTTCAGTCCTGTCCCGATAACCACCCCGTGGTATCCACTCCGATTTCAGACTGCGGAACAGTCATTCTGCAAAGCATTATCCCAGCAGTTCCCGCTGCGGCTCATGCTGAGCATCATTCCATATTGAGCGGCCAGAATCCGGTACGGCAGGCTGCAATATTGGGTTCCCTGGTCCGAATGGAAAATTATACCTCCCGGGCAACCTCGGCCCTGCCAAGCCATTGCCAGCGCTTGTTTTTGCAAGCAGGCTGTTTGCTTCTGACGAGAACGCCCAGACCACTAATTTATCTGTATATATTCAAGTTTCATCTTGTTTCCCCATGTAAGTATCCCTGCAAAACGAACCATTCACTTTTAGAGATCCTCCGACATACTAATTATGTCCTCTGAGGAGATCTCCATGCGTAAAGTCCGATTCACCGAGCTGCAGACATTCGGCCGGCACTGTTGCAAATAGTCGGTGGTGATAAACTTATCATCCCCTTTTGCTGATGGAGCTGCACATGAACCCATTCAAAGGCCGGCATTTTCAGCGTGACATCATTCTGTGGGCCGTACGCTGGTACTGCAAATACGGCATCAGTTACCGTGAGCTGCAGGAGATGCTGGCTGAACGCGGAGTGAATGTCGATCACTCCACGATTTACCGCTGGGTTCAGCGTTATGCGCCTGAAATGGAAAAACGGCTGCGCTGGTACTGGCGTAACCCTTCCGATCTTTGCCCGTGGCACATGGATGAAACCTACGTGAAGGTCAATGGCCGCTGGGCGTATCTGTACCGGGCCGTCGACAGCCGGGGCCGCACTGTCGATTTTTATCTCTCCTCCCGTCGTAACAGCAAAGCTGCATACCGGTTTCTGGGTAAAATCCTCAACAACGTGAAGAAGTGGCAGATCCCGCGATTCATCAACACGGATAAAGCGCCCGCCTATGGTCGCGCGCTTGCTCTGCTCAAACGCGAAGGCCGGTGCCCGTCTGACGTTGAACACCGACAGATTAAGTACCGGAACAACGTGATTGAATGCGATCATGGCAAACTGAAACGGATAATCGGCGCCACGCTGGGATTTAAATCCATGAAGACGGCTTACGCCACCATCAAAGGTATTGAGGTGATGCGTGCACTACGCAAAGGCCAGGCCTCAGCATTTTATTATGGTGATCCCCTGGGCGAAATGCGCCTGGTAAGCAGAGTTTTTGAAATGTAAGGCCTTTGAATAAGACAAAAGGCTGCCTCATCGCTAACTTTGCAACAGTGCCCTTTCATCAACCTGCGTAGGGGCAGGCATAACCGGTTGGGAATTGCCCTTCAACTCACAACTGCCCGCTTTCTGGGAACCTTCTTGTCCGATCTCATGCAAATACCGCCCGGTGTCCAGTTTTATGTCGCAAGGCAACTTAACATCCGCTATCCAGAGATCATTTCCCGCTATGCTCAAAGGGAAAACACACGTTGGGAGCACCACGGGCTTATCAGGCAGCACTATAGCTATCATGATTTCGGTGATTTCCCGTGGTCGTTCAGACTGAAGCGATTGCTGTATACCCGTGCATGGCTCAGTAATGAACGCCCCGGACTGATGTTCGATTTTGCCACCGCGTGGTTGCTTCAAAATAAAGTGTTGTTGCCAGCCGCATCCACCCTGACGAGAGTCATTGGTGAAATCCGTGAGCGTGCGACCCGCCGCTTGTGGCGAAAATTGGCCGCGCTGCCAAACCGTTGGCAGACCGCACAACTGGCTGGGTTACTTGAAATCCCCGAAGGACAGCGACTCTCAGTGATGGAGCACCTAAAAAGAGGCCCTGTCACTATCAGCGGCCCCGCGTTCACTGAAGCACTTGAACGTTACACTCGCCTGCGCAGCCTGGAGTTTTCCTGTCTGAATTTCACTGGGCTGCCCGCCATACAGCTCCGCAATCTGGCACGCTATGCCGGAATGGCATCGGTGAAATATATCAGCAGAATGCCAGAAGAACGGCGGCTGGCGATCCTTACCGCATTCGTGAAAGCGCAAGAAATCTCGGCGCTGGACGAGGCCGTTGACGTGCTGGATATGCTGATCCTCAATATTACCCGGGAGGCGAAGAAAACCGGGCAGAAAAAGCGACTTAGGACGCTCAAGGATCTTGACCGCGCGGCGTTGCTGCTGGCGCGGGCATGCGCACTTTTACTTGATGAAGATACCGCCGATGATTTGCTGCGAAAGACCATATTCAGCAGTGTGTCTGTCGCCAGACTGGCAGAGTCCGTGGAAAAAGTGAATGAACTGGCCCGCCCCCAGGATACAAACTTTCAGGATGAAATGGTGGAGCAATACGGACGGGTAAGGCGTTTTTTGCCCGCACTACTGCGCGATCTGCACTTCCGTGCGGCCCCAGACGGTGAACATACCTTGGCTGCCATCCATTACCTGGCAGAGCTAAACGGCTCGAAAAAACGGATCCTGGACGATGCACCTGAACATATCATTTCAGGCCCTTGGAAACGCCTGGTGTACGATGCTGACGGTCGGATACAGCGAGCAGGTTACTCGTTGTGTCTGCTGGAGCGACTTCAGGATGCGCTACGCCGTCGTGACATCTGGTTGGAAAACAGCGATCGTTGGGGTGATCCGCGCCAAAAACTTCTTCAGGGGGAGGAATGGCAGGCGCAGCGGGTTCCAGTCTGCCGGGCATTGGGTCACCCCACTAATGGCAGTAAAGCATCGGAGCAATTGGCCGCTCAGTTAGATGAAACCTGGAAAACGGTGGCATCACGTTTTGATCGCAATACCGCCGTGGACATCTGCAATGAAGGTAAACATCCTTCGCTGACCATCAGCAGCCTGGATAAATTGGATGAACCACCGGCGCTGATACAACTGAGCAGCCGAGTCAGACAATTGCTTCCACCCGTTGACCTGACAGAACTGTTGCTCGAGATTGACGCCAGAACTGGCTTCACCCGTGAATTCAGCCATGTCAGCGAGTCAGGTGCCCGTGCGCAGGATCTGCATATAAGCCTGTGTGCGGTGATGCTGGCTGAGGCCTGCAATATCGGACATGAGCCGCTGATCAAGCACAATATCCCTGCACTGACTCGCCATCGTCTGAGCTGGGTGAAACAGAACTACATCCGAGCAGAAACGCTGGTTAGCGCCAATGCGCGGCTGGTTGATTTTCAGTCCTCGTTAGCGTTGGCAGGATACTGGGGGGCGGGGAGGTAGCCTCCGCTGATGGTATGCGTTTTGTCACGCCAGTGAAAACGGTGAATTCTGGCCCCAACAGAAAATACTTTGGTTCAGGGCGCGGCATCACCTGGTACAACTTTGTCTCTGACCAATATTCGGGTTTTCATGGCATAGTGATTCCTGGAACACTGCGGGATTCCATCTTTGTGCTGGAAGGGCTACTTGAGCAACAAACGGGACTAAACCCGGTTGAAATCATGACGGACACAGCAGGTACCAGTGACATTATCTTTGGCCTGTTCTGGCTACTGGGATACCAATTTTCACCTCGTCTGGCGGATGCGGGTGAGGCTGTGTTCTGGCGGGCCGACAAAGCAGCGAATTACGGGGCGTTGGACAAACTGGCGCGGGGTTGTGTTGACCTTTCTAAAATCGAAAGCCACTGGGATGAGATGATGCGGGTTGCCGGTTCGCTGAAGCTGGGCACTATTCATGCGTCAGAACTCATTCGATCGCTATTGAGAAGTACCCGACCGTCAGGGCTTGCTCAGGCAATAATGGAGGTCGGAAGAGTTAACAAGACACTGTATCTTCTCAACTATATTGATGATGAGGACTATCGTCGCCGGATCCTAACACAGTTGAACCGGGGTGAAGGCCGCCATGCCGTTGCAAGAGCCATCTGCTACGGTCAGCGTGGCGAGATCAGAAAACGTTACCGCGAGGGGCAGGAAGATCAGTTGGGTGCGCTGGGTCTGGTGACAAACGCAGTGGTGCTGTGGAATACGCTTTATATGCAGGAAGCCTTGTCGCACCTGCGCAGCATCGGGGAAGGGCCAGAGGATGAACATATCGCGCGGCTTTCGCCTCTGATGCACGGTCATATCAACATGCTGGGACATTATACGTTCACACTACCGGAGGATATTATGAAGGGGGAATTGAGGCCGTTAAATCTCAATTTAAACAATGAATTATCTCCTTAGCGTGGTTTTTTACATCATTGGCCCTCAAACCCCATGATGATGGTTTCGAAACGTCTTAAGGCCAAAGACTATCGAACGGTTTCCACGGGATTTAACGTCCTGAGCTCTAAGCCAGGGCTGATAACTTTGGCCATAGCCCACTCCTATGCCGTCACCTAGCGCATTTTCATAATCCAAATAGGATTTGAGACGCCTACCCCTACCCATGATCGTACCCAAAAAACGACATTGATACGTACCTATATGTGCATTTTATAGTCTCCAACCCTATAACCACACATTCAGTAAGCATACAACATTAGCGTCGTTTTTTGAGAATGGTTACAACTTTAGTGCTTTGTGTACAACTTTATTGTCTTCGGACAGTAGGACCCTCTAAAACCAATAGAATTTACGTAGAAACGCGTTTAGTAAAGGCTTTACTAATTACTAATGACTAACATATTAGCACTTTCAGATCTGTCAGCAATAACCCCGGGCGGCGAAATAATGAGAAGAGTTCTTCCGGAGAGCCTTTTCTTTCTATCTGATTGATTTTTAACACTTTTAAATGTCAGCTTTATGTAAACCTGTGGGATTTACTCCTAATTAAATCCCATAGTATGAAAATTAGGCATTTGCAAACCTTAATGACGTGACGTTGTCACGTAAATCAATGGAATTTAGTCTCTAGTAAAGAGTTAACTAGTGACTAACTGCCTGATCGGTGTGCTTGAACGGTGCACTTCAGGCCGGATATAAAAATTGATGAGAGATATACAGAAAATGATGGACCGGCTTAATAAGCCAGCCTTTCTTGGGATGATTGATGATGTTGAACACGCTATAAAGCGAAAATGCCCCTTTTTAACCTATAGGTTGGGCACTATGAGTAAGATACAATCAAATCGCCAGTCAGATGGCTAATTTCATTTTGACCAAAGCGGGCTATTTCAAGCGTTATCGCTGAGACGAGGCTTCAATGACAAGTACACTTGACCCATCACACAAGCAAATTGAAATGTGGCGCAGAGCTACCGGTTCCGAAGGTGGACTCAACGAATACCGCAACTGGGTTCTGGAAAATAGTATGAGATTTACAGCATACGGTATCCATACCGTTATCGTCGAAGGTGAGGCGAAGCATATAACAGCGCTTGATGATGTTACCCTCTGTAACGAGTGGGCGAAGCTTAAAAGAGAAAACAATAGGCTTTACGCAGCAAATGAAAAAATTTGCTCTGGCTGGCGTGGTTTTGTGTTGCGTTTGTTAGGAATAACACTGTCATGCAGAAAACCGGTCATCTTACTGGGGGCAGACGCGAAGAATCAAAATGATGCCGTGAAAGGGGCTGATTTGTAATTTTCAGGCGAGCCCACCGTTCTTAGAAAGCTGTTCTATGGGTATGTAAGGAAGATAATGTTCTCTGAACGCTCAGTACACTTAATCACTTCCTGTACAAAGGGCAAGAATCATCAGGGCCACGTCTGGCCGACATTGGACATAGATCCAAAACAAACCCCGGACGACGCAGCATATGCCTGGAGTAACATTGTAGACGACGCCAGAAGTAATCAGGCGGTACCGGCATTGTCCTTGTATTCAGGTAATCACTGGTCTACGGCAAAGGAAATTTTAAACTCAACCAGAAATCTGGAGTTGTGGATAATCTCTGCCGGGATGGGGTTTTTAAATAGTCGAGATCGGGTGCCCTCTTACGAGGCGACATTTCATCAAGTACCATTCAGGCATGATCTCTGGTGGAAAGCCATCACAAAATCACTAGGAAAGCATAACCGTTGCGCAACTATAAGCCAGTTAATGCAGTCCAGTCCGAATGATGAATATTTGATTGCGGCTTCGCCTGTTTATATTTCTGCTGTCCAGAATGACATCCTGAAGGGCATTGAGAGTTTGACTCATCCTCTTACGCAACTAACGATCGTGACATCAGGGGCATATGCTGGCCCACTTGAAGAATACTTAATTAAGAGTTCTTCTAGGATGATGAAAGAGCTAGAGTGCAATATGGTGTGCCTGAATATAAAACTGGCTCAATACATACTTAAAAGTGGTAGTCGTTAGAACTAGACTGTTAATGATACAATTCTCCTGTTATTTTATTTTTATAAAAGGTCTCAAATATGCTCAAAAACAGATTTTCTTTATTGTGTCTTGCTGTGGCATCGTCACTTACTCTTACTGCTTGCGATGTAGTTGATGCTGCCTATGACGAGACTTTAAATGATAATGCACCCGAAATTGTAATAGCTGGAGGATTCAAAATTGATATCCAAGGTAATGCAGTTCCGGTTGAGGGATATGATAATTGCTCTTTGAATACTCTTCAGGGAAGCGTTGATACGGATAAATCAAATTGTATTGTTCTGGATAGAACACGTAAAAAAGTACCGGTTCTAGTTCATTTGTCATCCGGTCCCGTCAAAGAAGAATGGAAGATCGAGCACCAGGTTGAAAAAACCAAATCCGGCAAAAATTTCATCCAAACTCGTATGATTAGACCTGACGGTAACTTTGTAGTGCCTGCATCCTCAGAACGAGGGATCTTTAGTGGCAAACATTACAGTCAAGCCAGCTAAGTCAAGTCTATCCGTTCAAACAGAAAAAGGTTTCTTAAAAATGACGTTATCCGCTGCATTGCAAGGCACTTTTAAAGAGATGAGGAAAGACAATACAGTAGGCATCACAGTTCAAACTTGTTCAGATATTTTTGACAGCAATGTTCCTCCGGCTTATGTTTTCTGGCTTTATCGTCTCAAAGCGGGAGAAACTTTGCCGCGCGGAAGGTTCTTCAGAAAAAGAAAGCCAATCATCAATGTTATGGCAGTTGTTCATGATGCTGCATTCGAAAAATAACTGCGCTATCAGGAAAGTTACTTTTATGAACGTAATTGCAGCTGGAATTTTTTGCTTTATTTTTTACCCTACAGCTTTCGCTTATGCTTGTTATAAAAAGAGATGGCTAGAGTGGATTTTTCTTACTTTAATTATAATTTTTGCTTCTGCCATTTCGATTCAACAATACAATGAAGCGAATTTTGTAAGTGAGTTAAATTACCCTATGTTTATCTCCGCCATATATGGCCTGTCACTGGCATGGTTTCCTTTTCCGATTGCTTATGTTGTTCTGCGCTTCCTTCTTGATGATTTACAGCATGAGTACCCTAAACAGTGAGCAGATTTTAAGACTCATGAACAACATCGAAAGCACGAAACAGTCTGCACAAGGAAGATAAGGAGTATTCTTAGCAAGATATCTTTGTACCTGAAGACATAAAGCTGGCATCTTTTTCCTTATAGAGTGTATTATGATTAAGTAAATCCTTATCAAAGAATTAGAAAGTGAGGTCGTATGTCTGAAGCACTCAAATCGTTAAACAATATTCGTACTCTTCGCGCCCAGGGCCGCGAGCTGCCTTTAGAAGTACTTGAGGAAATCCTCGAAAAGCTTAATGTCATTGTTGATGAGCGTCGTCAGGAAGAATCATCCAAAGCTGCCGAACTGCAAGCTCGTCAGGAGAAACTTGACGCCCTGCGTAAGTTAATGGAAGAAGATGGTATCAACCCGGAAGAGCTGCTTGGCTCATTCCAGGCCAAATCTACGGCTACCAAGAAAAGCCGTGAACCACGCCCGGCCAAATACTCATTTACTGATGAAAATGGCGAAACAAAAACGTGGACTGGACAGGGCCGTACCCCCAAAGCTCTGGCAGAACAAATTGCAGCCGGTAAAAGTCTTGATGATTTCCTGATCTAACTTTTGCCACCAGTTTTGATAGAGGCCACTTCGGTGGCCTTTTCTCATACGGAATCAATTTCAGGTACAGAACATATGAAAAATTCAGAACCTAAGAGCTGTGATCCCTATGTGGACAGTTTGATTAGAAATGCAGATGCAAAGTAAGCCAGGTCATTTCTCAAAATATTGAAGCCCTTACCATTCCTTATCGTTATCATCGCTGTATTCTTTTTTTGGGTATCGTTTTCCCGTTTATTATCCCAGGTCGCGTAAAACCTTTTTAAAGACTCTTCTTTACCAGATATGCTCCCTCACCGGGATGGTTTCAACCTCTTCAGTTTCCCATATTGGCAAAACCTTCAGGAAATAAGACGATACCCTCCACGCTTTCCATTAAAGCGGGATGACGACGCCCAGTTCTTACGACCAGACTCCACGTTTTCGATTAGGATGCCTTTGGGCCCTTCTAACGAGGCCACCTCAACAACTCGCACTTTCCGGATCAGTCTTGGATCCACTTCTTCCCAGATCTGGCCAACTGTAATATCTTTTTGGGTTTGCATTTAATCTCTCGCTGTCATTTAGTGAACAAGACTAATCCTCGCCGTGGTTCAGCTTATGGCTTTATTTACGCTGACGATCCTTAGCCTTAAATTTTTGCCATCGTATCCGAAGGTTTTCGATGTTAACCGGAACCTGCATGCGTGTCGTCTCTATCTCATTCCCATGCCATTTCAGGAGATCATCATCCAACTCCCGGGCCTCCCGGCTGAAGTAAATTTTCATAGTGTCAGGGTTTATGGCGCAATGGTCATTGTCGAACAGTGTATGGATATCACGGCGAAGTAAAATTCCGTTCGTTACGTCGGGAATGCCTTCTTCATGACGTGGCGTTAAGTGCGCGGCCTCAGTACGCCAGGGGGACCTTACGCCGGTGACAACACATCGCCCGTAGCAATTCAACCTAACATCCCGGGCGAAAGGACCTTGGTCAGGACTGGTGACAGAAGTACATTCCTGGCCCTCTTTGTAGATACGCTTCGGGAAGTCGATAGTGGTTTGAGCTGTTTGGGAAAGTGACACATACGTAACCCCTTTGTATCTCTTTATCCCACCATTAAAAGTGGTAGGAATCGAGCTGGTTATGGCCACCAGTTTCACATCGCCCATTTCGACGATCTTAAGGCTCTTATTAGCGGCTACATGTAACTGGATGAATTTACCTACGTACACATCATGGTTCTCATCTTGTCTTTCAACACACAGGGGTCGTCTCAGAATTCGGAAAATAAAGCACGCTAAGGCGTAGTCACCCCGTGACTCCCCCGCGCCGATGCAGCGAGCTTCGTTCCGTCTTGCAGTGACGCAATCAGCGGGCAGGAAACGTTCCCTTTCCGCGCATGGCAGGCGCACACCAGTTCAGACAGCACGGCCTCCATGCGTGCCAAGTCGGCCATCTTCTCGCGCACATCCTTGAGCTTGTGCTCGGCCAGGCCGCTGGCTTCCTCGCAATGGGTGCCATCCTCCAGCCGCAGTAGCTCGGCGATTTCGTCCAGGCTAAAGCCCAGCCGCTGGGCCGATTTCACGAACCGCACTCGTGTTACATCCGCCTCGCCATAGCGGCGAATGCTGCCATAGGGCTTGTCTGGCTCCGGCAGCAGGCCCTTGCGCTGGTAGAACCGGATGGTCTCCACATTGACCCCGGCCGCCTTGGCAAAAACGCCAATGGTCAGATTCTCAAAATTAATTTGCATATCGCTTGACTCCGTACATAACTACGGAAGTAAGCTTAAGCTATCCAAACCAAATTTGAAAGGACAAGCGTATGTCTGAACCACAAAAGTCTGAACCACAAAAGTCTGAACCACAAAAGTCTGAACCACAAAACGGGCGCGGCGCGCTCTTCGCCGGTGGGCTGGCCGCCATTCTTGCGTCGGCCTGCTGCCTGGGGCCGCTGGTTTTGATCGCCTTGGGGTTCAGCGGGGCATGGATCGGCAACCTGACGGTGCTGGAACCCTATCGCCCGATCTTCATCGGCGCAGCGCTGGTCGCGCTGTTTTTCGCCTGGCGGCGCATCTACCGCCCGGCGCAAGCCTGCAAACCGGGTGAGGTCTGCGCGATTCCCCAAGTGCGAGCTACTTACAAGCTCATTTTCTGGATCGTGGCCGCGCTGGTCCTGGTCTCGCTCGGATTTCCCTACGTCATGCCATTTTTCTATTAATCACAGGAGTTCATCATGAAAAAACTGTTTGCCGCCCTCGCCCTCGCTGCCGTTGTTGCCCCCGTGTGGGCCGCCACCCAGACCGTCACGCTGTCCGTGCCTGGCATGACCTGCGCCTCTTGCCCGATCACTGTCAAGCACGCGCTTTCCAAGGTTGAGGGCGTGAGCAAGACCGACGTAAGTTTCGACAAGCGCCAGGCCGTCGTCACCTTCGACGATGCCAAGACCAACGTCCAGAAGTTGACCAAGGCGACCGAGGACGCGGGCTATCCGTCCAGCCTCAAACGCTGATCCGTTAACCGAACTCGGGAGCGACACATGGGACTCATCACGCGCATCGCTGGCAAAACCGGCGCGCTCGGCAGCGTCGTTTCCGCGATGGGCTGCGCCGCCTGTTTTCCTGCCATCGCCAGCTTTGGCGCGGCCATCGGACTGGGCTTCTTGAGCCAGTACGAGGGGCTATTCATTGGCATCCTGCTGCCGATGTTCGCCGGCATCGCGTTACTCGCCAATGCTATCGCTTGGCTCAATCATCGACAGTGGCGACGCACGGCGCTCGGCACGATAGGCCCGATCTTGGTGCTGGCAGCGGTGTTTTTAATGCGGGCTTACGGCTGGCAGAGCGGTGGACTGCTCTATGTCGGCCTGGCCTTGATGGTTGGGGTGTCGGTCTGGGATTTCATCTCGCCAGCACATCGCCGCTGCGGGCCGGACAGCTGTGAATTGCCAGAACAACGTGGCTGACGGCAACAGCCGTAGCCACCACAGAAAAGGAAAAATACATGACCACCCTGAAAATCACCGGGATGACCTGCGACTCGTGCGCGGCTCACGTCAAGGAAGCCTTGGAGAAAGTGCCCGGCGTGCAATCGGCGCTGGTGTCCTATCCGAAGGGCACAGCGCAACTCGCCATTGAGGCGGGCACGTCATCGGATGCGCTGACTACCGCCGTGGCCGGACTGGGCTACGAGGCAACGCTTGCCGATGCGCCACCGACGGACAACCGCGCCGGCCTGCTCGACAAGATGCGCGGCTGGATAGGGGCCGCTGATAAGCCCAGTGGCAACGAACGCCCGTTGCAGGTCGTCGTCATTGGTAGCGGTGGAGCCGCGATGGCGGCAGCACTGAAGGCCGTCGAGCAAGGCGCGCAGGTCACGCTGATTGAGCGCGGCACCATCGGCGGCACCTGCGTCAACGTCGGTTGTGTGCCGTCCAAGATCATGATCCGCGCCGCCCACATCGCCCATCTGCGCCGGGAAAGCCCATTCGACGGCGGCATGCCACCCACACCGCCGACGATCTTGCGCGAGCGGCTGCTGGCCCAGCAGCAGGCCCGTGTCGAAGAACTCCGTCATGCCAAGTACGAAAGCATCCTGGACGGCAATTCAGCCATCACCGTTCTGCACGGTGAAGCGCGTTTCAAGGACGACCAGAGCCTTATCGTTAGTTTGAACGAGGGTGGCGAGCGCGTCGTGATGTTCGACCGCTGCCTGGTCGCCACGGGTGCCAGCCCGGCGGTCCCGCCGATTCCGGGCTTGAAAGAGTCACCCTACTGGACTTCCACCGAGGCCCTGGCGAGCGACACCATTCCCGAACGCCTTGCCGTAATCGGCTCGTCGGTGGTGGCGCTGGAGCTGGCGCAAGCCTTTGCCCGG
The DNA here is from genome assembly GCF_900322725.1 of Enterobacter cloacae complex sp. Taxonomy (NCBI): domain Bacteria; kingdom Pseudomonadati; phylum Pseudomonadota; class Gammaproteobacteria; order Enterobacterales; family Enterobacteriaceae; genus Enterobacter; species Enterobacter cloacae complex sp. The sequence goes on along the minus strand of NZ_LT991958.1, from coordinate 135,947 downwards.
CTGGGCAGCAAGGTCACGGCCCTGGCGCGCAATACCTTGTTCTTCCGTGAAGACCCGGCCATCGGCGAGGCGGTGACAGCCGCTTTCCGTGCCGAGGGCATCGAGGTGCTGGAGCACACGCAAGCCAGCCAGGTCGCCCATATGGACGGTGAATTCGTGCTGACCACCACGCACGGTGAATTGCGCGCCGACAAGCTGCTGGTCGCCACCGGCCGGACACCGAACACGCGCAGCCTGGCATTGGAAGCGGCGGGGGTAGCCGTCAATGCGCAGGGGGCCATCGTCATCGACAAGGGCATGCGCACCAGTAGCCCGAACATCTACGCGGCCGGCGACTGCACCGACCAGCCGCAGTTCGTCTATGTGGCGGCAGCGGCCGGCACTCGTGCGGCGATCAACATGACTGGCGGCGATGCGGCCCTGGACCTGACCGCAATGCCGGCCGTGGTGTTCACCGACCCGCAGGTCGCCACCGTGGGCTACAGCGAGGCGGAAGCACATCACGACGGGATCGAGACCGACAGTCGCCTGCTAACACTGGATAACGTGCCGCGTGCGCTTGCCAACTTCGACACACGCGGCTTCATCAAGCTGGTCATCGAGGAAGGTAGCGGACGGCTCATCGGCGTGCAAGCGGTGGCCCCGGAAGCGGGTGAACTGATCCAGACGGCGGTGCTCGCCATTCGCAACCGTATGACCGTGCAGGAACTGGCCGACCAATTGTTCCCCTACCTGACCATGGTCGAAGGGCTGAAGCTCGCGGCGCAGACCTTCAGCAAGGACGTGAAGCAGCTTTCGTGCTGCGCCGGATGAGGAAAAGGAGGTGTTCAATGAGCGCCTACACAGTGTCCCGGCTGGCCCTTGATGCCGGGGTGAGCGTGCATATCGTGCGCGACTACCTGCTGCGCGGATTGCTACGGCCGGTCGCGTACACCACGGGCGGCTACGGCTTGTTCGATGACACCGCGTTGCAACGGCTGCGCTTTGTACGGGCTGCCTTCGAAGCGGGTATCGGCCTGGACGCACTGGCGCGGCTGTGCCGGGCGCTGGATGCTGCGGACGGTGACGGTGCGTCTGCGCAGCTTGCCGTGTTGCGGCAACTCGTCGAGCGTCGGCGCGAGGCCCTGGCCAGCCTCGAAATGCAACTGGCCGCCATGCCAACCGAACCGGCACAGCACGCGGAGAGTCTGCCATGAACAGCCCAGAGCACTTGCCGTCTGAGACGCACAAACCGATCACCGGCTACTTGTGGGGCGCGCTGGCCGTGCTCACCTGTCCCTGCCATTTGCCGATTCTCGCCATTGTGCTAGCCGGCACGACGGCCGGCGCGTTCATCGGGGAGCACTGGGGTATTGCAGCCCTCACGCTGACCGGCTTGTTTGTCCTGTCTGTGACGCGGCTGCTGCGGGCCTTCAAGGGAAGATCATGACCGCTTCCCAGCCAGCCGAGAGTGGGCAGCTTTGAGCTTCGCTACCAATCTGGAGGAGTACCACCATGAACGCAAACGCCCCGAACACTGCCAGTTGCACCACCTGCTGCGTATGCTGCAAAGAAATTCCGCTCGATGCCGCCTTCACCCCGGAAGGCGCGGAATACGTCGAACATTTCTGCGGGCTGGATTGCTATGAACGCTTCCAGGCACGCGCCAAGGCCGCGACAGAATCTGACATTGCGCCTGTCCTGTCATTTTCAGAAGACGACTGCACCAGTTGATTGGGCGTAATGGCTGTTGTGCAGCCAGCTCCTGACAGTTCAATATCAGAAGTGATCTGCACCAATCTCGACTATGCTCAATACTCGTGTGCACCAAAGCGAGGTGAGCATGGCGACGGAGGCTCTGTTGCAAAGATTGGCGGCAGTCAGAGGTAGGCTGTCGCTCTGCGCCGATCAGGCGGCTGCTGCGAAATGGTGGTTGAGCATGCCCATGGCCTCCGTCAGCGCCGAGGGCCCAATGCCAAAAGCTCTCTCCACAAGGCGCACCTCGCCCCTGATGCCGGGCTGCAGGCACCAGGGGCGAGCCTGTCCTTTGCGCAGGGCTCGCATGACTTCGAATCCCTTGATCGTGGCATAGGCCGTGGGGATCGATTTGAAACCGCGCACCGGCTTGATCAGTATCTTGAGCTTTCCGTGATCGGCCTCGATCACGTTATTGAGATACTTCACCTGCCGGTGGGCCGTCTCCCGGTCCAGCTTTCCTTCGCGCTTCAATTCGGTGATCGCTGCACCATAGCTCGGCGCTTTGTCGGTATTGAGCGTGGCAGGCTTTTCCCAGTGCTTCAGGCCTCGCAGGGCCTTGCCCAGGAACCGCTTCGCTGCCTTGGCGCTGCGGGTCGGCGACAGGTAGAAATCGATCGTGTCGCCCCGCTTGTCGACTGCCCGGTACAGGTAGGTCCACTTGCCCCGCACCTTGACGTAGGTTTCATCCAGGCGCCAGCTCGGATCAAAGCCACGCCGCCAGAACCAGCGCAGCCGCTTCTCCATCTCCGGGGCGTAGCACTGGACCCAGCGATAGATCGTCGTATGGTCGACCGAAATGCCGCGTTCCGCCAGCATTTCCTCAAGGTCGCGATAGCTGATCGGATAGCGACAATACCAGCGCACCGCCCACAGGATCACATCACCCTGGAAATGGCGCCACTTGAAATCCGTCATCGTTCCGTCCGTCCAATCTCCGCCAAGCATGCTCAAGCTTCACGATTTTTGCAACAGAGCCCACACGAGTATTGAGCATAGTCGAGATTGGTGCAGATCACTTCTGATATTGAACTGTCAGGAGCTGGCTGCACAACAGCCATTACGCCCAATCAACTGGTGCAGTCGTCTTCTGAAAATGACATTTGGTATCTCTCATAAACGGATGTTTTTGAGAGAACTATCTTCGGCCTTCACACGCACGAAAGGCGGCGAAGCTCCGCCGTTAATCCGTCCGCCGGAGATCTCGCCCAGGCAGGCTGAAGGCCGAGCAAGCCTGACAGGCCCGAAAAGCCCGGCACGGGCGTCGGCGGCGATGACGGCGGCGGCATTATCCAGGGTTGATGATGGAAGTGGAGGATATCGACAACCTCTCGCGCAACCAAGACATCGCGGTCGGACTGCAAGTGATCTTGAAGCCACGGGCCCGTCCCACCCCGACATGGACCTCGATGCCCGAACGGACGTTAGATTTCGAGTTCTAGGCGTTCTGCGATGAAGGTTGGATCCCAGCCGGGATTGAAAGTGTCGACGTGGGTGAATCCGAGCCGCTCGTATAGGCCACGCAGGTTCGGGTGGCAGTCGAGCCGCAGCTTGGCGCACCCCTGCGTTCGCGCGGCATGGCGGCAAGCCTCGATCAGCGCGGAGCTGACACCCCGGCCCGCATGTGTCCGTCGCACCGCGAGCTTGTGCAGATATGCGGCCTCCCCCTTGAGGGCGTCGGGCCAGAACTCGGGATCCTCGGCCGACAAGGTGCAACAGCCGACGATGCCGTCGCTGCAACTCGCGACTAGGAGCTCGGATCTCAGGACGAAGGTCTCCGCGAATGTCCGGTCGATCCGCGCGACGTCCCAGGCGGGCGTTCCCTTGGCGGACATCCACGCCGCAGCGTCGTGCATCAGCCGCACAACCTCGTCGATATCACCCGAGCAGGCGACCCGAACGTTCGGAGGCTCCTCGCTGTCCATTCGCTCCCCTGGCGCGGTATGAACCGCCGCCTCATAGTGCAGTTTGATCCTGACGAGCCCAGCATGTCTGCGCCCACCTTCGCGGAACCTGACCAGGGTCCGCTAGCGGGCGGCCGGAAGGTGAATGCTAGGCATGATCTAACCCTCGGTCTCTGGCGTCGCGACTGCGAAATTTCGCGAGGGTTTCCGAGAAGGTGATTGCGCTTCGCAGATCTCCAGGCGCGTGGGTGCGGACGTAGTCAGCGCCATTGCCGATCGCGTGAAGTTCCGCCGCAAGGCTCGCTGGACCCAGATCCTTTACAGGAAGGCCAACGGTGGCGCCCAAGAAGGATTTCCGCGACACCGAGACCAATAGCGGAAGCCCCAACGCCGACTTCAGCTTTTGAAGGTTCGACAGCACGTGCAGCGATGTTTCCGGTGCGGGGCTCAAGAAAAATCCCATCCCCGGATCGAGGATGAGCCGGTCGGCAGCGACCCCGCTCCGTCGCAAGGCGGAAACCCGCGCCTCGAAGAACCGCACAATCTCGTCGAGCGCGTCTTCGGGTCGAAGGTGACCGGTGCGGGTGGCGATGCCATCCCGCTGCGCTGAGTGCATAACCACCAGCCTGCAGTCCGCCTCAGCAATATCGGGATAGAGCGCAGGGTCAGGAAATCCTTGGATATCGTTCAGGTAGCCCACGCCGCGCTTGAGCGCATAGCGCTGGGTTTCCGGTTGGAAGCTGTCGATTGAAACACGGTGCATCTGATCGGACAGGGCGTCTAAGAGCGGCGCAATACGTCTGATCTCATCGGCCGGCGATACAGGCCTCGCGTCCGGATGGCTGGCGGCCGGTCCGACATCCACGACGTCTGATCCGACTCGCAGCATTTCGATCGCCGCGGTGACAGCGCCGGCGGGGTCTAGCCGCCGGCTCTCATCGAAGAAGGAGTCCTCGGTGAGATTCAGAATGCCGAACACCGTCACCATGGCGTCGGCCTCCGCAGCGACTTCCACGATGGGGATCGGGCGAGCAAAAAGGCAGCAATTATGAGCCCCATACCTACAAAGCCCCACGCATCAAGCTTTTGCCCATGAAGCAACCAGGCAATGGCTGTAATTATGACGACGCCGAGTCCCGACCAGACTGCATAAGCAACACCGACAGGGATGGATTTCAGAACCAGAGAAAGAAAATAAAATGCGATGCCATAACCGATTATGACAACGGCGGAAGGGGCAAGCTTAGTAAAGCCCTCGGTGCGGCGGACATTATCCGCGAACAGGCTGAACAGCACGGCATTGCGCGGGTAACGGATGTCTGGCTGGAAGTCGGCGCACTGGCGGATGTTGAGGAGAGTGCACTGCATTTCTGTTTTGATATCGCCTGCCGTGATACCGTGGCGCAGGGCTGCACACTGCATATTGATGTTATCCCGGCACAGGCATGGTGCTGGGATTGCAGCCGTGAGGCCGAAATCATGCAGCACGCCGGATGCTGTCCGCACTGCGGCAGTGAACGGCTGCGCATCAGTGAAGGTGATGATTTGCGGGTAAAAAGCCTGGAAGGTGAGTGAGTTTTACGCCGCCGCCGTATTCAGCAGCCAGCGGGCGAATTGCTGCATGGCCGGGGTTTCCGTACGGGACTGTAACCGCGTCAGCCAGTAGCCGCCGAGGGTGATTTCTGCGGCAAACGGCTGTACCAGTGCGCCTGACTGTAACAGGCGGCTGAACATACATACCGGTGCGATCGCTACCCCGGCACCCAGTTGTGCCGCCTCGGCCATGGCCAGTGAGGTATCGAACACCATTACCGGCTGTGACGGGGAAGGCGGTGTGCCGCCCGCACAATCCAGCCAGCGGCTCCATTCATCCCGGCGGAATGAGCGCAGCAGGGTAAAGCGGTGAACATCATCCGGCTGCTGTAACTGTTCTGCAATGGCCGGTGAGCACAGCGGAGCGTGTGGTGCACTGAAAATCAGTTCCGCATCTGACTCATGCCACGCGCCGTTACCGAAACGGATCGTATAATCATGCCCTTCCGCCGCCGGGTCCACATGATTGTTATGGGTGGAGATATGCAGATCAATATGCGGATGGCTGTCATAGAATCCGGCCAGACGCGGCAGCAGCCAGCCTGCGGCAAATGTTCCCACCGCACCGACTTTCACCCGCTCACGGAACTGCCCGTGAGAAAAACACTCCAGAGTATCCGCAATCCGGTCAAACGCCTCATTGAGCACCGGCAGTAATCCCTCACCTTCATGGGTCAGCACCAGCCCGCGCGAGACGCGGGTAAACAGCACACAGCCGAGTTGTTCTTCCAGCGCCCTGACCTGCTGGCTGACGGCGGCATGGGTGACATTCAGCTCAATCGCCGCGCGGGTAAAACTGAGATGACGGGCGGCGGCCTCAAAGGCGCGCAGCGGGTTAAGGGGGAGATAACGTCTGACCATAATCCACCTGTAAGTTTTTCTTTAGGGCAGTTGAGTCTTCATAATGCCTCCTTTGAAGGGAAGGTATAACGTCGGCTGCGGCAGCAGAGAAACGGCATTCCGGCGGTAATACTCTGCTATAGCAGAATCTGCCTTGTTGTAGCGCGGAACTCAAGTGATATTTGCCTCTTGTGTTTGCATTCGAGCTAATCCGGCAGCACTATTACTCCCAAGGGTTCCAGCAGTTGCTCCTGTTGCCAGGCACAGATCTTGACTCCTTCGAGGTTGACCCGTCTGGGGTCGAGCCCATCCAGATCGGCAAAGGTCAGGTCACAGCCCCGCAGATTGACCTGTTGCCAACAGTCGCGGGAGAAGGTGCCGCGGCTGAGATCTGAGCCCATCAAGGAAGCGCCGCTGAGATTGGCATTGCTCCAGTTGTTTTCAAACAGCTCGCATTTTTCCAGGCATTGGCCACTCAAGTTGGTATAGGCCAGGTTGCAACCTGAGATATAAGCCGAGCAGAAGTACATCTTATGGCTGACTTGATTGTAGAAGCGGGCCCGGGAAAAGTTGGCGCCCTTGAGATCGCACTCCCTGAACTCTATGCCAAAGCAGTTGGCACCGCTGAAGTTGGCCAAAGACAGACGGCAGGCCTTGAAACTGGCATCGCGCAGATCGGCATAGCTGAAGTGACACCCTTCAACGGCGCCGCTTTCAATGAAACTGCAATCCTCGAAACTGGCATCCTGCAGCTGACAGTGGCTGAAGTCACACTGATAAAAGCGGCAGCGGCGAAAACGGCTGTCACTCAAATCCTGGCGTGAGAAATCCTCTTGCTGAAAAACTTTATCAATAATATCCATACGGCTTCCTTTAATCAGGGAGGGTGCTAACGGGTATAGGAAGTATAAACCACCTTTTTGCTCCTCATCCGAAGTATCTTACCTGAAATTCCCTCACTCGTTTACCGCTCAAGCCCCAATTTTAACTGCCGGTCCAGCCTAAACCGCTCTAATAAGGTTCGATTTGGCGGTAAAATCTCTAGCCTGATAGCTCGAGAGATACAAACTGCCCCACCGCCCCGTTTAAAAGTTGGCAGTGTTGAGCAGTGTTGGATTTGGGGTCGTCAGTCAAAGAGACGACTCTGTGATGGATCGAACAGGCTGGGAGTCAGTGGCGGCGCTCGTTCTGGTGGCAGCTCACGCTGCTTGGCGGCATTCGCCTTGGCTGTTTTCTGTTTCAGATGCTTGAGAATCTGCTCAATGACCTTCGGATCTTCGATGCTGGCAATCACTTTGACGTGACCGCCGCAGTGTTCGCAGACTTCAATATCAATATTGAAGACTCGCTTGAGGCGTTGCATCCAGGTCATGGCGCGGTGGCGCTCTGCAGGACTCTTGTCACGCCAGTTAGTATCGAGACCTTCCGATTTGTCGGGCTTCTTGCCCCGCTTGGCGGGTGTTACTTGAACTCGGTGTTTGCTGTTCGGTGCAAAGACGCCGTGGAAGCGTGTGAGGTTGACTCGCGGCTTAGGTACCAACGCAGCGAGTTTGGCGATGAAGTCCAGCGGCTCGAAGATCACATGGGTGGTGCCATTGCGGTACGGAGTTTTGAGCTCGTAACGCACCTGCCCATTGGCGGTTAATGCCAGACGTTTTTCTGAAACCGCTGGCCGACTAATGTAGCGACACAAGCGCTCAAGCTTATCCCGCTGATGCGCTTCGGCCATCACACCGGCGTGTAGCGAGAAACCAGCATGGTTGGCTACTCGACTGCTTGAGTCGGCTTTATCCTCACGCCCTGGCAAGGTTTGCAGGGTGAAGACTTTGCGCCCTTGCTGGGGGCCGACGGCAATGCGATACGTAACCGAAGCACCATGTAATTGAGTCAGCGTATCGTCTTCGCCCTCTTCCAGTGTCAACCACGTATTCTCGGCATCACGCTCCAAAATCCCACGCTTTTCCATGCAGCGAGCGATGCGATGGCTGAGGGTGTGAGCGAGCGTATTCAGCTCATCGTAAGTGGGTGCCTTGACACGATGGAAGCGTTGCTTGCCATAGTCATCTTCGGCATAGACACCATCGAGAAACAGCATGTGGTAGTGGACATTGAGATTTAGCGCGGAGCCAAAGCGTTGGATAAGAGTCACTGAGCCAGTTTGTGCAGAGGCTTTGGTGTAACCGGCTTTTTTGATCAGATGAGTTGAGAGTGTACGATAGACGATACTCAAGACCTGGCCCATCAGCTGGGGATGGCGAGCCAGCAAAAAGCGTAGCTGGAAAGGAAAGCTGAGCACCCACTGGCGAATGGGCTCCTTGGGGAAGACTTCGTCTATCAGCAGCGCCGCACTCTCGGCCATCCGGCGGGCACCGCAGCTAGGGCAAAAGCCGCGTCGTTTACAGCTGAAGGCGACCAGACGCTCGTGATGACAATCCTCGCAGCGAACCCGCATGAAACCATACTCCAGACGGCCACATTGGAGGAGGTCGTTGAATTCTTGTTGGATGTAGCGAGGCAGGTGTTGACCTTGGGCTTCGAGTGAGGCTTTGAAGGCTGGGTAGTGCTGCTCAACCAGCTGGTAGAGCAGCGTCTGGTCGGGTTGGTGGCGTTCGTAACCGTTTGTTTGAGTGGGCGATTGACTCGCCGTGGCGTTCCTTGCCAGCGACATGGGTATCCTCCGCTGATACTGTGGTTATGTACAGTATCAGCGGCTTGCGTTCAGACGTCCAGTCTGGCCCTAGACATCGCTAAATGCTTAACCCGCAATAGCCCTCACGAGTTGTTATCAGCCACTACCGGTTGAGCGAGAAGGTTTTGGGTTCAGGGTGCTATTGCTCCACCAATCACAATACTGAAGCCCCAACTGTTATCAGTTGGGGCTTTTTCTTGTCTGTTTGCGGCGGTTGCGTTTTATCGGTAGTCGTCGAGCTCTGCACCATCCCACATAAGAGCTTAACGGTGCGATCTTCAACGCCATCACACAAAACTTTCTTTTTCACGCACAGTCAACTTATTGGATGTTTTATTAACAACCCAAAAGGAGATATTTAGCGGGCGGCCGGAAGGTGAATGCTAGGCATGATCTAACCCTCGGTCTCTGGCGTCGCGACTGCGAAATTTCGCGAGGGTTTCCGAGAAGGTGATTGCGCTTCGCAGATCTCCAGGCGCGTGGGTGCGGACGTAGTCAGCGCCATTGCCGATCGCGTGAAGTTCCGCCGCAAGGCTCGCTGGACCCAGATCCTTTACAGGAAGGCCAACGGTGGCGCCCAAGAAGGATTTCCGCGACACCGAGACCAATAGCGGAAGCCCCAACGCCGACTTCAGCTTTTGAAGGTTCGACAGCACGTGCAGCGATGTTTCCGGTGCGGGGCTCAAGAAAAATCCCATCCCCGGATCGAGGATGAGCCGGTCGGCAGCGACCCCGCTCCGTCGCAAGGCGGAAACCCGCGCCTCGAAGAACCGCACAATCTCGTCGAGCGCGTCTTCGGGTCGAAGGTGACCGGTGCGGGTGGCGATGCCATCCCGCTGCGCTGAGTGCATAACCACCAGCCTGCAGTCCGCCTCAGCAATATCGGGATAGAGCGCAGGGTCAGGAAATCCTTGGATATCGTTCAGGTAGCCCACGCCGCGCTTGAGCGCATAGCGCTGGGTTTCCGGTTGGAAGCTGTCGATTGAAACACGGTGCATCTGATCGGACAGGGCGTCTAAGAGCGGCGCAATACGTCTGATCTCATCGGCCGGCGATACAGGCCTCGCGTCCGGATGGCTGGCGGCCGGTCCGACATCCACGACGTCTGATCCGACTCGCAGCATTTCGATCGCCGCGGTGACAGCGCCGGCGGGGTCTAGCCGCCGGCTCTCATCGAAGAAGGAGTCCTCGGTGAGATTCAGAATGCCGAACACCGTCACCATGGCGTCGGCCTCCGCAGCGACTTCCACGATGGGGATCGGGCGAGCAAAAAGGCAGCAATTATGAGCCCCATACCTACAAAGCCCCACGCATCAAGCTTTTGCCCATGAAGCAACCAGGCAATGGCTGTAATTATGACGACGCCGAGTCCCGACCAGACTGCATAAGCAACACCGACAGGGATGGATTTCAGAACCAGAGAAAGAAAATAAAATGCGATGCCATAACCGATTATGACAACGGCGGAAGGGGCAAGCTTAGTAAAGCCCTCGCTAGATTTTAATGCGGATGTTGCGATTACTTCGCCAACTATTGCGATAACAAGAAAAAGCCAGCCTTTCATGATATATCTCCCAATTTGTGTAGGGCTTATTATGCACGCTTAAAAATAATAAAAGCAGACTTGACCTGATAGTTTGGCTGTGAGCAATTATGTGCTTAGTGCATCTAACGCCGGAGTTAAGCCGCCGCGCGTAGCGCGGTCGGCTTGAACGAATTGTTAGACATCATTTACCAACTGACTTGATGATCTCGCCTTTCACAAAGCGAATAAATTCTTCCAAGTGATCTGCGCGTGAGGCCAAGTGATCTTCTTTTTGTCCCAGATAAGCTTGCTTAGCTTCAAGTAAGACGGGCTGATACTGGGCAGGTAGGCGTTTTATTGCCCAGTCGGCAGCGACATCCTTCGGCGCGATTTTGCCGGTTATTGCGCTGTACCAAATGCGGGACAACGTAAGCACTACATTTCGCTCATCGCCGGCCCAGTCGGGCTGCGAGTTCCATAGCTTCAAGGTTTCCCTCAGCGCCTCGAATAGATCCTGTTCAGGAACCGGGTCAAAGAATTCCTCCGCTGCCGGACCTACCAAGGCAACGCTATGTTCTCTTGCTTTTGTAAGCAGGATAGCTAGATCAATGTCGATCATGGCTGGCTCGAAGATACCCGCAAGAATGTCATTGCGCTGCCATTCTCCAAATTGCAGCTCGCGCTTAGCCGGATAACGCCACGGGATGATGTCGTCATGCACGACAAGGGTGACTTCTATAGCGCGGAGCGTCTCGCTCTCGCCAGGGAAAGCCGAAGCCTCCATAAGGTCATTGAGCAATGCTCGCCGCGTCGTTTCATCAAGCTTTACGGCCACAGTAACCAACAAATCAATATCGCTGTATGGCTTCAGGCCGCCATCCACTGCGGAGCCGTACAAATGCACGGCCAGCAACGTTGATTCCAGATGGCGCTCAATGACGCTTAGCACCTCTGATAGTTGGTTCGAAATTTCGATGGTCACCGCTACCCTCATGATGTCTAACACCTGAGTTAAGCCGCGCCGCGAAGCGGCGTCGGCTTGGACGAATTGTTAGGCCGCATATCGCGACCTGAAAGCGGCACGCAAGACCTCAACCTTTTCCGCCCCGAGTGAGGTGCATGCGAGCCTGTAGGACTCTATGTGCTTTGTAGGCCAGTCCACTGGTGGTACTTCATCGGCATAGTAAAAGTAATCCCAGATGATCGCCTCCCAGCTGTTACAACGGACTGGCCGCCCGGCGATGACGCCCTCAGCCGCCTCTGGGCACGAGCCCTGCGGAGCCTCCGCGATTTCATACGCTTCGTCTGCCCACCAAGCAGGTTCGCAGTCAAGTAACTCATCCCCGATCTCCGCTAAGAATCCATAGTCCAACTCCTCCATGACGCGCCCGCCGAGCATTTCAACTATTGCCTCGAGCTCGCCGCGCCTCTCGCCGGGAAACGTCAGATCAATATCATCGTGCTTGCGTGTTACACGCCCTAGCCGTGCATCGATCGCCCAGCCCCCACCGATCCAGAGCGGCAGATTTCGCTCATCTGCCGCAGCTAGAATTTTGTGTATCAATGTGACCTGCGTTGTGTCCATGCGGCCTAACTTTGTTTTAGGGCGACTGCCCTGCTGCGTAACATCGTTGCTGCTCCATAACATCAAACATCGACCCACGGCGTAACGCGCTTGCTGCTTGGATGCCCGAGGCATAGACTGTACAAAAAAACAGTCATAACAAGCCATGAAAACCGCCACTGCGCCGTTACCACCGCTGCGTTCGGTCAAGGTTCTGGACCAGTTGCGTGAGCGCATACGCTACTTGCATTACAGTTTACGAACCGAACAGGCTTATGTCAACTGGGTTCGTGCCTTCATCCGTTTCCACGGTGTGCGTCACCCGGCAACCTTGGGCAGCAGCGAAGTCGAGGCATTTCTGTCCTGGCTGGCGAACGAGCGCAAGGTTTCGGTCTCCACGCATCGTCAGGCATTGGCGGCCTTGCTGTTCTTCTACGGCAAGGTGCTGTGCACGGATCTGCCCTGGCTTCAGGAGATCGGAAGACCTCGGCCGTCGCGGCGCTTGCCGGTGGTGCTGACCCCGGATGAAGTGGTTCGCATCCTCGGTTTTCTGGAAGGCGAGCATCGTTTGTTCGCCCAGCTTCTGTATGGAACGGGCATGCGGATCAGTGAGGGTTTGCAACTGCGGGTCAAGGATCTGGATTTCGATCACGGCACGATCATCGTGCGGGAGGGCAAGGGCTCCAAGGATCGGGCCTTGATGTTACCCGAGAGCTTGGCACCCAGCCTGCGCGAGCAGCTGTCGCGTGCACGGGCATGGTGGCTGAAGGACCAGGCCGAGGGCCGCAGCGGCGTTGCGCTTCCCGACGCCCTTGAGCGGAAGTATCCGCGCGCCGGGCATTCCTGGCCGTGGTTCTGGGTTTTTGCGCAGCACACGCATTCGACCGATCCACGGAGCGGTGTCGTGCGTCGCCATCACATGTATGACCAGACCTTTCAGCGCGCCTTCAAACGTGCCGTAGAACAAGCAGGCATCACGAAGCCCGCCACACCGCACACCCTCCGCCACTCGTTCGCGACGGCCTTGCTCCGCAGCGGTTACGACATTCGAACCGTGCAGGATCTGCTCGGCCATTCCGACGTCTCTACGACGATGATTTACACGCATGTGCTGAAAGTTGGCGGTGCCGGAGTGCGCTCACCGCTTGATGCGCTGCCGCCCCTCACTAGTGAGAGGTAGGGCAGCGCAAGTCAATCCTGGCGGATTCACTACCCCTGCGCGAAGGCCATCGGTGCCGCATCGAACGGCCGGTTGCGGAAAGTCCTCCCTGCGTCCGCTGATGGCCGGCAGCAGCCCGTCGTTGCCTGATGGATCCAACCCCTCCGCTGCTATAGTGCAGTCGGCTTCTGACGTTCAGTGCAGCCGTCTTCTGAAAACGACAGGCGCGGCACGGGAATCAAGGCATTGCGATTCTCGAAAATAGTTCTTGAAATTCTATTCTTGATTGCATATCATCTCAACGAGTTTCGATAAGAAAGGATGCGCATGCGACCGTCTGTTGTGCTTGACATGAAGCGAAGCGCAGTGCGTGAAGCGGTAGGCCGCTTTCGCGCCGCGAACCCGCGCGTCTTCGGCTCGGTGCTGCATGGCACCGACCGGGATGGCAGCGACCTCGACCTGTTGGTCGATGCGCTGCCCGGTGCCACGTTGTTGGACTTGGGCGATTTGGAAGAAGAACTGAAATCGCTGCTCGGCGTTGACGTCGATCTGCTGACTCCCGGCGACCTGCCGCCGAAGTTCCGGGCCAAGGTGCTCGCGGAGGCGCAACCGATATGAGCGAGAACCGCCTGCCCGATTACCTCGACCACATTCAGCAGGCCGCAACCGATGCGCGCAGCTTCGTGGAAGGGATGGCCAAGGACGACTTCTTGGCCGACAAGCGCACCCAGCAGGCCGTCATCATGAGCCTGATCGTCATCGGCGAGGCGGCCACAAAGGTGATGGATGGCTACGTCGAGTTCACCCAGGCGCATGCCGACGTGCCGTGGCGCAGCATGCGCAATATGCGTAATCGCATGGCTCACGGCTATTTCGACATCAACCTCGATGTGGTGTGGGAGACGGTACAGGAATGGCTGCCGGCGTTGCTCCAGCAATTGCCCGCCGTGCGTCAGGATGCCGACGATGAAGACCGTAACGACAACTGTGAAAGAGGGATCTCCGATGACTGTTGAATCGAGAATATTTTCTGTAGCCGAGTATGTTCAGCCGTCCGAAGGCGAGCCTATTCGTTCCGTTGTGCTTGAAACCCGAGACTCAATTATCGTGGTTTGGCATGTCCATCCCGGGCAGGAAATTGCGGCTCACATTCATCCTCACGGCCAAGACACGTGGACTGTTTTGTCGGGAATGGCTGATTACTTTCAGGGCAATGGGATTGTTCGTGCCCTCAGGGAAGGTGAGATAGCCGTGGCAAGACCGGGCCAAGTGCACGGGGCGCGAAATACAGGTACCGAGCCATTTGTGTTCGTCTCGGTTGTGGCATCAGCCAATGCCGGTTTCGTATTGGCTGAGCGATAGAGCCCAATCTCTGGAGTTGGTCCAATGAGCGGTCGGGGAGATAGGTAACAGACATGCAGCGGACACGGCTGCTAAACCAGGTCGCAAACCTCCTTGCGTCGCAGCGTGCCGCAAGCGACGCGATCAATCGAATGGGGTCGGCATGAGACTGAACACCATCCAGTTCCCGACCGCGTAGCCGCCTGTCCTGCCGATCAGGTCTTGACCATCGACGCCTGGGATCAGTCCTGAATGTTCTTGGAGACCACTACGTTATGAGCCGCAGCCGCCGCAAAACACCCATCGTCGGGCACACGACCTGCGGCAGCGAGCGCGAGGACAAGAAGCTCTGGCATCAGCGCTGGCGCACCCGTGAGAGCACGGCGCTGACCAGCGCGTCGCCCGAAGCCCTGAGCGCCCATCTGCCCCTGCTGGAAAACCAGGCCAGCAGCGTCTGGTCGATGGGCAAGGATGGCCGCTCCTACTGGCCCGTCAAGCGCCAGGCCGCCACGGCGGATCGCATCGCCAATCACAAGGGACGCAACCCGCAAGAACGCGCCTCCCTGAAAAAGCGCCTGCTGCGCAAGTGGATGAGCAAATGAAGCTCTCCTTCCATCAGCACATTGCGCTGTTCTGGATGATCGGTGCTCCGGGCGTCTTCGCGCCCGTGATCGAGAACGCCAAGCGGCCCGATGCCGGCGCCGTCATGGCGTGGGGTGTCGCGATCGTGGCGGTGATGATCCTCTTCACCCCTTTGCTGCTGCGCTGTCCACCATTCCGGCGCTGGTATGGCCGGACGGATGCGCTGTCGGAGCGGCAGCGCCAGGCGCTTGCCGAGCGCGGCCTGCGCCGCTACTACCAGACCGCTTTCGATGACGGCTACGTGCCCCGCGTGATGCCCTACGTGTGGCGCATCATCTGGACGGTCGGCGGGTTGATGGCTGTGACCGCCGTACTGCCTACCAACACCGGACGGCCAGCCTTCGATGCCTTGGTGGTCTTCTCGACCTGGTATCCGATAGGCGTGATGCTGCTGGTTTTCGCGTCGAGGCCCCTTGGCCGGTTGATTCGCCAAAGAGCACAGGAGCGGCGGAAATGAGCACGTCAACCATCGAGGCGCTGGCCAGCGCCTGGGCAAGGATTGCCGAGGAAGCGGAATTCCCCGCTGACTACGAGGGGACTGCCACACCACAAGCGCATCGGGCTAGCGAAGCTATTCAGGAGCAGATTCGGGAGCGCATCGTCGCCACCAACGACATGCGGCTGTTCAGCCTGCTGCACCTGCTGGGTCAGGCGTCGCTGCGCATGGAGCAAGCGCTGTGGCCGGAGGATTACGAGCGGATGACGCGCGAGGTTGAGGAAGCCCTGCGGCAAGCCACCGACGCCAACGCCAGATCGTACACCCACGAAGAAGTGATGCAGGCGATGCAGGAACGCATCGACCGGGCGCGAGACAAGCCATGTTGATTGGCTATGCGCGCGTCTCGACGCAGGATCAGAACCTGGAGCTGCAACGCGAAGCCTTGAGCAAGGCCGGATGTAAAAAGGTCTTCGAGGACAAGGTGAGTGGCACGCGGGCAGACCGGCCTGGCTTGGCCAAGACGCTCGAAATGCTGCGCGAAGGCGATACTTTGGTCGTCTGGAAGCTCGACCGGCTGGGCCGGTCGGTCAAGCAACTGGTCGATCTGGTCGGCGATCTGCACAAGCACGGTGTCCAGTTCAGGAGCCTCACCGACTCCATCGACACCGGCACACCATCCGGGCGGTTCTTCTTCCACGTCATGGCGAGCCTTGCCGAAATGGAGCGCGAGCTGACCGTCGAGCGCACCCGCGCCGGGCTGGAAGTCGCCAAGCAGCTCGGCCGCAAAGGCGGCCGCAAGCCGAAGATGACCGACAGCAAGATCGAGTCGGCCAAGAAGCTGCTGGCCAGCGGGGTGCCGCCCAAGGACGTGGCCAAGAACCTCGGCGTGTCCATTCCGACGCTGTACCGCTGGGTGCCAGCCTCCACGCACGCTTAGCGTGCTTTATTTTCCGTTTTCTGAGACGACCCCTGCATGACCATTATCGCCGCATATTATTACAACGAAGGTAAGCGAGTCCGTGAAATCAGGCTCGATGAGCACGTCGAACTAAACGAGAATCGCTCGGGCTTCTGCTGGATCGCGCTTAGCGAGCCCACCGCAGACGAACTCAGCGCGATCCAGACGACGTATAACCTCCATCCTTTGGCGATCGACAACGCCATGCACCCGCTGTGCCCGCCCAAGCTCGAGGTCTACAACGATGAGTTGTACGTCGTCGCCCAGACCGCCGAGCTGGTCGGCGACCGGATCAGCTACGGCAAGATGGCGATCTTCACCGGTCACAATCACCTTATCACCGTGCGGCACGGCAATGCCGGAGCGCTGGGCAAACTTCGGGAGCAACTCGAGGCATCGCCGACGCAGTTCGGCAAGGGTGTCGACTATGTGCTGCACGCGATCTTGCACCGAGTGGTCGACCAGTATCTGCCCATCTTCGAAATGATCGAGGACGACGTCCTGGCGATGGAGCGACGGTCGCTGCACGATTTCCTCGAGCCAGAAGAGGTGGCGCGAATCTTCGAACTAAGGTCCGAACTCACGCGGTTCCAGCGCACGCTCGGGGCTATGGCCGAGCTGGTGCGAAAGCTCGTTCGCGGCCACTTTCCCTGCATCAGCGCCGAAATGACACCATATTTCCACGACGTCGCGGACCATGTCCACCGCGTGCAGTCCATGGTCGACGGCCTCCTGCTTGTCCTGTCCACGGTCTTCGAGGCCAGCAGCCTTCTGGAAGCGCAAAGGATCGGTGTGGTCACTCGCCAGCTCGCGGCCTGGGCGGCGATCTTGGCGGTCCCGACGGCGATCGCCGGAATATATGGCATGAACTTCAAGCACATGCCGGAACTGGACACGCCATATGGCTACTTCGTCGTGCTCGGAGTGATAGCGGTGTTCTGCCTTCTCCTATTCATGCGCTTCAAGAAGGCCAAGTGGCTATGAGTAACGCACTTCGCGAGCTTCTCCGTCCGCCGAGTCACAGCGCGCTTTGTGCGCGAGCGTGTCCAATCCAGTTCAAGATGAAGGTGCTTCCATGACCTCCCAGGTGACCGACGTTCTAGAAGCAGTCCAGTCATTCATCGCCAAAGGCTATGACCGCGAATACCGCGTCAAGGACGGCAATCTCGTCGATCTCGAACTAGGGTCAACCCTCGATGCATGCAGCATTCGCGTCGATGCGGCGTTGCGCCTCGAGAGCGGGGACGACGGCGAAGATGCCTCCAACATGGGGTTTGAGAGCCAATGGAACGAAAACGTACGCTAAGAAGTTAATTCATTGTTTAAATTGAAATTTAGTTCTCTCAGTTCCCCCTTCAAAATATCCTCCGGTAGCGTAAACGTATAATGCCCCAGCATATTGATATGCCCGTGCATCAGTGGGGACAACCGGGCGATATCTTCAACCCCGATTTCTTCTCCATTACTGCGTATCCAGCTCAGGGCTTCCTGCATATAAAGTGTGTTCCACAGTACCACTGCGTTAGTGACCAGGCCCAGTGCCCCCAGCTGATCTTCCTGACCTTCACGATAGCGCTTTCTGATCTCACCGCGCTGCCCGTAGCAGATCGCCCTCGCCACAGCATGGCGGCCTTCCCCCCGGTTTAGCTGCGTCAGGATCCGCCGACGATAATCCTCATCATCAATATAATTAAGAAGGTACAGCGTCTTGTTGACGCGCCCCACTTCCATGATCGCCTGTGCCAGCCCTGATGGGCGCGAGCTTTTCAGCAAAGAGCGAATGAGTTCTGAAGCATGAATGGTGCCCAGTTTCAGCGAACCGGCGGTTCGCATCATCTCATCCCACTGATCCTCGGCTTTCGACAGATCGGCACAACCACGTGCCAGTTCGTCCAGTGCACCGTAATTTGCCGATTTATCCACTCGCCAGAATACCGCTTCACCGGCATCGGCAAGCCGGGGGGAAAACTGGTATCCCAGCAGCCAGAAGAGGCCAAAAATAATGTCGCTGGTACCGGCTGTGTCTGTCATGATCTCAACCGGATTCAGCCCTGTCTGCTGCTCCAGAAGGCCTTCCAGCACAAAAATGGAATCTCGTAATGTGCCGGGGACAACGATGCCGTGGAATCCAGAGTACTGATCAGAGACGAAGTTGTACCAGGTGATGCCACGTCCGGAACCAAAATATTTTCTGTTAGGTCCTGAATTGACGGTTTTCACCGGCGTGACAAAGCGCATGCCATCAGCTGAAGCCACTTCGCCACCACCCCAGCGGCCAGCAAGCTCCAGTGTGGACTGAAAATCAACCAGGCGGGCATTGGCGCTGACCAGCGTTTCTGCCCGGAGGTAATTCTGTTTTACCCAGCTAAGCCGGTGGCGCGTCAGCGCCGGTATATTGTGCTTTATCAGCGGTTCCAGCCCGATATTGCAGGCCTCTGCCATCAGGACCGCGCACAGGCTGATGTGCAGATCCTGTGCCCGGGCCCCGGATTCACTGACATGCGTAAACTCACGTGTAAATCCCGTTCTGGCATCTATTTCAAGCAACAGTTCCGTCAAATCTACTGGCGGGAGTAGCAGCCTTACCCGACTGTTGAGACGATGCAACGATGTTGGCTCCTCCAGTTTCTCCAGGCTGCTGATAGTCAGGGAAGGATGTTTACCGTCATGGCAAATATGAACCTCCGCATTTCCTTCAAAGCGGGATGCGACGGTTTTCCAGGTTTCATCTAGCTGGACCGCCAACTGTTGCACGCCTTTATGTCCATCAGTGGGATGTCCCAGCGCCCGGCAAACGGGGACCCGCTGAGCCTGCCATTCTTCCCCCTGCAACAGCTTCTCGCGGGGATTTCCCCAGCGATCGCTGTTTTCGAGCCAGATGTCCCTTCGACGTAGTGCATCCTGAAGGCGCTCCAGCAGACAAAGCGAGTAACCGGCACGCTGTATCCGGCCCTCCGCATCGTATACCAGGCGTTTCCAGGGGCCGGTAATAATATGTTCAGGCGCATTGTCCAGGATGCGCTTTTTCGAGCAGTTCAGTTCGGTCAGATAATGAATGGCGGACAACGTATGTTCTCCGGCTGGCGCTGCCTGGAAATGCAGGTCGCGCAATACCGCCGGAAGAAAGCGCTTTACCCGCCCGTACTGCTCCACCATTTCGTCATGGAAATTGTTGTTCTGAGGCCGGGCCAGCTCATTTACCTTGCAGACGGATTCTGCCAGCCTGCTTTTCGGTATGCTGTTGAATATGGTCTCCCTCAGTTCAGCATCGTCAGCCTGTTCATCCAGCAACAATGAACATGCCCGCGCCAATATTAGCGCAGCACGATCAAGATCTTTAAGCGTCCTGAGCCGTTTTTTCTGCCCCGTTTTCTTCGCCGCACGAGTGATATCCAGTATCAGCATATCGAGCACATCAACGGCCTCATCCAGCGCCGCAGTCTCCTGCGCTTTAACGAATGCTGTGAGTACGGCCAGTTTTCTCTGCTGTGGCATTCGCGCGATATATTTTACCGACGCCATGCCTGCGTAACGGGCCAAATTACGCAGTTGTATAGCAGGCAGACCGGTAAAATTCAGTCGGGAAAATTCCAGGTTTCGCAGCCGGATATACCGCTCCAGCGCTTCGGTAAATGCCGGGCCGCTGACGGTGACCGGTCCCTTTTTCAGTTGCTCCAGCGGTGAAGTACGCTGCCCCTCAGGAATGTCCAGAAGATCCGTCACGCGGGCGGTCTGCCAGCTGTCCGGCAACGCGGCCAGTTTCTTCCACAGCCGCTGATTTGCCCGTTCGCGTATTTCACTGACGAGACGTACAAGTGTGGTTGCTCCGGGCAGCAGGACCTTATTCTGAAGCAGCCACGCGGTGGCAAAATCAAACATAAGGCCGGGTCGCTCATTACTGAGCCATGCGCGGGTGTACAGCAGGCGCTTCAGGCGGAAAGACCAGGGGAAATCGCCAAATTCATGGTAACCGTAATATTCCTTAATCAGCGCAGTATGCTCTCTGAGGGTGGTAACCCGTTCTGCGTAGCGGGTAAGGACTTCTGGACGGCGAATATTAAGCTGCACCGCGACAAATTGCTGAACACCTGGCAGAACCCGGGTTAAGTCTGTCAGAAAGGTGCCCAGAAAACGGGCGGTGGTGAGCTGAAGCGCAATTCCCAGCCGGTTATGCCTTCCCCGCCGCTGGTTAATGAAGGCAAGATCCCGCTCATCAAGATGAAAATAGCGCGCCAGCTGCACGTCATTGGGTTCTGCAACATAGCGACCATAATTCAGTTCCTGCTCAGTGGTCAGAAAATCGACGGGCATACCGGCCTCCCTGCCTGATGGTCATGAATTAACAATTTCGCAACCGTCCGAAATATTATAAATTATCGGACATCGTAAAACTGTTACATTAATATGTCTATTAAATCGTAAATTTGTAATAATAGACATGAGTTGTCCGATATTCGATTTAAGGTACATTTTTATGCGACTTTTTGGTTACGCTCGGGTCTCAACCAGTCAGCAGTCTCTTGATCTTCAGGTCAGAGCACTCAAAGACGCAGGTGTGAAAGCAAACCGTATATTTACCGATAAGGCATCCGGCAGTTCAACAGACCGGGAAGGGCTGGATTTGCTGAGGATGAAGGTGGAGGAAGGTGATGTCATTCTGGTTAAGAAGCTCGACCGTCTTGGCCGCGACACTGCCGATATGATCCAACTGATAAAGGAATTTGACGCTCAGGGCGTGGCAGTCCGGTTCATTGATGACGGGATCAGTACCGACGGTGATATGGGGCAAATGGTGGTCACCATCCTGTCGGCTGTGGCACAGGCTGAACGCCGGAGGATCCTAGAACGCACGAATGAGGGCCGACAGGAAGCAAAGCTGAAAGGAATCAAATTTGGCCGCAGGCGTACCGTGGACAGGAACGTCGTGCTGACGCTTCATCAGAAGGGCACTGGTGCAACGGAAATTGCTCATCAGCTCAGTATTGCCCGCTCCACGGTTTATAAAATTCTTGAAGACGAAAGGGCCTCGTGATACGCCTATTTTTATAGGTTAATGTCATGATAATAATGGTTTCTTAGACGTCAGGTGGCACTTTTCGGGGAAATGTGCGCGGAACCCCTATTTGTTTATTTTTCTAAATACATTCAAATATGTATCCGCTCATGAGACAATAACCCTGGTAAATGCTTCAATAATATTGAAAAAGGAAGAGTATGAGTATTCAACATTTTCGTGTCGCCCTTATTCCCTTTTTTGCGGCATTTTGCCTTCCTGTTTTTGCTCACCCAGAAACGCTGGTGAAAGTAAAAGATGCTGAAGATCAGTTGGGTGCACGAGTGGGTTACATCGAACTGGATCTCAACAGCGGTAAGATCCTTGAGAGTTTTCGCCCCGAAGAACGTTTTCCAATGATGAGCACTTTTAAAGTTCTGCTATGTGGTGCGGTATTATCCCGTGTTGACGCCGGGCAAGAGCAACTCGGTCGCCGCATACACTATTCTCAGAATGACTTGGTTGAGTACTCACCAGTCACAGAAAAGCATCTTACGGATGGCATGACAGTAAGAGAATTATGCAGTGCTGCCATAACCATGAGTGATAACACTGCTGCCAACTTACTTCTGACAACGATCGGAGGACCGAAGGAGCTAACCGCTTTTTTGCACAACATGGGGGATCATGTAACTCGCCTTGATCGTTGGGAACCGGAGCTGAATGAAGCCATACCAAACGACGAGCGTGACACCACGATGCCTGCAGCAATGGCAACAACGTTGCGCAAACTATTAACTGGCGAACTACTTACTCTAGCTTCCCGGCAACAATTAATAGACTGGATGGAGGCGGATAAAGTTGCAGGACCACTTCTGCGCTCGGCCCTTCCGGCTGGCTGGTTTATTGCTGATAAATCTGGAGCCGGTGAGCGTGGGTCTCGCGGTATCATTGCAGCACTGGGGCCAGATGGTAAGCCCTCCCGTATCGTAGTTATCTACACGACGGGGAGTCAGGCAACTATGGATGAACGAAATAGACAGATCGCTGAGATAGGTGCCTCACTGATTAAGCATTGGTAACTGTCAGACCAAGTTTACTCATATATACTTTAGATTGATTTAAAACTTCATTTTTAATTTAAAAGGATCTAGGTGAAGATCCTTTTTGATAATCTCATGACCAAAATCCCTTAACGTGAGTTTTCGTTCCACTGAGCGTCAGACCCCTACAAGCGTGGAACACATCTACGCCGCAGGCGACTGCACCGACCAGCCGCAGTTCGTCTATGTGGCGGCAGCGGCCGGCACTCGCGCCGCGATCAACATGACCGGCGGTGACGCGGCCCTGAACCTGACCGCGATGCCGGCCGTGGTGTTCACCGACCCGCAAGTGGCGACCGTAGGCTACAGCGAGGCGGAAGCGCACCATGACGGCATCAAAACTGATAGTCGCACGCTAACGCTGGACAACGTGCCGCGCGCGCTCGCCAACTTCGACACGCGCGGCTTCATCAAACTGGTGGTTGAAGAAGGCAGCGGACGACTGATCGGCGTGCAGGCAGTGGCCCCGGAAGCGGGCGAACTGATCCAGACGGCCGCACTGGCGATTCGCAACCGGATGACGGTGCAGGAACTGGCCGACCAGTTGTTCCCCTACCTGACGATGGTCGAAGGGTTGAAGCTCGCGGCGCAGACCTTCAACAAGGATGTGAAGCAGCTTTCCTGCTGCGCCGGGTGAGGACAAGGAGGTGTGCGATGAGCGCCTACACGGTATCGCAACTGGCCCATAACGCTGGGGTGAGCGTACATATCGTGCGCGACTACCTGGTGCGCGGCTTGTTACGGCCGGTGGCCTGCACCACGGGCGGCTACGGCGTGTTCGACGATGCGGCCTTGCAACGGCTGTGCTTCGTGCGCGCGGCCTTCGAGGCGGGTATCGGCCTGGATGCCCTGGCGCGGCTGTGCCGTGCGCTCGACGCAGCGGACGGCGCACAAGCCGCAGCGCAGCTTGCCGTGCTGCGCCAGTTGGTCGAGCGGCGGCGCGCGGCGTTGGCCCATCTGGACGCGCAACTGGCCTCCATGCCAGCCGAGCGGGCGCACGAGGAGGCATTGCCGTGAACGCCCCTGACAAACTGCCGCCCGAGACGCGCCAACCCGTTTCCGGCTACCTGTGGGGTGCGCTGGCCGTGTTGACCTGCCCCTGCCATCTGCCGATTCTCGCCGCCGTGCTGGCCGGGACGACCGCCGGTGCCTTCCTTGGCGAGCATTGGGGTGTTGCCGCGCTCGCGCTGACCGGCTTGTTCGTTCTGGCCGTAACGCGGCTGCTGCGCGCCTTCCGGGGCGGATCATGACGAGTTCGCAGCCCGCCGGATGGACGGCGGCCGAGTTGGCGCAGGCGGCGGCGCGCGGACAGCTTGACCTGCATTACCAGCCGCTGGTCGATCTGCGCGATCACCGGATCGCTGGCGCGGAAGCGTTGATGCGCTGGCGGCATCCGAGGCTTGGCCTGTTGCCGCCCGGCCAGTTCCTGCCGCTGGCCGAGTCGTTCGGCCTGATGCCGGAAATAGGCGCGTGGGTGCTGGGCGAGGCCTGTCGCCAGATGCACAAGTGGCAAGGACCGGCATGGCAACCGTTCCGTCTTGCCATCAATGTGTCCGCCAGCCAGGTTGGGCCAACGTTCGACGACGAGGTAAAGCGGGTGCTGGCCGATATGGCCCTGCCCGCCGAGCTTCTGGAGATCGAACTGACCGAATCGGTCGCATTCGGCAATCCAGCCCTGTTCGCCAGTTTCGACGCCTTGCGCGCCATCGGCGTGCGCTTCGCCGCCGACGACTTCGGCACCGGCTATTCCTGCCTGCAACATCTGAAATGCTGCCCCATCACCACATTGAAAATCGACCAATCCTTTGTCGCCAGGCTCCCGGATGATGCCCGTGACCAAACTATCGTGCGGGCGGTGATCCAGCTCGCGCACGGGCTGGGCATGGATGTCATTTTCAGAAGACGACTGCACCAGTTGATTGGGCGTAATGGCTGTTGTGCAGCCAGCTCCTGACAGTTCAATATCAGAAGTGATCTGCACCAATCTCGACTATGCTCAATACTCGTGTGCACCAAAGCGAGGTGAGCATGGCGACGGACACCCCACGGATTCCAGAACAAGGCGTGGCCACTCTGCCTGATGAGGCTTGGGAGCGTGCGCGCCGTCGTGCGGAGATCATCAGTCCGTTGGCGCAGTCGGAGACGGTCGGGCACGAAGCGGCCGATATGGCGGCTCAGGCGCTGGGCTTGTCTCGGCGCCAGGTATACGTTCTGATCCGGCGTGCCCGGCAAGGCAGCGGCCTCGTGACGGATCTGGTGCCCGGCCAGTCCGGTGGAGGTAAAGGTAAGGGGCGCTTGCCGGAACCGGTCGAGCGCGTCATCCACGAGCTACTGCAAAAGCGGTTCCTGACCAAGCAGAAGCGCAGCCTAGCGGCCTTTCACCGCGAAGTCACTCAGGTGTGCAAGGCTCAAAAACTGCGAGTGCCGGCGCGCAATACCGTGGCCTTACGGATCGCTAGCCTTGACCCGCGCAAGGTCATCCGCCGGCGGGAAGGCCAGGATGCCGCTCGTGACCTACAAGGTGTGGGCGGCGAGCCTCCTGCCGTGACCGCGCCGCTGGAGCAGGTGCAGATAGACCATACGGTCATCGACCTGATCGTGGTCGATGACCGCGACCGGCAACCTATTGGCCGCCCGTACCTGACCCTCGCCATCGACGTGTTCACCCGCTGCGTGCTCGGCATGGTCGTCACGCTGGAAGCGCCGTCTGCCGTTTCGGTTGGCCTGTGCCTCGTGCATGTCGCCTGCGACAAGCGCCCTTGGCTGGAAGGACTGAACGTGGAAATGGATTGGCAGATGAGCGGCAAGCCCTTGCTGCTCTACCTAGACAACGCGGCCGAGTTCAAGAGCGAGGCCCTGCGCCGGGGTTGCGAGCAGCATGGCATCCGGCTGGACTATCGCCCGCTGGGACAGCCGCACTATGGCGGCATCGTGGAACGGATCATCGGCACGGCGATGCAGATGATTCACGACGAACTGCCGGGAACGACCTTCTCCAACCCTGACCAGCGCGGCGACTACGATTCCGAAAACAAGGCCGCCCTGACGCTGCGCGAGCTAGAGCGCTGGCTCACATTGGCGGTCGGCACCTACCACGGTTCGGTGCACAACGGCCTGCTCCAACCGCCGGCCGCGCGCTGGGCCGAGGCCGTGGCGCGTGTCGGCGTACCGGCCGTCGTCACACGCGCTACTTCGTTCCTGGTCGATTTTCTGCCGATCCTCCGGCGCACGCTGACCCGCACCGGCTTTGTCATCGACCACATCCACTACTACGCCGATGCGCTCAAGCCGTGGATTGCGCGGCGTGAACGCTGGCCGTCCTTTCTGATCCGGCGCGATCCGCGCGACATCAGCCGTATCTGGGTCCTGGAACCGGAGGGACAGCATTACCTGGAAATTCCCTACCGTACCTTGTCGCATCCGGCTGTCACCCTCTGGGAACAACGGCAGGCGCTGGCGAAACTGCGGCAGCAAGGGCGCGAACAGGTGGATGAGTCGGCGCTGTTCCGCATGATCGGCCAGATGCGTGAGATTGTGACCAGCGCGCAGAAGGCCACACGCAAGGCGCGGCGTGACGCGGATCGCCGCCAGCACCTCAAGACATCAGCTCGGCCGGACAAGCCCGTTCCGCCGGATACGGATATTGCCGACCCGCAGGCAGACAACTTGCCACCCGCCAAACCGTTCGACCAGATTGAGGAGTGGTAGCCGTGGACGAATATCCCATCATCGACCTGTCCCACCTGCTGCCGGCGGCCCAGGGCTTGGCCCGTCTTCCGGCGGACGAGCGCATCCAGCGCCTTCGCGCCGACCGCTGGATCGGCTATCCGCGCGCAGTCGAGGCGCTGAACCGGCTGGAAGCCCTTTATGCGTGGCCAAACAAGCAACGCATGCCCAACCTGCTGCTGGTTGGCCCGACCAACAATGGCAAGTCGATGATCGTCGAGAAGTTCCGCCGCACCCACCCGGCCAGCTCCGACGCCGACCAGGAGCACATCCCGGTGTTGGTCGTGCAGATGCCGTCCGAGCCGTCCGTGATCCGCTTCTACGTCGCGCTGCTCGCCGCGATGGGCGCGCCGCTGCGCCCACGCCCACGGTTGCCGGAAATGGAGCAACTGGCTCTGGCACTGCTGCGCAAGGTCGGCGTGCGCATGCTGGTGATCGACGAGCTGCACAACGTGCTGGCCGGCAACAGCGTCAACCGCCGGGAATTCCTCAACCTGCTGCGCTTCCTCGGCAACGAACTGCGCATCCCGTTGGTTGGGGTAGGCACGCGCGACGCCTACCTAGCCATCCGCTCCGATGACCAGTTGGAAAATCGCTTCGAGCCGATGATGCTGCCGGTATGGGAGGCCAACGACGATTGCTGCTCACTGCTGGCCAGCTTCGCCGCTTCGCTCCCGCTGCGCCGGCCTTCCCCAATTGCCACGCTGGACATGGCTCGCTACCTGCTCACACGCAGCGAGGGCACCATAGGGGAACTGGCGCACTTGCTGATGGCGGCGGCCATCGTCGCCGTGGAGAGCGGCGAGGAAGCGATCAACCATCGCACACTCAGCATGGCCTGTCGACAACCTCTCGCGCAACCAAGACATCGCGGTCGGACTGCAAGTGATCTTGAAGCCACGGGCCCGTCCCACCCCGACATGGACCTCGATGCCCGAACGGACGTTAGATTTCGAGTTCTAGGCGTTCTGCGATGAAGGTTGGATCCCAGCCGGGATTGAAAGTGTCGACGTGGGTGAATCCGAGCCGCTCGTATAGGCCACGCAGGTTCGGGTGGCAGTCGAGCCGCAGCTTGGCGCACCCCTGCGTTCGCGCGGCATGGCGGCAAGCCTCGATCAGCGCGGAGCTGACACCCCGGCCCGCATGTGTCCGTCGCACCGCGAGCTTGTGCAGATATGCGGCCTCCCCCTTGAGGGCGTCGGGCCAGAACTCGGGATCCTCGGCCGACAAGGTGCAACAGCCGACGATGCCGTCGCTGCAACTCGCGACTAGGAGCTCGGATCTCAGGACGAAGGTCTCCGCGAATGTCCGGTCGATCCGCGCGACGTCCCAGGCGGGCGTTCCCTTGGCGGACATCCACGCCGCAGCGTCGTGCATCAGCCGCACAACCTCGTCGATATCACCCGAGCAGGCGACCCGAACGTTCGGAGGCTCCTCGCTGTCCATTCGCTCCCCTGGCGCGGTATGAACCGCCGCCTCATAGTGCAGTTTGATCCTGACGAGCCCAGCATGTCTGCGCCCACCTTCGCGGATCCTGACCAGGGTCCGCTAGCGGGCGGCCGGAAGGTGAATGCTAGGCATGATCTAACCCTCGGTCTCTGGCGTCGCGACTGCGAAATTTCGCGAGGGTTTCCGAGAAGGTGATTGCGCTTCGCAGATCTCCAGGCGCGTGGGTGCGGACGTAGTCAGCGCCATTGCCGATCGCGTGAAGTTCCGCCGCAAGGCTCGCTGGACCCAGATCCTTTACAGGAAGGCCAACGGTGGCGCCCAAGAAGGATTTCCGCGACACCGAGACCAATAGCGGAAGCCCCAACGCCGACTTCAGCTTTTGAAGGTTCGACAGCACGTGCAGCGATGTTTCCGGTGCGGGGCTCAAGAAAAATCCCATCCCCGGATCGAGGATGAGCCGGTCGGCAGCGACCCCGCTCCGTCGCAAGGCGGAAACCCGCGCCTCGAAGAACCGCACAATCTCGTCGAGCGCGTCTTCGGGTCGAAGGTGACCGGTGCGGGTGGCGATGCCATCCCGCTGCGCTGAGTGCATAACCACCAGCCTGCAGTCCGCCTCAGCAATATCGGGATAGAGCGCAGGGTCAGGAAATCCTTGGATATCGTTCAGGTAGCCCACGCCGCGCTTGAGCGCATAGCGCTGGGTTTCCGGTTGGAAGCTGTCGATTGAAACACGGTGCATCTGATCGGACAGGGCGTCTAAGAGCGGCGCAATACGTCTGATCTCATCGGCCGGCGATACAGGCCTCGCGTCCGGATGGCTGGCGGCCGGTCCGACATCCACGACGTCTGATCCGACTCGCAGCATTTCGATCGCCGCGGTGACAGCGCCGGCGGGGTCTAGCCGCCGGCTCTCATCGAAGAAGGAGTCCTCGGTGAGATTCAGAATGCCGAACACCGTCACCATGGCGTCGGCCTCCGCAGCGACTTCCACGATGGGGATCGGGCGAGCAAAAAGGCAGCAATTATGAGCCCCATACCTACAAAGCCCCACGCATCAAGCTTTTGCCCATGAAGCAACCAGGCAATGGCTGTAATTATGACGACGCCGAGTCCCGACCAGACTGCATAAGCAACACCGACAGGGATGGATTTCAGAACCAGAGAAAGAAAATAAAATGCGATGCCATAACCGATTATGACAACGGCGGAAGGGGCAAGCTTAGTAAAGCCCTCGCTAGATTTTAATGCGGATGTTGCGATTACTTCGCCAACTATTGCGATAACAAGAAAAAGCCAGCCTTTCATGATATATCTCCCAATTTGTGTAGGGCTTATTATGCACGCTTAAAAATAATAAAAGCAGACTTGACCTGATAGTTTGGCTGTGAGCAATTATGTGCTTAGTGCATCTAACGCCCGAATTAAGCCGCGCCGCGAAGCGGCTTCGGCTTGAAGGCTGTAATGGACTCTCCCCGCACCGCGTTTCTTCTATAAGACACGAGGTGTCTGTTTGCCGGGAGAGTGAAGATGAAACGCATTGCAATTGATTTGGCCAAGTCCGTTTACCAGGTTGCCGAAAGTATCCATGTCGGTCGGGTGGATCGTCGCAGGCGGCTCGATCCGGAGGCATTCTGGCGTTATGTACAGGAGCAGCCGGAGCCTGTCGAGTGGGTGATGGAGGCCTGCGGCACGGCTCACCACTGGGGCCGGTTGATGCAGGCGGCGGGGCATCGCGTGGTGCTGCTGCATCCGCGCTACGTGCGCGCCTACCGGCGGCGCAGTAAGACCGATCGCAACGACTGCGATGCGATCCTGGAGGCGGCTCGTTGCGAGGGCATCCGTCCGGTGCCGGTCAAAAGCGTGCAGCAGCAACAGGTGCAGCAGCTGCACAAAATGCGCGAGGCCTGGAAGAAGACCCGCGTCCAGCGCATCAACCTGCTGCGCGGCATCCTGCGCGAGATGGGCGTGGCCGCGCCCAACGGCACCCAGGCGTTCCTGCGTCAGGCCTGCGAGCTGATCGAGCGTCCGGAAGTCTGCGCCTTGCGCGGCGCGCTGCAGGTACTGTTGGCCGAGATCAGTCTCTACGAACAATCGATGCGCGAGTGCGAGGAGCAGCTGGCGCGCTGGCATGCCGACGACGAGATCGTGCACAGGCTCGACGAGGTCAGCGGCATCGGGCTGCTCACCGCCAGCGCCCTGAAAACGGCTGTCGGCACGCCCGAACGCTTCGCCAGCGGCCGGCATCTGAGCGCCTGGCTGGGCATGACACCCAACGAATACAGCAGCGGCGAGCGCCGCAAGCTCGGCCGCATCAGCTGCAAGGGCAATGTTTACGTGCGAACGCTGCTGATCCACGGCGCCCGCGCGGCGTTGCTGGCCGCCAAGCGCTGCCAGGCACGTACGCCGCAACGCCTGACCCAGCTGCAGCGCTGGGCCCTGCAGACGGCCGAACGCATCGGCCACAACAAGGCTGCCGTGGCCCTGGCGAACAAACTGGTGAGGATCTGCTGGGCGGTGTGGTGCCACGAACGCCGCTTCAGTGGCGACTGGCAGAGTGCAAGGCCCGCCTGACGGCGGGGTAATCAGGAAGACGCGTTATTTCTTGCGGTTGTGGTGAGAAGCGAGACTGTCGGAACAGGCGAGTCCTGCAGCGGAACAAGGCCGATAACAATCATGATCTTCGGGATCGTTTGAACGCTTGGCCCCCGCTGCGCGAACTACAGAATGGCCAGGGCGCAGCCCACGACAAGGCCGGATATACGAATGCAACCGCGCTGACGACAGGATCGAAAAAGCTTTCCTCACTGCTTGTGGGGAGAGTCCATATATGAATTGTTAGCGCCCACACCTCAGTGCGCGAGCTTGAGCGTGATGACCCCGGCAACAATGAGCGCCACGCCAAAGTACCGCGCAACTGATGTTGGATCTCCGTAGTAAAGAACGCCGACGAGGAAGGTGCCAGCCGCACCGATGCCCGTCCAAACAGCGTAGGCAGTACCGATGGGAATGTGCCGCTGAGCCAGCCATAGCAGAAAGCCACTCACGGCCATAAACGCGACCGCAATGCCAACACCACTCCATCGGGTTTCCGGTACCTGCGCCATCTTCAGTCCGACGGGCCAGCCAATCTCAAAGAGTCCAGCGAGGATCAGGTATATCCAGGCCATCGTGATCTCCGTTCGTGGGCGCTAACGCTTGAGTTAAGCCGCGCCGCGAAGCGGCGTCGGCTTGAACGAATTGTTAGACATTATTTGCCGACTACCTTGGTGATCTCGCCTTTCACGTAGTGAACAAATTCTTCCAACTGATCTGCGCGCGAGGCCAAGCGATCTTCTTCTTGTCCAAGATAAGCCTGTCTAGCTTCAAGTATGACGGGCTGATACTGGGCCGGCAGGCGCTCCATTGCCCAGTCGGCAGCGACATCCTTCGGCGCGATTCTGCCGGTTACTGCGCTGTACCAAATGCGGGACAACGTAAGCACTACATTTCGCTCATCGCCAGCCCAGTCGGGCGGCGAGTTCCATAGCGTTAAGGTTTCATTTAGCGCCTCAAATAGATCCTGTTCAGGAACCGGATCAAAGAGTTCCTCCGCCGCTGGACCTACCAAGGCAACGCTATGTTCTCTTGCTTTTGTCAGCAAGATAGCCAGATCAATGTCGATCGTGGCTGGCTCGAAGATACCTGCAAGAATGTCATTGCGCTGCCATTCTCCAAATTGCAGTTCGCGCTTAGCTGGATAACGCCACGGAATGATGTCGTCGTGCACAACAATGGTGACTTCTACAGCGCGGAGAATCTCGCTCTCTCCAGGGGAAGCCGAAGTTTCCAAAAGGTCGTTGATCAAAGCTCGCCGCGTTGTTTCATCAAGCCTTACGGTCACCGTAACCAGCAAATCAATATCACTGTGTGGCTTCAGGCCGCCATCCACTGCGGAGCCGTACAAATGTACGGCCAGCAACGTCGTAACGCCTGGCACAGCGGATCGCAAACCTGGCGCGGCTTTTGGTACAAAAGGCGTGACAGGTTTGCGAATCCGTTGCTGCCACTTGTTAACCCTTTTGCCAGATTTGGTAACTATAATTTATGTTAGAGGCGAAGTCTTGGGTAAAAACTGGCCTAAAATTGCTGGGGATTTCAGGAAAGTAAACATCACCTTCCGGCTCGATGTCTATTGTAGATATATGTAGTGTATCTACTTGATCGATCAGGCTTTTGTATATCTCCCCACCACCTGAAACAATGACATGATCCGTTATTTTCTTTAGGTTGGTTAAAGCATCTTTAATTGATGGAAAGATCACTACGTTCTCATTGTCAGATGTAAAACTTGAACGTGTTACGACCGCATACTTTCGGTTGGGTAATGCTCCCATTGATTCAAAAGTCTTGCGTCCAACCAACAGCCATTGGTTATAGGTAATAGCTTTAAACAGGAGCTGTTCACCTTTGGCACTCCATGGAATATCAGGGCCATTCCCGATAACTCCATTCTTCGATATAGCTACCATTAGTGATAGTTTCACAATTCTTCCTCAGAGGTTAACACCTGAGTTAAGCCGACTTGCGTAGTGGAGCCAAAGCCATGGCAAGCTCTTTCTGCCATGGCTTTGGTGTAACGAAGCAAGTTCGGCTTGAACGAATTGTTAGGCACCAACGCGGCGCCCCTCACAACGGTTTCCGGAAGCAGCGTACTTGAGCAACCTCCGTGAATCCAGCCGCCAGGTGCGCCGAGGTGCTTGCGCTGTTGGTAAGTTGAGTGTCGGAGGCGAATTCGGTGCATCCGCGACCACGAGCCCAATGCTCGGCGGCTTTTACCAGAGCTACACCTACGCCCTGACGCCGCGCACTTGGCACAACGTACCAACCCTCCAAGAACGCAACGTTGCCGGAGTAGCACTCCTCCGCATACGGGCGGATCGAAAGCTCGGCAAACCCTAGTGCTTCTCCGTCGGGTGCTACAGCAATGAGGACAGCAGCAGGCCGGGCGACTTTTCCGGACAGAAATTCTGCGATCTCTGACTGGTGCTCTTGACATGTGCCATCTGGCCACAGCTCACAGCGCATGCTTAGCCAACTGGCCGAATCGGTAGTTTCAACAGGCCTGACGAGCGGCGAACTATCCATTGGTGCCTAACGCCTGAGTTGAGGGGCTTTTGCGGAGTAGGCGCAGCCTGCGTAGCAAAAGTCCCGCTCCAACGATTTGTTATGCCGCATCTGCTACTCGGCGACTGAGCGATTTTTGTGTGCTTTGACAACGTTCGCTGTGTGCTGGAGCAAGTCTAGACCGCCCGGTAGACCGTGCCCGGGAATGACGACCTCTGCTTCCGGGTAGTGTTTTTGAATCCGCTCAACGGAGGTGGGCCATTCAGCCAGATCGGCATCGGCCACGTTCCCCGCAGACGTGCGTGACAACTCATGAACGGCACAACCACCGTATAGCACGTTCGCTGACGGGACGTATACAACCAGATTGTCGGTCGAATGCGCAGCACCAGGATAGAAGAGCTCTACTGGACCGAAGCGCACTGCGTCCCCGCTCGATGAGAGTCCTTCTAGAGAATGCGTGGGAATCTCGTTCCCCTCTGCCTCGGCTAGCCGGCGTGTCGACGGTGATGCGTACGTTGCCACCCCAGCCGCCCGAAGGACATCAACGCCGCCGACGCGGTCGTCATGAAAGTGCGTGGAGACTGCACGCGTTACGGGAAGTCCAATTTGCTTTTCAATCTCCGCGAGAAGTGCCGCTGTGTTTTTCGCACCCCACGCTGTATCAATCAAAAGCAACTCATCACCATCACGGACAATGAGACCATTGGACGGGTAGACCGCGCCATCAAACGACTGCGTTGCGATATGCGACCAAACACCATCGGCAATCTGGTAAAGTCGGACCTCTCCGACCGGAATTTCGTTGACTGTCGGATACTCACCACTCGGCTCCCCGGAATGGGCTAACGGACTTGCGACAGCCATGACAGACGCGGTCATGTAGACCAATAAACTACTAATAACTTTTAACATCAAGACTCCATAGGGGTGGGTGCGGCATAACTTTGTTTTAGGGCGACTGCCCTGCTGCGTAACATCGTTGCTGCTCCATAACATCAAACATCGACCCACGGCGTAACGCGCTTGCTGCTTGGATGCCCGAGGCATAGACTGTACAAAAAAACAGTCATAACAAGCCATGAAAACCGCCACTGCGCCGTTACCACCGCTGCGTTCGGTCAAGGTTCTGGACCAGTTGCGTGAGCGCATACGCTACTTGCATTACAGTTTACGAACCGAACAGGCTTATGTCAACTGGGTTCGTGCCTTCATCCGTTTCCACGGTGTGCGTCACCCGGCAACCTTGGGCAGCAGCGAAGTCGAGGCATTTCTGTCCTGGCTGGCGAACGAGCGCAAGGTTTCGGTCTCCACGCATCGTCAGGCATTGGCGGCCTTGCTGTTCTTCTACGGCAAGGTGCTGTGCACGGATCTGCCCTGGCTTCAGGAGATCGGAAGACCTCGGCCGTCGCGGCGCTTGCCGGTGGTGCTGACCCCGGATGAAGTGGTTCGCATCCTCGGTTTTCTGGAAGGCGAGCATCGTTTGTTCGCCCAGCTTCTGTATGGAACGGGCATGCGGATCAGTGAGGGTTTGCAACTGCGGGTCAAGGATCTGGATTTCGATCACGGCACGATCATCGTGCGGGAGGGCAAGGGCTCCAAGGATCGGGCCTTGATGTTACCCGAGAGCTTGGCACCCAGCCTGCGCGAGCAGCTGTCGCGTGCACGGGCATGGTGGCTGAAGGACCAGGCCGAGGGCCGCAGCGGCGTTGCGCTTCCCGACGCCCTTGAGCGGAAGTATCCGCGCGCCGGGCATTCCTGGCCGTGGTTCTGGGTTTTTGCGCAGCACACGCATTCGACCGATCCACGGAGCGGTGTCGTGCGTCGCCATCACATGTATGACCAGACCTTTCAGCGCGCCTTCAAACGTGCCGTAGAACAAGCAGGCATCACGAAGCCCGCCACACCGCACACCCTCCGCCACTCGTTCGCGACGGCCTTGCTCCGCAGCGGTTACGACATTCGAACCGTGCAGGATCTGCTCGGCCATTCCGACGTCTCTACGACGATGATTTACACGCATGTGCTGAAAGTTGGCGGTGCCGGAGTGCGCTCACCGCTTGATGCGCTGCCGCCCCTCACTAGTGAGAGGTAGGGCAGCGCAAGTCAATCCTGGCGGATTCACTACCCCTGCGCGAAGGCCATCGGTGCCGCATCGAACGGCCGGTTGCGGAAAGTCCTCCCTGCGTCCGCTGATGGCCGGCAGCAGCCCGTCGTTGCCTGATGGATCCAACCCCTCCGCTGCTATAGTGCAGTCGGCTTCTGACGTTCAGTGCAGCCGTCTTCTGAAAACGACACCATGTGCAAACGATGTCAGAATAGAGTTAAATTTCCTATTGATTGACATATTCCGTCAAAGGTAATAGATTTCATCCTGACACTTTTGCCTTTGGAGGCATCTTGCAAGGTCAACGCATCGGCTATGTCCGCGTCAGCAGCTTCGACCAGAACCCGGAACGGCAATTGGAGGGTGTTCAGGTGGCGCGGGTGTTCACCGACAAGGCTTCTGGCAAGGACACCCAGCGTCCCGAGCTGGAAAGGCTGCTGGCCTTCGTCCGCGAGGGCGACACCGTGGTGGTGCATAGCATGGACAGGCTGGCACGCAACCTTGATGACCTGCGCCGCATCGTCCAAGGGCTGACACAACGGGGCGTGCGCATGGAGTTCGTCAAAGAAGGGCTGAAGTTCACCGGCGAGGACTCACCGATGGCCAATCTGATGCTGTCGGTCATGGGAGCCTTCGCTGAGTTCGAGCGCGCCCTGATCCGCGAACGTCAGCGCGAGGGAATCGTGCTGGCCAAGCAGCGCGGTGCCTACCGGGGACGAAAGAAATCGCTGAACAGCGAACAAATTGCCGAGTTGAAACGGCGAGTTGCGGCAGGCGACCAAAAAACCTTGGTGGCCCGTGACTTCGGCATCAGCCGCGAAACCTTGTACCAGTACCTGCGGGAAGACTGACCATGCCACGCCGCTCAATCCTGTCCGCCACCGAGCGCGAAAGCCTGCTGGCACTGCCAGATGCCAAAGACGAACTGATACGGCACTACACGTTCAACGAAACCGACCTGTCGGTGATCCGTCAGCGTCGCGGCGCCGCGAATCGATTGGGCTTCGCTGTGCAGCTTTGCTACTTGCGATTCCCTGGCACCTTTTTGGGCGTCGATGAGCCTCCGTTTCCGCCCCTGTTGCGCATGGTGGCCGCGCAACTCAAGATGCCAGTGGAAAGTTGGAGCGAGTACGGCCAGCGCGAACAGACACGGCGGGAGCACTTGGTCGAGCTGCAAACGGTTTTTGGGTTCAAGCCCTTCACCATGAGCCACTATCGGCAAGCCGTGCATACATTGACCGAGCTGGCCTTGCAGACCGACAAAGGCATCGTGCTGGCGAGCGCACTTGTCGAGAATCTGCGGCGGCAGAGCATTATCCTGCCCGCCATGAATGCCATCGAGCGCGCAAGCGCCGAGGCCATCACCCGTGCCAACCGACGCATTTACGCGGCGCTGACCGATTCTTTGTTATCACCCCACCGTCAGCGCCTGGACGAACTTCTCAAGCGCAAGGACGGCAGTAAAGTGACGTGGCTGGCATGGCTGCGCCAGTCGCCTGCCAAACCGAACTCTCGCCACATGCTCGAACATATTGAGCGCCTGAAATCCTGGCAAGCACTTGATCTGCCCGCAGGCATCGAGCGGCAGGTTCACCAGAACCGCCTGCTCAAAATCGCTCGTGAAGGTGGCCAGATGACGCCTGCTGATCTGGCAAAGTTCGAGGTGCAACGACGTTATGCCACGCTGGTAGCGCTGGCCATCGAAGGCATGGCCACCGTCACCGATGAAATCATCGACCTTCACGATCGCATCATCGGCAAGCTGTTCAACGCGGCCAAGAACAAGCATCAGCAGCAGTTCCAGGCTTCCGGCAAGGCGATCAACGACAAGGTGCGGATGTATGGGCGCATCGGTCAAGCGTTGATTGAGGCCAAGCAAAGCGGCAGCGATCCGTTCGCCGCCATCGAGGCCGTTATGCCCTGGGACACCTTCGCCGCCAGCGTCACCGAAGCGCAAACATTGGCGCGGCCTGCCGACTTTGATTTCCTGCACCACATCGGTGAAAGCTATGCCACGCTACGCCGCTACGCGCCGCAGTTCCTGGGCGTGCTCAAATTGCGGGCTGCGCCCGCCGCCAAGGGTGTGCTCGATGCCATCGACATGCTGCGCGGCATGAACAGCGACAGCGCGCGCAAGGTGCCCGCCGATGCGCCAACCGCATTCATCAAGCCGCGCTGGGCAAAGCTGGTTCTGACCGACGACGGCATCGACCGGCGTTACTACGAGTTATGCGCCCTGTCGGAGCTGAAGAACGCGCTGCGCTCCGGTGATGTCTGGGTGCAGGGTTCTCGCCAGTTCAAGGACTTCGACGAATACCTGGTGCCGGTCGAGAAGTTCGCCACTTTGAAGCTGGCCAGCGAATTGCCGCTGGCAGTGGCCACCGACTGCGACCAATACCTGCATGACCGGTTGGAATTGTTGGAGGCGCAACTCGCCACAGTCAACCGCATGGCTGCGGCCAACGACTTACCGGATGCCATCATCACCACCGCGTCAGGCCTGAAGATCACGCCGCTGGACGCGGCAGTACCAGACGCCGCGCAAGCCATGATCGACCAGACAGCTATGCTGCTGCCGCACCTCAAAATCACCGAGTTGCTGATGGAGGTCGATGAATGGACGGGCTTCACCCGCCACTTCACACACCTGAAGACCAGCGACACGGCCAAGGACAAAACCTTGCTGTTGACGACGATCCTGGCCGACGCGATCAACCTGGGTCTGACCAAAATGGCCGAATCCTGCCCTGGCACCACCTACGCCAAGCTGTCTTGGCTGCAAGCCTGGCACATCCGCGATGAAACCTATTCGACGGCGCTGGCCGAGCTGGTGAATGCGCAGTTTCGGCAACCCTTCGCCGGCAACTGGGGTGACGGCACCACGTCATCGTCGGACGGCCAGAACTTCAGAACCGGCAGCAAAGCAGAAAGCACTGGTCATATCAACCCGAAGTATGGAAGCAGTCCAGGACGGACTTTCTACACCCATATCTCCGACCAGTACGCGCCCTTCAGTGCCAAGGTGGTCAACGTGGGCATTCGTGATTCAACTTACGTGCTTGATGGCCTGCTGTACCACGAGTCGGACTTGCGCATCGAGGAACACTACACCGACACGGCAGGCTT
Organism: Enterobacter cloacae complex sp.; assembly: GCF_900322725.1. Taxonomy (NCBI): domain Bacteria; kingdom Pseudomonadati; phylum Pseudomonadota; class Gammaproteobacteria; order Enterobacterales; family Enterobacteriaceae; genus Enterobacter; species Enterobacter cloacae complex sp. Next base: position 97,952 of record NZ_LT991958.1, on the reverse strand, counting down.
CACCGATCACGTGTTTGGCTTGATGCATTTGCTGGGATTTCGCTTCGCGCCGCGTATCCGTGACTTGGGCGAAACCAAGCTATTCATCCCCAAGGGCGATGCCGCCTATGACGCGCTCAAGCCGATGATTAGCAGCGACAGGCTGAACATCAAGCAAATACGCGCCCATTGGGATGAAATTCTGCGGCTGGCCACCTCCATCAAGCAAGGCACGGTAACGGCTTCGCTGATGCTGCGCAAACTCGGCAGCTACCCGCGCCAGAACGGCTTGGCCGTGGCGTTGCGCGAGCTGGGGCGCATCGAGCGCACGCTGTTCATTTTGGATTGGCTGCAAAGCGTGGAGCTGCGCCGCCGCGTCCATGCGGGGCTGAATAAGGGCGAGGCGCGCAACGCGCTGGCCAGGGCGGTCTTCTTCTACCGATTGGGTGAAATCCGCGACCGCAGTTTTGAGCAGCAGCGCTACCGGGCCAGCGGCCTCAATCTGGTGACGGCGGCCATCGTGTTGTGGAACACGGTATATCTGGAGCGTGCCACCAGTGCTTTGCGTGGCAACGGCACGGCGCTGGACGACACATTGTTGCAATATCTGTCGCCGCTGGGGTGGGAGCACATCAACCTGACCGGCGATTACCTATGGCGCAGCAGCGCCAAGGTCGGTGCGGGGAAGTTTAGGCCATTGCGACCGCTGCCACCGGCTTAGCGTGCTTTATTTAATGAGATGGTCACTCCCTCCTTCCCGGTACTATGCTGAGGACAGGCTTTCATTCGGAGAACTATCATGGAAAACATTGCGCTCATTGGTATCGATCTGGGTAAAAACTCTTTCCATATTCATTGCCAGGATCGTCGCGGGAAGGCTGTTTACCGTAAAAAATTTACCCGGCCAAAGTTGATCGAATTTTTGGCGACATGCCCCGCTACAACCATCGCAATGGAAGCCTGTGGCGGTTCTCACTTTATGGCACGCAAGTTGGAAGAGTTGGGGCATTCCCCAAAGCTGATATCACCACAATTTGTCCGCCCGTTCGTTAAAAGCAATAAAAACGACTTTGTCGACGCCGAAGCTATTTGTGAAGCTGCATCGCGTCCGTCTATGCGTTTTGTGCAGCCCAGAACGGAATCTCAGCAGGCAATGCGGGCTCTGCATCGTGTCCGTGAATCCCTGGTTCAGGATAAGGTAAAAACAACCAATCAAATGCATGCTTTTCTGCTGGAATTTGGCATTAGCGTTCCCCGAGGAGCTGCCGTTATTAGCCGACTGAGTACCATTCTTGAGGATAATAGTTTGCCTCTTTACCTCAGCCAGTTATTGCTGAAATTACAACAGCATTATCACTATCTTGTTGAGCAGATTAAAGATTTGGAATCCCAGTTGAAACGAAAGTTGGACGAAGATGAGGTTGGACAGCGCTTGCTGAGCATTCCCTGCGTCGGAACACTGACAGCGAGTACTATTTCAACTGAGATTGGCGACGGGAAGCAGTACGCCAGCAGCCGTGACTTTGCGGCGGCAACAGGGCTTGTACCTCGGCAGTACAGCACGGGAGGTAGGACGACATTGCTGGGAATTAGTAAGCGAGGTAATAAAAAGATCCGAACTTTGTTGGTTCAATGTGCCAGGGTATTCATACAAAAACTGGAACACCAGTCTGGCAAATTGGCCGATTGGGTCAGGGATTTACTGTGCCGGAAAAGCAACTTTGTCGTCACTTGTGCTCTGGCAAACAAGCTGGCCAGAATAGCCTGGGCCCTAACGGCACGACAGCAAACTTATGTAGCATAACGGCAGAAATACACCGGTTTAAAGAATTACTGATCTGGTTTTGCGAATACTGATATTGATGATACTAACGGCCCACCGGCCTGTTGAGGAACCTGTAAAACGGAAAGGCTCATTGAAGCCGTATATTTTCTGGAGGTTCATCAGGCGCGGAACTCATCAAGGCGCGGGAATAAAATCCCATTCAGACGCCGGATAGATTCAAGCAAGCCAACTTGTCGTCAAAATCGGTGTTGCAAAAACGGGAGTGACCATAGATTCCGTTTTCTGAGACGACCCCATCTACGTCAGGTTTCCGCTTTGGTTCGCTGGTGGCCGTCTCAGCTTGTTTTAGGGTGGAACGTGGATAGGCCAGGTTATATGCTGCGCCTGTGGTCATTTGCTCGATGACCGCAGGTGCATAACCTTCTGCTTCCAGCTTACGATATGCAGCCCGGTAGTCTCTTTGGGTTTTCAGCGGGTATATCTTTCCGCCTTTACCATCGAAAGCGATAAACCAGAAATCGTCCGTGCCAGTTTCCAGATTTCTGCAACGTTTCAGATGCCATCCGCCTTCTCTCGCCCAGATGGTACGGTTATTTCTGGCATTCGTTTTGTCATAACCGTTCTCGTCAAGCCAGCTATCAAAGCTGGTCAGCCCCAGATCCTGAACCTCCAGAGAAGGCACTCGAATGACCTGCAAGGTATGGCGGGGTCTTGGCTCTCTCATCTTGATCTCTTCCTAGCGCTGGTCTGGGAAATACGGATATTGCGGGCCATATTCATAGTCATGCGGGCCTGGCTCAACTTCCCAGAATGGACGGCCGCTAATTGTCTTTGGACCGCGCTCGTTTACGATGTCTTCTACATCCTGAATATTAAATGGCATCGTTGCCAGTAACAGCTGATCTTCGGGTGTCAGCGTCACAGTTGCACCGTCGATACGGCTGTAAAGGTCGGCAAACTGTTTACCTGCACCGTGCAACCGGTGCTCCGCTACACTTCTGATTGCGTGTAAGTCCAGCTCCGCCGCTTCCATGCGATCCACGTATAGTTTCATTTCTTTACGCAAAGCGCTCAGCTCACGGGCTTTAATAAACCCGCAGGCGTACCCACCCAGGGCGATAACTGCAATGATTGCTAAAATTGCCATTTTTTTCTCTCACGTGATTGCGGCCGTTACTCTAGTCTTAATGTGAAGTCTGGGAATTCGCTGGATGTTAAGTACGTTTTCATCCCCAGACTGACAGATGCTAAGGCGCGATCCCAACACTCCATTTGTAAGTATCAGGCCCATCTTCTCCGCTGGTGGCATCTGCTACAATCTGTGCATAACGTTCTCCAGCAAGTTCTCTTACCATCTGATCCACGACCCATTGCAGATGATGCATTTCATCGGTTCCGCCGTAACGACAAGCCAACTCAATAGCCCGCTCTATTCTTTTTTGTTCTTCAGTCATACTGAATCCTCACGCTTACATCAGCTATTCTGAAAACATGCACACTATAAATTGCGGCTGTCATTTCTCAGCCAGGCGCCTGCATTGCTGCCTCATTCCATCAAAAATACTTTCCGCAAGCTGCTGGGGGAACTGGTCCGGAAGAAGCCCGCTAACACGTTCAATGACACCCGGGGTTCTGGCGATGATTTCCTCTATCATCGCCTCTGTCTGCTGTTTACTCAGGCCGGTTATCTCACCATGCCTGATCCAGTGGCGTCGTTGTATTCGATATATCTGGTAATAGTTGCTACTGCCACGTACGGCCATCGCCAGTTTGCACTTCTGCCAGGATATCTGATTGTTCCCATGACCGATCACCGGCCATGCCGACAACACATCATAGAGTGGTGTAAGGTGATAACGTCCCTGTGGCCCAATAGAAATACTGAAATTTTTAGCGTGGCCATCTGTTGCGGCCATCATCCAGAAAACTATCTGCGTCATAAAAAACTGCGCTTTGTCACGCTCAGCACGGTCTGAATTACTCAGAACTTCCATAATTTCCGATATACCTGGCCCGCCGTCCGCCTGATATTTTCGTAATGGCGAAATGCCCAGGGCCTGACACATATCCTCCTGGGGTAAACGAATGATCCATTGTCCGTTTCCTGACCATTTTCGGTCAAAACGTTCTACCACCAGCGCTTTCTGATCTTCAAAGTGAGCAATCTGCGTTCTTGCCACGGGGAGCCCGTACTGTTCGAGAAGTACCGAGCAGAGCCATTCATTTTCAACCGACGAGCGCATGTCGGCTTTCATGTTCCCCACAAGTCCGAGCGGTAGCTTGAATATATGCGTCGTTGGTGTATTACCCTCCGGCATACACCACCGATCTTCATGCCACAGTAGGGCTGTTTTCTCCTGAGCACCGGCAATAGATAAACGTAAGTCGTCGTTATCTTCTGGCCTGCCCGGTAGCAATGTCTCCGTGGTATTACGCAAAGTTGCCGCAATTTCTGATTCAGTAAGCGGGTGATACTTCACGGAATATAAATCTGTGGGTTCATCTCCGTCATGAAGCAGCTGTATCGCGCCCACGCAGTCTTTTCCCAGCTCCGTCAGAAGATCAAAAGGCTCCAGGCTATCGGCCTTGTAACGCATTGCCAGACGTCTGCGTATGCCTTCGCTGTCCGGGAGTAAATTATCAAAATAGTCACGTACCACATTTCCACGCCAGACCTGGTTCCCGGGAGTAAAAGGAAGGGACAATGACAGCGGCCTTCCCTGTTCGTCTGCACTCCAGTCAGGAAGGTATTGTAAGCTGTCTACCCCTTTACTTTTTTCCCAGTATCCGACTTTGATTCCGTTCATCCAGATTGCCAGACGCTGCTGTTTCCGGCTCATATCGTTACCATTTCTCCTGTCGTGCAGGTGAGTTTGATTTAAGCATTTCTTCCGTCTGCTTCCCCTCTGAAGAGGCGGTTGTCGAGGAGAAGCTGATTTTTACGCCCAGGATAGAAAACACCTTGAATAGCCGTTCAATGCTCGCACTGGCAGGGTTGGCTTCCAGACGTGAGTATGTCTGTTGAGTGACCCCTAACCTTTCGGACAGGTCTTTTTGCGTCAGGCCATTCGCCTTGCGAAAACCAATGAGCAAGGGACGCAACTGGTTGAGCGTGTTTAACGGGTAATCATTATTGATCATAAGCTGGCCTCAGTAGTTCCTCTGATACACCTTGTACGCTGTTTTCTAAACATACACCCTAAAAGCTGTAATATCAAATTAACAGCCTAAAAGCTGTTAAATAGAGAGTACAACCTTTAGGCTGTTACTAAGTGGCAGCATAAATCTTTATGAGGTTTGATATGAGAGAACTATCAATAATAAGCCGTTACGCTCGTACAGCATCCGGTAAGAGAGCTGACAGATCAGGATCATCGGTAAACGAGAAGCGGAGTATCTTATGGCCCTGTTGTGAGCTGTATAAATAACTACGAGCTACTCTCTGCCTCGGGGAGGAGGCAGAGAGAGTATTAAAAGCAAAGGCAGACATTTTTAGCAGCTGGTGGGCTATGGGGTTCCGGAGGTGCTCCGGTGAATGTTACTTGACTGGCAAGTTTCCTGCTATGATGGTCAATGCCTCGATGCTGTCTATATTGTTCTGAAGCCGTTCCAGTTCTGCCTTTTCAATACCGGCCCAAAGCTTTAAGTGTCGCTGATAAAGGGACCACTTGAGTGAGTGAAAACCATTCCAGGCCAACCCCATCCAGGAGGCGTAATTCGCATTGAGAATATTGCCGGTGATATACATTTTACCTGCGTTAACAGCACTGGAAGTTCCATAACCCAGGGCAAGCATCATCCGGAAGCGTGGATTTAGCCGCAACGGCATGGTATCCAGTAAGGTCTCCCCAAAAGCTCCTTTTCCCAGCGATACCTGTTTCGCCACATAGAAAACCCGCATCAAAACTTCCATTATGCTCATCGGAATACTTGTCACGATAAACTGACGAAAGTCATACCCGTTGACATACATGTACTCTATTTGTTTGCCGAAGTTAGAACTCCCCACAGGGATCCCCTCAAGCATACGAAGTAGCCCCATAAAAGGAGCCGGTAACCCCATGCCACGGTTTCCTTTTGCTGAGGGGGCATTAACATCCGATGCCAGGTGTCCAAACATTCTGGCGATGAGCCTGAAAATATTGGTTTCGTCTGTAACGCCTTTACTGGAAGGATAAACCACGATCTGTCCATTCTGAACCACCGTACAGGTCCCGTTCAGCATATCCTTTATACCGAAAATAATGCCCAGTACGGGATCGTGTGACAAAGCTCTTAAGCGGTGATTTGTGGGAGACAAAACGCCACCGGCCGCACCCACTAAATCGCTGCTGATCGAACTGTCTGGTGCCCCTATAGGGAACAAATCTGAGAGTTTTGTACTCAGGTCCTCCGGCAAAATGGCATTGAAGGCTTTCTGCACCTGTTTATTGAAAATACCATCCACTTCTGCCGTAAAGCTCACCGTAGGTTTTGGCGGGGCTCTGACGCAAAGTAAATCCAGCATGGATGCTATGAGCCCGCATCCGCAGGCAATAGCATAATCCCAGGCGTCGAGTGCGTAGCGATCATTAAATTCTTTAATATGATTCTGGATCCGGGCATCTACAACAGCCAAGTCATCCGTGGAGAGTATTGTGGCCAGTCCAATATCACCGCATACACGCTGGTTAGCCTCGCTATATATAGTCTTGAGACCAGTAGAATGCATGGCAGTATCTGAAGGGGTCATTTCTCGCAGATGATGTTCTTTAAGCGCCAGATGCTCCGCTTCATCAAGTTCAGTGCCGCTGATTAGCCCGGTCAACTGTGCCTTAAGGCTCTCTATATCACTGTTAATTGTCTCGTGAGCGTTCGCGATATCCTGACCACGGAGCTGAATATAACGGATGGCCCTGAACTCATCATCATAAGGAGACTGACTCATGTGTTTACCTCACCGCGACCAGGCTACCTTTTGGAGCTTTCTTAGTAAGCATGTCGATTGTTGCCTTGATGCCAGCAATTTCTGCCTTAAAATATTCCGCATTCGACATCAACCTTTCCTGAACTTCGTAGAGCTTTTGGATGGCCTGACTAAGGGCGGCTGTCAGTTTCGCATTTTTTTTGTGTTTCACTATCGCGTACCCGCCAATCCCTAACACAGCTACAGGTGCGGCCAATACCGCAATGCCTGCAACCATACCGCCACCGACGATAGACCCTGCTGTAGCGAGCCCGGAGGTTATGCCTGCTGCTGACACTCCCGTTGTACCAAGCGTATAGAGAGCACCGAAGGAAGCCGCTGCGCCTACGCCTGACCCCGCCAAAGCTGCTGCGCCCTCAGTAATACCCGGGAACTTATTTTCAAGCGCCTGAAGAGCACTTGTAACTTCATCCATTGCCTTCTTGCGAATTTTTTCGAGCTCTTCAGTTTCGGTAGCGTCCATTACAGGCCTCGTATTCATAACTTGCTGTGTGATAGGTGAAAAAGAGCACCATAAAAGTGATGAAGAAATCATGACTTACTATTGTGGCACTTTCGAGTTCATGTTTGTCAGTTTCAATGCTGTTGCTGTTAGTAAGGGCAGACGCCATATCGGGCAGACCCAAAATAACTATCGTGCCAGCGTCATTTTGGAACTGACTTTGCTAAAAATCAGTAGCGGACTGAACAGACATGTGTGGATTTGAATCTGGGCAGGTTCCAGACATTATTCCAACCAGACTTCCAATGACAAAATGCTCGTCATTCTCGGAGACGACATAGGGTCCACCAGAGCAACCATCGGTGTTGAAATGTGCTATTACAAAGCGAGTTGTGAGATGTTGGGGAGAATGATTTGAGCAATTTAAAGGCCAAATGCCTGAAACTTCACCAGGGAATGTCGAAATTGTTGTCTCATTCATTGGATATCCGACACCCAATGTACCCATGCCAGCTGCGGGAGCCAGGACCTTAAAGTAACTACTTACAGGCTGTTGTATTCCAGCTGGTAATACGATTTCTGCACTGTCAACAAACGGAATGCCGTCTTTAAAGTCTGCCCTGTCATTAGCCTCATTGAGAATGAAATCGACTAGAACAGGCTCTTCGTTCACCAGTCCTTGATGGTTAAGAAATTTGACGTAAAGTTTAAGTGTATTGCTGACGGGATAAATTTTTCCAAGAGCATTGGTAACAACATGGGCTGCGGTGAGAATCTTTTGCTGCTGACCATTATCGAAACCAAACGCAGTTGCTTCGAGATGGCTACTAAAATGAGGATCATTGCTTACATAGATTTTACAAACGTAGTTTTCAAACATTATTTCCTCCTTTTGCCGGTACCTAATCAGTTACACGGCTGCATGTTATAAACAACTAAACTCGCTTCCTGATATTTGAGTTTGTATGTTTTGCCAGGCACCAGCTCACCTCTGAAACACGGTTAGTCTCCTCCATGACATGGTTATGGCGATGGTCAGAAACTGTTATCGACGAAAGGCTGGAATTCCTTTAATGGCATTATCCATTTCAAGTCGTATGTCCTGAACGGGAGCGTATATTTTTATGATTCCAGATCTTAACCCTGAAACATTCCCCGTATCAAAACTGACCCGTTACAGATAAGTCACCACCGGTGCTGTCGATTAATTTAGTGAATTGCATGTCCTCATCCCATAAAGGGTAGGGCCTACCCCCGGCATCGAGCAAACCTGACCACCCTGCCCTTATTAAGACCCCACATGCGGCAATGGTGCCCTGTCCACGCCGCCCGCGAACTTTGAGGAAATGGGGAGAAAATAAAAAGAAAACAAAAAGTTATCGGCTGAAGTACCGGCGCAGATCGGGAATCAGGCGAAGCCTGACAGCACGTTAGGGCCTGGCAGGGGGCTTGAGGGATGAGGACATGCAATTGTGATAACCTTCCCGCCACGGGGTCGGTTAAATTCGTATCCTGCCGGTGCAATTCCAACGGCCGCGTTACCAGTTCGCCGGGTAGCATGGCCAGCAAAGCCAGGCATCGAGCACCCGGGTTTCACTGACGGCCGCTGCATAGACGCCGGTATCCGGGAAGAAATAAACCGGGGTGGCGTTGTTCAGCTGGTCGCCTTCATCGGCCAGAGCGCCGATCACCTCATGAGGCTTAAGCAGCATATCCGTTAAATATTCATCCGGGTGGATGGCATTCAGCGATATGGCCATCTCCAGAAATTCATCCAGGGTATGGCGGGTACGATACCCCCGGAAAACCTCGTATGAAGGCGTGACGCATTCACCATCCAGGGAACAGGCATCGTAACCGGCCAGCTGCTCTTCGGTGAGTCCGGAGGCATGCTTTGCCACAAGATTCGTAAATTGCTCTTTATCGTCCATCACAATCCTTACGCTGTAGGGGCCTGTTTGTGTTATCACTGCTTCCGGTTTTTACTTCGCACAACCCGGCAGGTATCCGGTCGCCCGGGCGTCCTTTGCGGTCTTGTTCGCCCTTCGCCTGAATTACGTCAAATCCCTTTCACTACCCGGCCGCAGGGTGACACCTCCCCTTTTCTCCGGAAGCGAAAGAGGAAGAACAGTTTAACAGCCCGGATCCTCAATAATTTTCGCGTAACGGACTAAATAACCGGTTTATGCAGCTTCTGATAACCACAGACCGCGATAGAATAAAACGTCTGGTGAGGAACCGGAGTGTTATGTAAGCGGGGGGTTTAACTGGGTATCTGTGTAGTCCTATTTAGCCAGATATCCCGAATAAAAACCTCAACGATTAGGTAAACGAAATGGATGGATTCTGGTCGATGTTCTGTTTGTTTGTCGTGGTAGTTTCACTGCATAAAGCCCTTTCTGTAGCAGCAGCACGAGCAGACGCAGCAAAATTAAATATGCTTCTCAGAATGAGAAAGTTTAAAAAGTAGCTTTCAAGACATCTGAGAATTCTTTTAAATCCTCAGAGGAAGTTATATGTTTAGGCTATTTGCAAACTAAGGTTGGAATTCCATCATTCTAGCCTTAGATCTTTGATCAAGTGAAGTTGCTCACTTGGTTGGATTTTACCGTTTCCTGACGGCTTTTCAGAAGCGAGGGCTGGTTGGAATGCCTTCCAGCTAGAAGTCTTGCAGATGCTCTCCGGGCATTAACTCATTGTCGAATCTGCACCAGTATCACTAGGTTGTTGAGCGGGCGATTAGCTTTTTCACTGAGCCGCTGTACACTCGACTGCTTCAAGAAGCACTACTTACCATTTGCCTGCCGTAAGGTCTGTTCTTAGCTGGATTTTTTTGGGAGGATACGCAGTCATGACAACTCAATCCAGCTCAATACAATACGCTTACGCGCTAGACGGCGAGGGCACCCTCACGCACATTGGCGCTGCCCTGCGCTCACATACTTACACCTGCCCAGGTTGTAAGAGCCCCCTGACCCCGGTAATGGGCGAGTTCAACGCTAAGCACTTTCGCCATTCGGAAGAATGCTGTGCCCTTGAAACCTATCTTCACAAGTGCGGCAAAGAAGCATTCTTCTATCGCTACCAACAAGCTCTCAGCCGTGAAATGCCTATTAGCCTTGAGCTGGAGCGCCGGGTTGCCTGTAATGGTTCTCGTTTAGCCTTGGTTAGAGACGAAGCACGTCAGTGCGTAAAATCCGTGCCTGCACGCTACAACTTGACTCAATTTTTCGATCAGGCAGAGCTGGAAAAACACGATAAGGTCACAGGGCTGCGACCAGACGTGATGTTGTATGATACGACTGGCGAAAGGCGTTGCTACGTAGAGATTTGTGTCACACACCCCTGCTCTCAAGACAAGATCGAAGCCGGTATCCCGATTCTTGAGTTTAAGGTCCAATCTGCCTCTGATATTCAGATGTTGCTTACCGGGGCCTACTCGATCAAGGAGAAGATCCTGAGAGTATTCAACTGGCTTCCCCCGTTTCAATCTGTGGACACCTGTAGCGGCGTCTGCTCAGTAGGTAACGTGGATATGTCTGTCTGGAGTTTAAGTGGTTCCGGCCGACTCAACGAACAAACGATGCCGCTCGCTGAAGTGGATTTAACAATCAATTCTGACGTGAACACATGGCCTAGATCGTTAGGGGCCGCTGAGCTGGCTGATAACTTACGAGCTTTTATCCGTCACGCCGATCCTCATTCACTATTTCCCAACTGCATTATGTGCGAGCAAGCAGGCCGATGGGAGGATGGCTATCTGCAATGTCACAGTAAGGCAAAGATCGTTCCCTACACCGAGGCCCGTCAGTGCGCCAATTACAAGGTTAAGGCATGACCAAAAGACTGACTTGGGAGCAGAAAAGTATTGTCAGCCATGACACCGGACATGCGTTGGTAAAAGCCGTACCTGGTAGCGGGAAAACAACCACACTTGTAAAGCGCGTTGAGCGGCTGGTCAAGACGGGAACTGATCCTCGCTCCATTCTGATCCTGATGTACAACAAGTCGGCGCAGGTGAGCTTCACGGAGAACTTGAAGACGGCACTGATGTCGAGCGTGATTCCAGAAATCCGCACGTTCCACAGCTTGGCCTTAAAGATTGTTGGTTACGGAGAACGCCAACAGATAATCAAGAAGAAAGACCTCATTACTCCAAGCGACTACCGCTATGAGCAACTGGTAAAGCAAGCCTACCGCTATGGCTTTGACCATGAGGCGAATTATATTGACCCCAATGAAATTGAAAACTTCGAGCTGTTTATTGCTCGCTGCCGGGCGGCGGCCGTAACTCCTGTTGATGCTGCCAATGATCCAACGTTCAGCAACATCAAACGGGAGTTTATTCACGCCTATGGCCGCTATTGTGAGCTGCTGGAGGAAAACAGTCTGCGAACCTTTGATGACTGTTTGATTGAGGCTGTCGCACTGTTGCGTAATGACAGCAGCCTTGGTGCCCACTTCAAGCACATCATTGTTGATGAATATCAGGACGTTAACCTGATACAGCATGACATGACCCGCTTGCTATCTAAGTCGGATACGTCGGTTATGGCTGTTGGTGATGTTAACCAGTGTATTTATGAGTGGCGTGGTGCTCGACCAGACTTTATCGGCGGACTGTTTGAAAGGCACTACCCGAATACGAAGGTGTTTCAACTGTCATGCACGTTCAGATTTGGCCATGAGCTTTCCTTGATGGCTAACTCGGTAATTCGGCGCAACTCTACAAAGCTGACCAAGCTTTGTGTCAGTCATCCTAGCACCCCCAAAACAGAGGTCAGATTGCACTTTGATAACTGCCTATCCAAGGTGCTATCAAACCTCTCGGTGAGCAGTGGAACACAAGCCATATTGTCCCGCACTAAGGCGAACCTTGCTGAGGCGGAAATTGCTTTACGCCTGTGTGGGCTACCTTATCGCTACCTCAATGGTTCAAGCGCATTACACACCCGCACCGAAATCGGGATACTGGTAGTTGGCGTCTTGCTGTCTGTGTACGGCGATCTGCGGCTACTGGAAAACCATCCCAACAAACAAGCGATTGTTTACGGCTTTCTGAAGGAGGCTGGTTTTAGATGGCAGAAAGGGCAATTCAAAGCGGCGCTCAGTGGATTGATGGCTCCGCACGCCGACCTATGGTCTGCTCTAGGTCAGTTATTCGAGGGCGCACAATACCAAAAAGATCGGCTGGGCAGGCTCGCCACTATCTGCCAGAAAGACGGAGAGGAAACGCCTGCTATCGATGTGTTACGACGCCTGAGTATGGAGGGTTTCATTGATAGTGTTGGCTCTGAGGGTGTAACTCGCACTGGATCGAACGACCAGCAACGAGGGGTCGTGAGGATCGGGGAGCTACTTGACTCCAGTAAGATCGATTCCCGCACGTTTTTAAACCTTATCTTGAATCCAGGCGAGGCTGCTACTGACTGCGATCCCTTCATCCTTTCCACACTGCATGGTTCCAAGGGGCTGGAGTGGGATAACGTAATACTGATCGGGCTGAATGAGCAGGAATTTCCTGGCGGCAAACCCGATGATGTTTACAGCGTTCGCACATCGATGAACACCCCTCCGGCCGAAGAGGAAATCGAGGAGGAACGTCGGCTGTTTTATGTCGGTATCACTCGCACAAAACAGCAGCTAAATCTGGTGGTCCCTCTTGATGAAGGGCTTGCGCGGTGGCTCAAAAACCGCTGGGATAGCACCCCGAAGAAGTCACCGATAGCTACTCGCTTCGTCTATGAGGCTGGCTGGACTGCTTGTGCGGTTACCAGTGATGCGATCTATAACAGCACGGTAGAGAAACAGAAGGCTGACTTCAGCAAGTTTCACCAATGGTATCTAAGAGATCTTCAGCGGCTAAAAGTCTAGGGCTACCGATACTTTTCGATTTCAGACAGGTGCTCGTTATCCAGATCAATTGTGGCTTTTCTTTCAGAAGCGAGCTTCTTCGCTCGCTTTGCATACTGAAGCCCCTTGGCTGGCTGCTCTCCGCGTAGGATCTGTTCAGCCTGCTTGCTCGTGCTGTGCCCCAGAAAGCGTTCGTACTGCTCGTCAGATACCTCAGTGCCGATCAGTCGTTCGATCCAGCCGCTTTTCGGCGGGTAACTTACGCCCAGCGCAAGCAACTGCCTTTTCTGTACCCACTATTTCCGGCGCGGCCGGCTTCAATCAAGGCTTTGGTTAGAACTACAGCCATTTGGGGACTCTCATACACAAACCTGAACCATGCGGGTCTGATTGGCGGTCAAGATAGCAGCGCATCGAAATCAACACTGAACTCTGCTTCTAAGAACTCAATCGTGGCTGGTTGGCTATCGAGCGATGCTTCCCGTGTAGACTCCAGTGCGCACTCCAATCGACGCAGCAGAGTAAACGGCAAAATGATCTTGCCGAAGTCGGTATGCTTGAAATCCCCCCCCACAGGTCTTCCGCGTTCTTCCAAATGAAATCAGCTTGCGAAGCAGCCGAACCTACGAACTCTGCCATCTTGGCCTCCAACCAACTTTTGCACGAAACGGCACATCTTCCAAAAGAGGGTTGTCAACCAAGTTTTGCACAAAACGGACTTTGATCCATTTCTAACTAAAATCTACAATCCAACCTCAGATTGCAAATAGCCTATGTTTATTACAGATGGTATGGTTCGTGTTTTTGTTTATTCGATGGCAACTGTACTCTTTCTGCCGCTTGGCTTGTTGAAAAGCACGTGGTGGTTTTCACCATTGTTTGCGATAGCTGCTATTGATTACTTAATGTTTCTGCGTCGACAAGGCTAGTTGCTGAACCTCATACCTCAGAGCAATCTGTATGTTTTTTACACCACTGGTTAAAAGGTCAGGCTACGTTCCTGACGTTTTTTAAAAAACAGTTTTATGTTTGATGCGTTACTGGTCTGTCTGGTAACCCAGTGGTACATTACCATTATTAAGGCTGGCTGGCGGTGGTGCATCATGCTTAAACGACCCTCTCTGAGCGTACTTTCCGACAGTCCTGTGCACCGCACCACTTACCCGGCAGGCCTATGTCTTGGTTATTCTTCGTTGTACCTTTTTCTTCAGCTTTATCCCTGACATGTCTGTCTGAACAGTTCTAAGCAAACCGGAATGTTGTCATGGCCAAAGTACAAGGGCTCTTTGTTGGATACCGAAAATTCGCTGTTGATCGTGACTGGCTTCGTCAGCAGGAAGAACAACGTTATCGGGATCGCCAGCGACAATTTGATGAATGGTCCAGGAAATGGGTCACTGTAACCAGGCTCAAAGAGACTCGTTTATGGACTGACGGAGCCATCAGGCGATGGTTGGGTGAACCTCAGCAGCAGGGTAAATATAAAGTTTTCCCCGTTGAAGCGGTTTTGGCTGCTGAGAAGTTGAATGAGTTTCGGCTCTGGCTTAAACCCCGACTGGAAAAGAAACGTGCCCAGCACCACCACTTTTTAATTCCATTTCTGTAAAGTAGAAACAACGGCAGTTCCGGCCGCATTCAAGGCTTCGGCATCTGGTCAGAAATAAAGCGCCATTTTTCAGTATAAGGGAGGTTAGATAGTGGAAGGTATTGAGACACTGAGTTTGCAGCTTGATGAGAATGAAACTATGGCCCTTGCTCAATTAGTTAAACGTCTGAGCTGGAGCGATCTTCGTGGCTGTGCTGTGAGTGACGAAGAAGCCTGGGTAATGAAAAGCGCAATTGAAAAATTACAACAGGCGTTAAGGGAAGAAGGTTATGCGCCTCGATGAGGCTGGCTTCGTTCTTTATTCCGATAACAAATTTGCTTAAGGACTAACTATGAGCCAGCACTGGTATGAGGTGAAAAGCAATCAGGGAATTGTTCAGGTGATTGTTGGGAGAAGATATTAATGTAATGCGTTTCTGCATTACATCAAGCAGATTAGCTTTTTCTGGTCAAAATAGACGATGTGATTTTTCTTTAGCCGAAGTCCATCCGCTCCCCACGCAACCGGTAAAGGTTCGCAGGTTTAATAAAGATAGGTTTCGTATCTCCCTAAGGGTGGGATAGGTAAACTCATAATGGCATCTGTGTTTACTATGTAAGTATTCGGGTAAAATTCATCTAATACAGTAAAGTTTAGTTTCTTACAAAAGCTTAATAAATATGGGTTTTTCACGTCTTCTATTACAACATCGCACCAGGGATTCGATTCACAGCAAAGCTTCAGAAAAGACTTAAACCATCCCTTGTTTTGTATTTCTTCCGGAAGCCGTACCACATGTATGGTCAGACAATCTCCATGATAACGATTAGTACTTTGTCTAAGCCCTACAACAATCCCCTTTTCTTGAATCTGTACACCTGCCTGATGCTCTTTCATGTCGGGCGTATAGTGCCTTGCTCTGTTTAACCAGGCCACCAGCTGCTGAGCCGTACTTGGTGATTCTTCAGCTATCCATTTCAGGTACTTGATGCGGTCCATATGCGCCTCCCTGTACGATTTCCAATGAACAAAGGCTCTACAGTATTAAGCTGCTGTAGAGCTCATTCAACCAAGCTCAAACTGTGCGTATTAAAGGATGCCTAACCTTTTTGTTTCATCGATCCACGGTCTGAATTCTTCCAGTAGATTATCATATAACTTTTCATCGCTAATCGAACCGAAATCATCCATGGCAAAGAAGTGGGTGTTATCAACCCGGCGGTCAGTAAAGTCATCCAGATTTTTGAGGATACCGTAGCTTGAACCACCCAGGCCGACAAACTTCCAGAAGATGGGGTAGTTGGCAGAACGCCGGATTGCATCTTTAATCGCCCGGGTCTTGCTGATCCCGCCATCGGTAATAAATACAACATACACCGGGATTTTCGAGTCCTTAAAGTAGTCGACTATTTCTTCCATCACAGGAGGCTCGTTGTTTGTCCCTCCGAGGCCCGGCAGGTTCTCCCAGGCTGAACGCTTTCCAGCCCCGCGAATGGACTGAATATATGTGTCCAGGTTGTCCAGTGTGACGTTTGGATACTTCTTATGCTTCTCTCCAAATCCCCAGACATCCATTTCACCGTCGTCGTCGAACTGGGCGGCAAGAACGGCGATGCGGTCCAGCACAGACTGAACGTTACCCTTACTGAACTGGCCACTCATTGAGCCGGATGCGTCAAGTACAAATGCAACCGCTGCCTCAAGGGTGTCCAGTTTATTTTTAGTAAGACTGACCGAGGCTTTTTTAGCGAGGCTTACAAGGCGCGGAGATCTGGTTTCCAGTTTCTTTTCCAGACTGATACGAGCAGGCTTTGCTGGCTGCGGAGCTGGCTGTGCGACATCAACGCCATAGCTAATGGCCAGAGGCTCAAGACCACCGTTGAAACCCTGCCCGAGCGCACGAAGCTTCCAGGCGCCATTGTGCCGATATACTTCACCCAGGATAATTGCTTTCTCACTGCGGCCCTGAGTCTCAGCCTGGAACTCAGCGATTCCTTGAGCCTGCATGCTCAACGAACTGAGCCCACTGATGGTATCTTCACCATCAATGACAACGGTGATCGCAATTTTACTGATGTTCGCAGGAACACGATCCAGTGCTATCTCAATGCTGGACTGCTGAGAACCGGTAACGAGCTTTACTGCCCCTTCAGGAGAAGACAGATTATTGTAAAAGATAAAGTCAGAATCGCCGCTGACCTTTCCCTGAGCATTAAGCAGGAACAGGCAGGTATCGGGTTCGCCTTTAAAGCCGGATTTGGTAGGGTACTGAAGATTCAGCCTGATCGCAGATTGCTGAAGTGGTATGTTTTGTCCGGATTGTAGATTCACATTAACTCTCCTGATTTTTGATTATTTTAAAGCGCAGCGTTTATATAGGTTCCCCTGGCTTAGTTCAGGACGCTGGATTTCTGGTGAGGCGTATATATGGTGTGACACCATATTTCATCACGTTGAAGTTTCTATACCTGTTGAATTGGAATTTCCATTGGTCGGGTATTTTATCTTCCAGAACCCGTGCCTTCATAAGTCGCAAACGTAACATATATCAGAGGGGCATGCTGTTGATATAAGGCACGGAATACAGGCTTTAACCAGCAACCAGAGAAAAATCCGTTTCCTGCCTTTAAAAGGCTCACGTCAGAATTAACATCTCTCTGCTTTCTGAGATTCCCGAACCCTTTCTGCCCCCCCCCTCCTGATAGCGGATCGCAACCAAAAAAAACCCCGGCATTGCCGGGGTATGATTCAGCGTTATTTTAGATGTTAACGCCGTGCTGGGAGGCAAGAGCCGCCAGGCCACCGGCAAAGCCCTGACCGACAGCTTTAAACTTCCACTCAGCGCCATGACGATACAGTTCACCGAAGACCATAGCGGTTTCGGTTGAGGCATCTTCAGACAGATCGAAACGGGCAATTTCCGTGCCGTTGTCGTTGTTGTAAACGCGCATGAAGCTGTTGCTCACCATGCCGAAGTTTTGTTTACGCGCTTCTGCATCATAGATGGTAACGGCAAACACCAGTTTTTTGATATCTGCTGAGACTTTGGTCAGATCGATTTTGACCTGCTCATCGTCGCCGTCGCCTTCACCGGTACGGTTGTCGCCCTGGTGCTCTACCGCGCCATCAGGGCTGGTTTTGTTATTGAAGAAAATGAAATGCGCATCTGACAACACTTTACCGTCTTCGCCTACTGCGAACACGGAAGCGTCCAGGTCAAAACCCTGACCATCGGTTACACGGGCATCCCAGCCTAGGCCAACCATAGCAACATTCATGGTTGGTGCTTCTTTGGTCAGAGATACATTGCCGCCTTTTACGAGAGAAACTGCCATTTTTAGCTCCTGCAAACAGTTGAATGAGGGCTGCATTAACAGCCCCGGGTAGAAAAGTTACTTTTTGATCAGGACGCGTTAATGCCGTACTGAGCACATACAGATGCCAGACCACCAGCATAACCCTGACCTACTGCGCGGAATTTCCACTCACCATTGTGGCGATACAGCTCGCCGAACAGCATGGCAGTCTCAGTGGACGCATCTTCGGTCAGATCGTAGCGAGCAACTTCAGTCTGGTTATCGTCATTAACCAGACGAATAAACGCACCGGATACCTGACCAAAGCTCTGGCGACGAGCCTGAGCATCGTGGATGGTCACAACGAAGATGATCTTGTCAACTTCAGACGGGACGGCGTCCAGTTTAATTTTCAGCGATTCATCATCACCATCGCCCTCACCGGTGCGGTTATCGCCGGTGTGCGTTACGGAACCGTCGGATGACGTCAGGTTGTTATAGAAGATGAAATCTGAATCGCCGCGCACTTTGCCGTTTGAGGCCAGCAGGAATGCTGAAGCATCCAGGTCAAAGTCCTGACCGTCTGTTGAACGCGCATCCCAGCCAAGGCCCACCAGGACGTTTTTCATTGACGGAGCTGCTTTACTTAGGGAGACGTTCCCGCCTTTGGAAAGAGAAACACTCATAAAATAACCTCTTCGATTAGTAATTGTTCAGGTTAACACTTAAGGGGATTAACTCCCCTTTTCCTCAGATTCAGGTTTGCCCGGGAACATGACGCTTGCGAGAATGCCCAGCGCCAGTACACCCAGTACAACATACAGGCTGGTTGTTGCCGCGATGCTGTAACCATGATGCCAGATGTGATCGGTCGCATTCAGGCCGAGTTTTGCCGCGATGAAGAACAGCAGCACGATAACGGCCTTCTCCAGATGAACCAGGTACTGTTTCAGTGCCTCAAGGACAAAGTACAGAGTACGCAGGCCCAGGATAGCAAACATCATGGCACTATAGACGATAAGCGGTTCACGACTGACGGCAATGATTGCCGGTACCGAGTCAAACGCGAACATTACGTCCGAGAGTTCAACCACAGCCACACACAGGAACAGCGGGGTCGCATACAGCGCCGCTTTTTTACCACGGCCAATGGTGACATCGCTGTTTTCTGGTTTCGCCAGTTCAGCATCCACTTCCTTCTGGTTAAGCAGGAAGGCATGCCCTCTGAGCTTCGGCCAGATAGGGAAGAAGCGTTTAACCATGCGGTAAGCCAGATGCTGGGAGTAATCCTCAATTTCATCATCGTCATCACCGCTTTTAAGCATCATGACCGCTGTCCAGGCAACGATAATAGCGAAGACAACTTCAACATACGGCCCCAGACTCAGCAGGCTCGTACCGATGGCGACAAAGATGCCCCTGAAGACAATGGCACCAATGATCCCCCAGTAGAGAACACGGTGGCGATAACGATCCGGAACGGCGAACCAGGAGAAGATGGCCATCATGACGAACAGGTTATCGACCGACAGCACTTTCTCCAGCGCATAACCCGTGACAAACAGACTGGCAACCTCAGCACCGTGGTGGATATAGAGGAAACCGGCAAATGCCATCGCAACCACAACCCAGAATACGGACCAGAGCGCCGCACTCTTCAGCGAAATAGGCTTGTCATCACGGTGCATAAACAGGTCAATAAAGATGGCACCGACTGAAAGCGCAATAAAAACAATGACCGTTTCAGTCGGGAAGCCGATGTGTGTGGAAACCATATTTTACCCTTAGGGATGTGGATCAGAGGCCAAATTCAGCCGGGTCGAAGCCCAACGCGATAGCGATCTCGCGGGAGGCCAGTTTCTCGTCCTGATCGAAGTTACCGTCACTTTTCGCAACGGCAATACCAACACGTAAGGCCAGCTGAGCGGCCTCAGGCTGATCTTTCAGCGCCAGGATGTATTTCATGGTTTCGCCCTTGCCGATTTCAACATCGAAATCGAAGCTTGAAACCAGTTTATTGAAGAACTCAATCACCTCATTGGTATCGAAGACCTTCAGCTCTTCTGAAGAGCGCAGAAAGCCCATCATTTTCTGCTTTTCTTCCGAACTTACGCCGTCACTCGATACGGCAATACGGGCACATACAGCAACGGTGCCCTGCATGAATTTTTTGTTTTTGAAACGGCCAACCTGGCGGGTCAGTTCGTCACGGCCTGAGTTAATGGCACCTTTAACTTTGTCGAAAAAGCTCATACCTGTTTCCTTTGTTGCTGTGTTATTTAGAACCGGCGCTCCAGCGAAATCCCCAGCCAAATGCCCGGTCCATTTCGTCCTGGCCTTTGAAGTACTGGTTAATTCGCTCGACTTTAATTGCGCCGTTTTCGTTTACGAGTCTGGCAATGGCGCACAATGTGCGACGGTTTTCACCTTCGGTCAGGCGGGTCTCAATGGGCGGTTGATCCGGCACATGAATGGTGACCACACCATCAGTCTTGTCCCAGCTGGGAACACCTTCATAAATAAAGGCGTAAATCAGCACTTCGCGGATATGCTTCCATTCACGTCCATTGATATGCAGCCACTCGCCGTCTGATACATCACCCGTCCGGTCATCGCCCTTGAGCTGAACATACGGTTCATCGCGATAATCACCGAATGCATTACCGAGCGCCTGAATGACCGATTTATACCCGTCCTGAAGCTCAACAAAGGCCCCCAGATCCAGGTCGATTCCTTTGGAGCCGAACATGCCTGCAAAGCCTGATTTGCCGCTGCCCCGGTGCCAGTTCAGGTTGATCCGGATTTCACCGAAGTTATCCCGTTTGGTCAGGCTGATTGCAGGCTTCTCTTTTGTCAGCGATACCTTGCTCAGGCTGATTTTTGTCTCAACTGGCGGAGGGGTTACAACCGGAGGAGTCGGGGCTGCGGGAGCCGGTTCGTCGGCAATATTTACGCCGAAATGCTCTGCCAGCGGTTTAAGTCCACCGTTGAACCCCTGCGCAACGAAGCGGAATTTCCAGTCATTATTACGACGGTAAAATTCACCCAGAATTAAGGCTGCTTCCTGACGGCCGCTCAGTTCGACACTGCCGCTAACCAGGCCGGTAGCCCCTTGCTCCACGTCGATGGAAAGATTACGAAGACCGGACGCCGTCTGCCCACCGTCACAGGTCACGGTGAACGCAATTTTCTGGACATCAGGTTTCAGCCGGTTGAGCGCGACAGTAAAGGTTGAGTACTGGCCTTCACTGACCAGGCTGACGGTACCATCATCGTTACGTGGCTGACCATAAAACACCATGTCCGCATCACCCTGCACCTTCCCGTCGGCATACAGGCGAAACGCCGAAGCATCCACCTGGCCGCCCGAGGTGATCCGGACCCGCAACTCCTGGGCTGGAACGGGGGCATTGCCCCCCGGCGTCAGGTTCATTAGCGAATAACCGCTGAAACGATATCGGAGTGCATATCGTCAATTGTGCGGCCGCGACAGGCATGGCCAAGGGCGGTAAAGTCCCAGTTGCCGTTATTACGGCGCAGCGAAGAAATAACGATCCCGGTATGTGAGCCCTGCTCAGTCAGCTTGTAGCGAGCCAGCTCTTTGCCGGTTTGATCGACAACGCGGCAGAACGCGTTTTCGACGTCATTGAACGACTGACCACGGAAGCTGTTTACCGTAAACGCCAGGTATTCAACGTTTGCAGGCAGTCGGGAGAGGTTGACATTAATCACCTCATCGTCACCGTCACCTTCACCGGTCAGGTTATCGCCACTGTGCACAACAGCGCCGCAGGTGGATTCCAGTTTGCGGAACCAGATGGTGTCAATTGTTTTACCGGTGCTGTCCATTAATACGCAGCCAGCATCGAGATCGATTGAGTCGTTGCCTCCAAACAATCCTCCAAGAAGACCTTTTTTCTTAACCGGATCCCAACCGAGACCGAAATGAAGCTGGCTTAATGCAGATGATTCTTTGCTGAGTGATACCGTCTGGTTCTTAACTAATGAAACCATGTTTTATTCCTTAAAATGGTAATGACCGAGACAATCAAAGGTATATTTAGTAACTGACGAAGAAAATCATATCATGATGAAGTTCTCTGACAAGGGAAATTTTGGTAGTTTTCTGTAAAAACACAAAAAGAAATCCTTTTCAGGGTGTTAATTTTCTAAGTTTAATTTAAATATCAATGTGTTATCAGGAATCCAAAAAACCTGACGCACTCCATAACCACAGGAGTTATTAATCATATTATGATTGACATGTAGCTTAGACACTCATAGACTCACTTCTCAATCATAAATTTGCATGGCGTTCCGGATAATTAAAAAAAATGAACAAGAAAATTTGGTTTATGGAAGGTTTATCCTCCCAGCGAGATATTATTCAGGGGGTAAAATCATTTGCAAAAAAAAATAATTTTGCCATTACCGTTTTTGCCTCCCACCGTAACGAAAGAAATGAAATCCTTTCCGTTGCCGACTATTCTTTGACTGAACCTGAAGATCCTCAAAAACGTCTTCAGTTTATCCAGGAAACCATTCAGTCCTACGGCATCCACCATATTCATACTGGCCGTAACAGCCAGTGGTTTGAAGAACACCGTTCAGCCATTGAATCGACCGGTGCCACCCTTACTACCGGTGCAACGGGCGTCGACTGGTTAACTCTGGCTGACGAAAAAGTTACTTTTGCTCAGTTTATGGAGCAAAAGGGTCTCCCGGTCGTACCATCCTGGCGGGTGAATACGCTGGCAGAATTAAAAACACACCTCGCGGCCCCGCCGTTCACTGACAGCCCGGTATGCGTGAAGCCGGTGACGGGTATCTATGGCATGGGATTCTGGCGCTTTGATGACAGTGCTTCGCCTATGGCCGTCTTTAATCATCCCGAACATCGTCTGGTCAGTCCGCAACAGTATATTGCAGCAGCATCAGCTGCTGAGTCGTTTAAACCCCTTGTTTTGATGCCGTACCTGCCAGGCCCGGAATTTTCCGTCGATATCCTCGCGGATAAGGGCGAAATACTCGCAGCCGTGGGACGCCGTAAGGAAGGGGTTATCCAGTATCTGGTAAACGAAGGAAGCGCCTGGGAACTGGCGTGTGACTGCGCCAGGGTTATGAAGGCCGACGGGCTGGTGAATGTTCAGACGCGAAACGATGTGAATGGCAACCCGGTGCTGCTTGAAACCAACATGCGTCCGTCAGGGGGGGTGGGTTATACCCTTCACAGCGGGGTGAACCTTCCTGGGTTATTTGCTGCCTTTAAGCTCGGTCTGATGTCTGAAGATATGGTGCGCCAGAGCGCTAAAAACACCTTTTCTCCGGTTGCGGTGAGATCCATTACGGATGTAATTGCATACCCGGAATCACTCTCTAACCTTCTGAATTAAGGCGTATTTATGTCTGATATCCTCGAAGATATGATTTATCGCCGTACCCTCTCATGCGGTACGATTCAGGTAACCCGCGACCAGGGTGAAGTTTCGCTCGATGACCTGTTTGACATCGCTGAAAGACGTAACCCGAAACGCGCCTTTCTGTTTGTCAGCAAAGTACTCGGCAGGCACATTCCCGTGCCACCCTCAGTCATGCGGCAGGCCTACAGACAGCTTGCCAGCCAGTTCCCCTCGACACTGACAGGACCCGTACTGTTTATCGGTATGGCTGAAACCGCCGTTGGGCTTGGGGCCGGTGTATTTGATGAAGTGCGCCACCAGCATCCTGAATCTGTCTATCTGACCTCTACCCGTCACCCGGTTGATGGCACGTTGCTTTGCGAGTTCAAGGAAGAACACAGCCACGCCACCGATCATCTGATCTATCTGCCAGATGATGAAGAGAAAAGACGTCGTGTTACCAACGCACGAACGCTGGTTTTGATTGATGACGAGGCAACCACCGGTAATACCTTTATTAACCTGCTTTCAGCCCTGCGTAATACCGGCAAGCTTCAACATATTGAACAGGTTATAGCCGTTACGCTTACCGACTGGAGTGGCAAAGCCTTGTCCGAGCGCAGCACCTTACCAGTCACTTCGGTTTCTCTTGTAAGCGGTAAGTGGGGATGGACCCCATTACCTGATGCACCTGTCCCGGACATGCCGAAAGTCAACGTAACTTCACGAGGAGAATGGGACATCCAGGGAAAACAGTCCTGGGGCCGACTGGGGATGCTCGCACCTGCGGCCGATCTCGGCCATGAGGTCTCCGTCCACAAGGGGGAACGTATTCTGGTTCTCGGGACCGGGGAATTCGTCTGGGAGCCGTTCCTGCTTGCTGAACGGCTCGAAGCTGCCGGAGCACAGGCATTTTATGGATCGACCACCCGCTCCCCTATCGCCGTTGGTTATGCCATTGAGTCCGCCATTTCCTTTACGGATAACTACGGGCTGGGCATCCCCAATTTTGTCTATAACGTCGCCCACCAGCAGTTTGACCGCATTCTTGTGTGTACTGAGACACCCGCAGAAAGTATTGACACGCAGCTTCTTAAAGCGCTGGCTGAGGTTGCGGCCGTCGTGGAGATTGTTACCTATGAATAAACCCGTTGTTCTGAGCGACCTTGACGACACGCTCTTTCAGACCCGTCGTAAAATGGTGGACGAGCTGGCCCTGGAGCCATTCCGTACCGGTGCCGTTGATCGCACCCTGAATCCACGAAGCTTTATGACGGAAGAACAGTCCATGTTGGTGGACTGGCTCCTGGAGCAGGCTGAACTCATACCCGTTACCGCACGGGGAACTGAAGAAATCAGCCGCGTACGGATCCCTTTCCACTCCTGGGCAATCACCACTCACGGGGCCGTCATTCTCACGCCAGAAGGCAAACCCGACGAGGAGTGGAAGGCCCATATGCTCGGCCAGCTGGCTCCCTATCAGGAAAAGCTGACATCGATGCAGCGTCTGATCACTGAAATGATGGACGCAAAAGGGATCAATGCCTGGGCAAGGCTGAACTTCGAATACGGTGAAACGGCGGTTTATATGGTGATGAAGCACCGCGACAGCACCCGCCTTGACGAGCTCAATGCCATTGCAGATGAGATAGAAACGGTGTTTCCGACCGAGGGCTTCTACATCCACCGCAACAGTAATAACGTGGCCTGGCTTCCCACCGCGGTTGAGAAAGGGCTGGCAGTCAGATGGCTTCTTGAAAAACTTCGGGCTGAACGCGGAGTCTTCCCCGTAATTGGTCTGGGCGACAGCCTGAGCGATCATCGTTTTATGAAACTGTGCAGCTGGTTTGGCATCCCGCGTCAGAGTCAGTTTGCAGATGCCATTTCACAGCGAATTTTTGGAGAAAATTAAAATGCAGCCACATGACACATTTACCGGCTCATACCAGCCCGGTGACGTGGAATTTCTGCTAAAGCCGGTAGTCATTGAGATGACGCCGGTTGAGCAAAAAGAAGAGCTGATTCAGTCAGGGAAGAAACATTATTCGGACATGCTCAGTCAGGAGCCAGCGCCAACACAATGGCATCTTGATTTGTTTCACCGGGCGCTGGATCGGGGCGCAGAGAGACTTGCAAAAGAAGTCACACAGCTCGCTATTGCTCTGGCCGAACGCTTCGGTGATGAGCCCATTGTACTGGCCAGTCTCGTCAGAGCTGGCGTGCCGCTCGGCGTTATGCTGCACCAGGCCCTGCGTGACATGGGGAAAACCTCATGGCATTACGGTATCAGCATTATCCGGGATCGTGGAATTGACGGTGCAGCCCTCGACGTCATTGAAGAGCGCCATGGTACCAGCGGTATTGTCTTTGTTGACGGATGGACAGGTAAAGGCGCAATTACCGGAGAGCTTGTACGCGCACTGAAAGATCGCCCGGGCTATCCTGAGCAGCCGCGACTGGTTGTCCTGGCCGATCCCTGTGGCTGCTCCTGGCTTGCAGCCAGTGATGATGACTGGCTCATTCCTTTTGGCATCATGGGTGCGCCGGTATCAGGCCTGATCTCCCGGTCAGTATGGTCCTCTGAAGGATTACATGGGTGCATGGTTTGCGAGCATCTCAGTGAATTCGAATGCAGCCGGATGCTTGTCGATACCGTCGCCCATTTCCGTAAGAAGTTAACCCCGTCATCCCTCGCTACCCTGAGCTGGAATATGGAGTCAGCCCGGGTCTTATGGCAGACAAGTCGCGACGTTATCGCGTTCCTGGCCGATGAATTTAAAGTGGACAGCGTCAATCGTATTAAACCCGGTATTGCTGAAGCAACCCGGGCTGTATTACGTCGGGTACCGGACCATGTATTTGTGCGTTCTATTGACGACCCGGACGTTGCCTTGCTTGTAGGGCTTGCTCGTGAAAAGGGAATAGTTGTTACAGAAATGGGGGGAACCCTCGGCCAGTATCGGGCTGTAACCATTATCAAGAAGGTACTCTGATGAAAAATCGTCTTTCTCCCTGGAATCTGGGAGCCACGCTATACATGCCTGCAACACGGGAAGATATTGCTGATGCCGTCCTGCACGGGAAAATCCCGGGTTTGCGCTCTCTGGTGATTTGCCTGGAGGATGCTGTCAGTGAAGCAGACATCCCCATCGCCCTCAAAAATCTGGAGCACCTGCTGCACGAGCTCAGTAACAGCATGCGTAGCCTGGGTAAAAATGACTGGCCTCTGGTGTTCATTCGCCCTCGGCATGCCGAAATGGGCAGATGGTTAAAAGCGCATTATGATCTTTCCGCTGTCGATGGGTTTGTGTTGCCGAAATTTACCCTCAGTTCGTTAGCTGAATGGTGGGATATCATGGGCGGGACTCACCTGTGCATGATGCCAACGCTGGAAACAGAAGACGTCTTTGACGTGGTTCAGATGCGCGAGCTGGCCACTCGCCTGGTGGAACATCCCTGCCACGACCGCATTATTGCGCTTCGAATCGGCGGCAACGATCTTATGAACGTTGTGTCGCTTCGCCGCCCCCGGGACCTGACGCTGTATGACAGCCCGATGGGCTACGTCATCAAAATGCTCGTTTCAGTCTTCGGCCCGCGTGATTTTGCCCTGACCGCGCCCGTATGTGAGCATATTGACGATCATGCCGTTATGGCCAGAGAGCTGGCTCTTGATATGGCACATGGGCTTGTTGGGAAAACGGCCATTCACCCGGGTCAGATAGAGGTCATTCAAAACGCGCTGATGGTCACTCAGGGTGAGTATTCTGACGCTCTGCGGATCCTGAACTCTACCCAGGCCGTGTTTAAGTCGCAGGGAGCAATGTGTGAACCCGCCACACATCGCCGCTGGGCGGCTGGCATTCTGGACAGAGCTCGTTTTTATGGGTTACAGAACGAGCAAAGCGCTGATGGAATCAGATTACTTACCGTGACCCAGCATCATTAAGGAAATCATAATGGGGTTCAGGTTCAGAAAGTCGATCAACATTATTCCTGGCGTTCGCCTCAACCTGAGTAACGGTGCACCGAGCCTGAGTGTCGGGCCGAGAGGTGCTTCCGTTTCTTTTGGTAGCCGGGGGACCTATGCCAATCTGGGCTTGCCCGGTACCGGGCTGAGTTACCGTACCCGGCTTGACCGGGCCGCGCGTTCCGGAGGTGGAAACCGGACGGCAACCGACCCGGGGCTCAGACAGGCGCTTGAGCAGGAAGCCGCTGAACTCATGTCAGCGGTAACCGCAATCCGTAATATTCACGAGCTGACGCCGGATCCAAAAACAGGCATCAGCTGGGCAGAGCTGGAAGCAGTATACCTGCATAACAGAACGTCGCCTTTTCAGGTTCCGGCACCGGTGCGTCCAGAAAAGCCAGACTACCTTGCATTGCCGGAAAAGCCTGCCGAGAGCGAAGGCATTAGTTTTCTGGGTAAATGGTTTGAATCGGAATCAGCTAAAGCTGAGCGCCACGCCGAAAATCTTCGCCGGTGGCAGCAGGAGCTGATTGATGTGGAGCGTGAGAATACCCTTCGACAGCACCGGTACCAGCAACAACGGACGGCCTGGGCCGAACAGTATGCAAACTGGAAGTTTGAAGCAGAAGAACATGAAAAACGGCTCGCCACGGCTCAGGCAGATGCCCGGCAGCAGTTCCGGACAGACGCCGCGTTTTTCGAATCATACCTGGCGGGTGTGCTGGCAGAAACTGAATGGCCGCGTGAAACGATTGTTGCATTTGAAGTAAAGCCGGAGCTATCAGCAGTCCTGCTGGACGTTGATTTAGCTGAGATTGAAGATTTCCCTGATAAGATTTACGGCGTTAATGCCCGGGGCACGGAGCTGACGGAAAAAGCCATGACGCAAAAAGCCGTACGCGAAAACTATGCCCGCCACGTCCATGGCTGCTTGTTCCGCCTGGTCGGTATCGTTTTACATACGCTACCTTTCGACAACGTGATTGTGTCAGGCTTTACGCAACGGGTCAGTAAGCGGACCGGCTATCTGGAGGATGAGTATATCCTGTCCTGCAAATGCACTCGCAGCCAGATGTCGTCAGTAAATTTTGCAGGCATAGAACACATTGATCCGGTTGAAGCGTTAGGCGATCACCCGGTTATTCGAAAGATGAGCAGTACCTTCATTTTTCAGCCTATTGAACCACTAACCCTTTAAGCAGGCTAAATCTTACGATGCAATTAAATACCAGACAGGCCCGGATTTTTAAGCTTGCCAACTTACTGGGCACCGGCAAGCCCGTTTCCGCTGCCGACATTATAACCAGTCTGGAATGCTCAGAGCCGACATTAACCCGGGCCCTCAAAGAGCTACGCGAGTCATATTCTGCGGAGATCAAATACAGCAAGGCAGGTCATTCCTACCATCTCGTTAATCCGGGCCAGCTGGATAAAAAGACCCTTCGCCGGATGAATGAAGCGCTCGCACAGAATGCTGAACTGAAAACCGGTGAGTCTACAGGGAAGGTCGTACTCGATAAGGATAAAAAAACAGCCGTGTCCTTATCGCTACGCATGCGGATCTTAAGAAAAATTGACCGTCTGGCTGCGCTGAGTGGCTCGACCCGAAGTGAAGCGGTAGAGAAGCTGGCTCTGCACTCCGTTGACGAACTGATAAAAGAATACAGCGCTAAAAAGTCCTGACGCTAAATCTCAGACCGGGGTGAAAACCCCGGTTTTGTCATATTTTACCTCTGTATTGGCGTGACGTAGTTTTGATCTATTCTCCTCCCGCAATGCCAGCAGCGCCTTACTGACTACAAAACCTGGTGTCTTGACATCCTCTTGTGCTACACATCAATCTTTGGGCGTTTTACACTCCATTCATGCAGATCTGTGATGTATGATGAATTTCATACATAAGACAGTTTATTTGTCCGAGTTTTTTCAGAAATCTTATATTCCAGTCCGGTCTGAATTATTTTTCTGTTGATAAGAGGCCATTCACATGTCGGTAATTCTATGGTGGTTAACTTATTTCTTTAATGCCGCTTCTGAGTATTTAATCTCCACCCGACAGATGTCGTGCCGTTTTATCAAATCAACAAACCCTGGCCTCTTCCTGAAACTACTCTCCTCTTCCGATCTCTTAAGAAGGAATTACATTTGAGACGCTTACCCGTATATCTGCTACTCGACACGTCCGGCTCTATGCACGGAGAGCCTATCGAAGCGGTTAAAAATGGCGTTCAGACGCTGCTTACCACGCTGAAACAGGATCCGTATGCACTCGAAACGGCTCACGTGTCAGTGATCACCTTTGATTCTTCAGCCCGACAGGCAGTCCCCCTGACAGACCTCCTGAGTTTCCAGATGCCAGCACTAACAGCCAGCGGCACCACGTCTCTTGGCGAAGCGCTTTCCCTCACGGCCAGCTCCATTGCCAAAGAAGTACAGAAAACGACGGCTGACACTAAAGGTGACTGGCGTCCCCTTGTATTCCTGATGACGGATGGAAGTCCGAATGATGACTGGCGTAAAGGCCTGAATGACTTTAAAGCGGCCAGAACCGGCGTTGTTGTGGCATGTGCAGCCGGGCATGATGCCGATACCAGCGTCCTCAAAGAAATCACTGAAATCGTGGTTCAGCTCGATACAGCTGACAGTTCGACGATTAAAGCTTTCTTTAAATGGGTCAGTGCGAGCATTTCGGTAGGCAGTCAGAAAGTGGAGTCCAGCAAAAAAGAAGTGATCGGTCTTGAAGACCTGCCACCGCCGCCGCCAGAAGTAAATGTGGTCTTATAATTTTATTGATTAAGGGGATATCATGTCTGTCAGTCTGAGCAAAGGCCAGGGCGTAAGCCTGAAAAAAAATGAATACGATCTCTCGTCCGTTACTATCGGCCTCGGTTGGGATATTAATGAGGAAAAGAAAGGTTTTCTCGGCGGGATCTTTGGTAAAAAAGAAGAAGAATACGACCTTGATGTGATCGCTTTCCTGTGTAATTCAGCCGGAAAGGTGACCGATCTCGGCAATGTGGAAAATGGTAAACCAACGCTTGTGAATGGCGATATCATCTTTTTCAACAGCCTTCGCCATAAGTCAGGCAATATCTGGCTGACGGGCGATAACCGAACCGGAGCCGGTGACGGTGACGATGAGCAAATTATTGTGCGCCTGAATTCCCTTGACGCTCAGTACGAGAAAATTGTGTTCATCGTTCAGATCTACAATGGTGAAAAGCTCCAGCAGCACTTTGGTAAAGTTCAGAATGCCTTCATCCGGGCAGTAGATGCCCGTAATATTGAAATGGCACGATTCGATCTTTCTGGCGGACCCGCCTTCGCCAGCCAGCGCTCCATGGTCTTTGCCGAGCTGATACGCGAGGCTACAGGCTGGAAACTCAGGGCAATTGGTGAGCCTTCAGAATCAGATTCGTTTGTCTCGCACCTGAGGAATTACATGTGATGCGCCGCCTGCCTGTTTACCTTGTTATCGACACATCCGGCTCGATGCGCGGTGAGTCAATCCATTCCGTTAACGTTGGAATTCAGGCGATGCTTAGCGCTCTTCGCCAGGATCCCTACGCCCTCGAAAGCGTTCATATCTCCATTATCACCTATGACAATGAGGCGCGTGAGTTCATTCCTCTCACGCCGCTGGAAGACTTCCAGTTTTCTGACATCGTTGTGCCAAGCGCAGGCGGGACGTTCACCGGTGCTGCCCTTGAATGTCTGATGCAGTGTGTTGAACGGGATGTACGTCGCTCAGATGGTGATACCAAAGGAGACTGGCGTCCTCTGGTATTCCTGATGACTGATGGAACCCCTTCTGATGCCCTGGCGTACGGTGAAGCGGTAAAAGCGATTCGCGGCCGGGGATTCGGATCCATCATTGCCTGCGCCGTTGGTCCTAAAGCAGGCCATGAGCACTTAAAACAGCTCACCGATAAGGTTGTGTCTCTGGAGACGCTAGATTCAACCGCGTTTGCAGGTTTCTTTAAATGGGTATCGGCCAGCGTGTCTTCCGGCAGCACAAGCGCGGGGATTAATAACGGAACTGATACCCTTCCCCCTCCTCCACCAGAAATCCAGCTGGTGCTCTGACAGACAGAAAGGTGCTGTTTCCGGGCAGCACCTTTCTGTACAGCAACGTTTTCTGCTGGCCGTACCAGCCGTACGAGGAAAATTATGAGACGCCTTCCCGTGTTTTTTGTCCTGGACTGTTCAGAGTCCATGATTGGTGAAAACCTGAAAAAAATGACTGATGGTCTGCAAATGATCGTCGGAGATTTAAGAAAGGATCCACACGCACTTGAAACAGCCTGGGTCTCGGTAATCGCATTTGCCGGTGTAGCCCGTACGATTGTACCTCTTCACGAAATTGCCTCGTTCTACCCTCCCCGCCTTCCCGTTGGCGGCGGTACGAGCCTTGGAGCTGCATTGCGTGAGCTGACCGTGCAAATTGATACCCAGGTCAGAAAAACCACTCATGAGGCTAAAGGCGACTGGAAACCCGTCGTGTATCTCCTTACCGACGGACGTCCGACTGACGACACAACCGCAGAAGTGAAGCGCTGGAAGGATCACTACGCGAGTAAAGTGAATCTCATTGCCGTTGGCCTGGGGCCGTCAGCGGACCTGAATATCCTGCGGCAACTGACAGAGAATGTCATGCTGTTCACCGAATCTCAGGAAGGGGACTTTACCCGCTTCATCAAATGGA
Organism: Enterobacter cloacae complex sp.; assembly: GCF_900322725.1. Taxonomy (NCBI): domain Bacteria; kingdom Pseudomonadati; phylum Pseudomonadota; class Gammaproteobacteria; order Enterobacterales; family Enterobacteriaceae; genus Enterobacter; species Enterobacter cloacae complex sp. The sequence goes on along the minus strand of NZ_LT991958.1, from coordinate 65,970 downwards.
TCACGGCCTCGGTTACGGCGCACAGCCGCAGCGTCGGGGACGACAAACAACCTGAGCTCAGCCAGACTGAATACATAGTCCGGCTGGCCAAGGACGAGCCAGTAAAAGCGTACGACGAAAACTGCGTTACGCTTACCGGCCGTTGCAGCAAGACCCGTCGTCCGTACCTGATGAAGTATGAACGGCCACCAGCAAGGGTTTCCGGGCTCGATTTCAGTCTGAACCTGAACAGCTTTAATATTGCCGGATGCTATCCCATCGATGAGGACTATTTTGCGTGGTCAGATGCCACCGCTACCGGTTTGCAGGTAAATACCAGCGAACTGCATGGCGTACCGGGTTGCCCCCACTGCGGTAATGCCAGTGCGTTTGCCCTGTGCTCATGCGGAAAGTTGCTGTGTATTGACGGCCCGGATGACGTGATCTGCCCGTGGTGTGAAACAGGCCTGTCATTCAGCAATGATGGCGGAAACACTAACTTCGACGTAAACAGAGGGAGAGGTTGATGTCGCAAAATGCTTTACTTGAAGAGAAGATTATCCGCTTAGTTCTGTCTGAGCTGGGCCACCCTGTTGAAGGTGAGCGGCTTTTACTTCTATCGCAGGACCCATCCCTTACCGAAGAAATTATGCGGCTTAAAGAGCGGATTGAGAGCCTTGCACAGGGTTTATCTGCGCGGGTTAGCGAAGGTGATAACGACGCAGAGATTGCCGCCTCGTCAGCATCCAGTCTTTCCGATCAGCAACAAACGGTCGTAAGTGTTGCTGATAACCCGGGCATTGACGCTACCGATACATCAGCACTGCAACCCCTGCCAGAAAATGAGCCTCATCCTCCGTTCTGGAAGCTGATGCCTTATTACGAATTTGATAAACCAGCACAGAGGGAAGACGAAAACCTGTCTTCCCTGGTATTAAAACCCGGGCAGATACCGACAGGCCAGCAGCGGGCCAGCTTAGCTGTGCCACCTGCCGTTCCCCCGGGAGCTAAAATAACGATCCCCAACGCCCGCGCAGGCGAACGTTTCTCTTCGCCGGTTGCTATCGTTCTGGGTGAGGGCCAGCAGGCTACTGTCAGGGACGTTGTCTTTCCCCGGAACATTGGCCTGTCTTTTGACAAAGAACAGGAGTTGCTGACAGGTACTCCCACCGAAAGCGGCGATATAGAGCTTTCAGTAATCTGGTCATGCACGTCGCACGACGAATGTGAAACAAAACAGCTATTTATAATCAATCCCGATCCGAGAAGCCTGTGGAAGGTGGTAGAGCCACCAGCAGACGCTCCCTACCCTAAGTCCCATCTGGACGCTGCTGGCCTGGTCAGGGGTGATATACGTATTGCTGCCGCCAGTCGCCGGGGACGCTCTCATGAGCATGCCGGAAGCTTCAGAGATGACGACTTCTACATCAACCACTGCCAGGAAACAGGATGGTCTGTCATGCTGGTCGCAGACGGAGCCGGTAGTGCGGTAAATTCCCGGGAAGGCTCCCGGATTGCAGTCAAAACGGCTGGCGATTACCTTTTAAATCAGCTCAGTGGTGTGAAAGGCGTCCATTTAAAGCAGCACATCACGGCGTGGGAAGGGAGCGATCAGCAGGCAACAATAAACGCCATGCTTCATCATTTTAAACAGGCAGCTACGCTCGCGGTCAACAGTATCCAGAACGAAGCCATTTGTGCAGAACAACCTGTGAAATCCTATTCAACAACCCTTCTGGCAACTGTAGCGCTACGAACTGATAACGAGCTGTTTGCGGCTGCATTCTGGCTTGGTGATGGTGCGATAGGTGCATACAGCCCTTCCGGTAAAGTCAGGATACTGGGAAATCCCGATAGCGGAGAATACGCAGGACAAACCCGTTTCCTTGACCAGAGCATTATCGCAGACCCCTCGTTTAGCGGCCGCATCAGCGTGGGTAAATGGAATGATGTATCTCACTTGATCCTCATGACAGACGGCGTCTCAGACCCTCTGTTTGAGACGGATAATGGGCTTCGCAGTGACGAAAAATGGACCCGTCTCGTTGATGAGCTCAACCCTGTCCTTACAGACGCCAGTATTGCGCCTGAGAGGTTAGGCGACTGGCTTAACTTTTTCTCCACAGGGAACCATGATGACCGCACTATTGCGGTGTTGTGGTAAGGGATACGCTTTTTCGGTGATCAATATGGCAAATATCGTTACGTGCAAAACAAAGGACGGCGAAACAGTCCAGTATGTTGACGAGGTAATTGGTTCGGGCTCGATGAAGGATGTTTACTTTTCGCCTGATAAATCATACGTCGTCGCTTTTTATCATAAACCGCAGAACGAGCAGGCCCGGGATCGGATTGATATGATCACCGGACGCTACAGGCAAAACATTTTTGGCCAGTCCGGAGGTGAATACTGGAAGGACCTGTTTTGCTGGCCGACCCATGTTGTTGAGCATGGGCATAAAATCGGCATCGTGGTTCCAACCTACAAAAGCTACTTTTTCTTTAAATACGGCTCTAAAAACGATGATTTTCTTGGCATAAAAGGTCGTGAAAAGGAAGGCAAATGGTTTGCCAGCGCCAGCAACCAGAACAAATTTCTCGACCCACGTGAACGAGGCAATACGCTTACCTATCTCAAGGTCTGTCTGCTGCTGACAAGAGCCGTCAGAAGGATGCATGCGGCAGGTCTCTGTCACAGCGATCTAAGCTATAAAAACGTGCTTATCGATCCAGAAATGGGACATGCCTGCATCATTGACGTAGACGGCCTGGTTGTCCCTGGAAAGTATCCTCCCGACGTGGTGGGCACCCCGGATTTTATCGCTCCGGAAGTGGTGAAAACCAGTCATCTTTCCAAAGAGGATCCGAACCGCGTATTGCCAAGCATTACTACTGACCGTCATGCGCTGTCGGTGCTTATCTACATGTATCTGTTCTTCCGTCATCCGCTACGTGGCGGAAAAATACATGACATGTCGGATGAAGTACGTGATGAGACCTTATCTATGGGTGAGAAGGCACTCTTCATTGAACATCCGACAGACAAAAGCAATGCAGTCAAAGTCAGTCAGCTATCGTCCTTTTCACTGCCCTGGGCTGACCCGGAGAAAATTCCTTACACCATCATGGGCCCTTATCTGACACCTTTGTTTGAGCGCGCCTTTATAGATGGCTTACACGATGCCACTAAACGCCCGACCGCCGATGAGTGGGAAAGCGCCCTGGTTAAAACAGTCGATCTGATACAGCCCTGCCAGAACAAGGCGTGTGAACAGAAATGGTACGTTTTCTCGGGTAAGACAAAGCCGGTTTGTCCCTACTGCGGTACGCCATACAAGGGTAAATTACCGGTTCTAAATTTATATTCTTCCCGAAAGGAAGGCAGTTATCGTCCTGACGACCACCGGTTGATGGTGTGGAGCGGGCAGTCAATCTATGCGTGGCATGTGAATCGCCTCATTGCGCCAAATGAGCGTACAACCGATTTGCAAAGGAAACGAGTTGGGTATTTTGTTTTCCATAACGATCAGTGGTGGTTAGTAAATGAAGGCATAAATGGGCTTATGTCATTACCGGATAAACGACAGATTGCCATTGGGGAAAAAATTGAACTGACGAATAACGCTCAGTTTGTTCTGTCAAAGGAGGAAGGCGGCAGGCTGGTCGTCGTTCAGTTAGTAGAAAACTAACGGACGCCCATAACGACTAAAACGTTCTGGCAGCATACTGAACCTGTTTAATGAATCACTATATTAAGCTGTGTCAAATTTAAGCTGCCAGAAAAACTGACTGTCTGTGCCGGATATGCGGTACACCTCCTGCGGCAAGGGTTTAATGCGCAAAGCCCAATTTATTTATAAGAGTGAATAGTTTTGTGGCTCTACCCTGCCGCTCTCCTTTCCTGTGTCATGGTTTTTAACATCTGAAATACTGACATTGTTAAGCCGGTGATTGTATAAGGCGATGCGGACAATCTCATGAAGATATTCAAGTTCGTTTTGTGTCAAGGACTGGCCTTCCTGGGTTTTTGAAATCATTTCCTGCCAGCAGATCAGTCTTTCGTAACTGACATGTTCGCTGTTTTCCAGGCAGTGCAACCTGAAATAGCGAAGGAACAAAGGAAATTCATCGGTCTGAGCGATGTCATAAGCCCGAACCGTTAACCTACACAGACATACAATCGTATCCTGCTGTAACCTGACTAACGCGTTATGACTGCCCGGAAGGATATCAGGCAATTTCATCTTACAGTCAGCAAGGCGCTGAAGAAGAGGCCCTTCCTCTGAAGGCTCCCGTCCCCGATACTCCTGAAGAGGTTCAGATTCAAGTTCATGCATTAATGGATGATATAGCCATTCCCGGGAACTGGTCTCATCAATGATCAGGCTTTCAATGCACTCACTGTATGTTGTTTTACGTCGCCCGAGCTGCACCTGACTGATTTCATATTCAATATCTGGAAGATCGATACGCAATGCGGCAACTCTTTCGGAAGGATGAAGGTGGTCAAAGGTTAACTTCGCAGAAATGCTACGATCCCTGTCCAGAAAGACGGCCACACATAAATCATTAACCTTTACGAACAGATCAGCTGTGCCTCCGAACATACTGCCGCTTCCAATAACCTCATTCAGTGAAACCGGCCCACCATCGTCGCCAGCGAGAAGATTTGGGAAACCAAGAACCTGGTGCTCGTTGATGACTTCAATAATTTTTCCCCGGATGGCTTCCATCAGACCATCACAGTCACCGGCTACAGCAGTACTGTGTGAGAAATGCCAAAGCTTGACCTCCCCCTGCTTTGCTAACAGATCAGTTTTGCAAGCGGGGCAGATGCAGTTACAGTCGATACCCCGGCTGACCTCTGTAATATCTAAAAAGAGTCCTGATTCTCTCTGGAGTCCAAATGGAATACCAAATGTGTAACTCTTACGCATGGCTGCACCCCGTTTTTGATAATTATTCAAACTATATCCGAAATAACGGAGGAGGATTTCTGTAAAACGAATTAAAAGAAATGATTTTTTAGTTTTCCAGATTAATGTTTGACAAGAATCAAATGAGAGCCTTACAAATATGGAGAGAGAAGTTTAGGTAAAGTAACTTTTATCACAACTTCTAAAATTAAGGAGAATATCGGATGTATTTAGCAGTGGGCTTGGCTTATGATTAAAGTCTTTCTCCGAACTTAATAAGAAAGTTAAAAAGACAGGCTATTACAGTGCCTTTAGCCCCGAAAGGGGCATAAACTATTTTCAAATCCAGACACAGTCTTTTTGTTGTGCCAATATCAATAATTACTCGCGAACAAAGGTCCACACACTCGCAGGAACTTTGTCATATAACTTTTTCATTGTCAGTTCAGCTTTACGATGATCATAAGCACCAGAAATTTCAAGAGAGGCGACACCCGAGTTTTTTTCACATAACCTTTCAAATACTTTTTCGAGCGTTTCGAACGAACTACACTTACGGAATTTCATTAAATAAGACTGCTTTGTGTCAGACATAATCAACCTTCTTTAGACAGGCCTCAACTGGCCAGGGATAATCTTAATATCATTTTTCACTTAAGCCTAACGATTTCACAACCTTTTTCGTTGTTTCCACCCTGTTCATAACCAGGTACATGAGTGCTAAAATGACTGTAAATAAAACCAGTGTATCCCGGTGAGCAGGATGAAGAATCAATCAGTGATCAGACAGTTTTCGGAAAGCGAATTGCATCAGCAGCTGGAAACGTTCGGCAACCATGATAAACAGCTTTCACGCTTGATCCGTTACTTTTCCCATCTGAGATACAACACAGCTAAAACCTATCTGCACTGGCTACGAGTATGGAACGAATGGTATCAGGCGAATGCCCGGTTGCATACAGACTGGCCAGTAAGTTCGCTCCCCGTGTCTGAGGAAGCTCTGCTGGCGTTTATGGGGCATCTTGAAGGCAAATTGTCACGAAGCAGCATAAACAGCTGTCTTCAGGCCTTAAACAGTATCCATAAAAAAGGGCTTAACCTGCCCGGGATTATTACGTCTGAAGCATGGTACATGCTGGAAGCCTTAAAACAATCGGAAGCCCGGAAGCGAAAGACGACTAAACAGGCAACTCCCTTTCTTATTGGCGATCTCAAGGCTCTGATAAAGTTACGCAGTACTACAAACTCAGTTCGTAAGCTTCGTGACCTGTGCCTGATCTGGACAGGCTTTGAAACACTGCTCCGTTCATCCGAAATTCGCCGTATACGTCTGAAAGATCTGTCTCTGGATAGTATGACCGGTGAATTTAACCTGACGGTATACCGTACAAAAACGAACATCAGTACACTTCTTACCTACCGGCTGACACGTCAGTTAACTAACTGCCTCTTGAGATTGATGAACCTTGTGAAAATGGATCAGCACAGTCATCCGGATGAATACCTTTTCCAGGCCGTAAATTTCCATGATACAGGCTATATGCCACCCGGCTGGAAGCTTCGGAGTAAAGGGAATGAGCTATCTGAGCTTCTTAAACGGCATAACCTGCCCTACCGTGCTAAACAAAGTCTTCTGAACGATGAAGATGAGGAAGACACTGTGGACGATGCCGGTATGCTCAGCAAAAATTCCCTTTTACGGGCATTTAAAGAAATGTGGAATGAGCTTTATCCAAATGAGACTAAAACCCGTTACTGGACAGGGCACAGCGTTCGTGTAGGCGGTGCGATACAGCTGGATATTGAAGGTTACTCGCTACCACAGATTATGGAAATGGGGAACTGGTCGAATGAAGAAATGGTTATGCGCTACATTCGCAATATTGAAGCTGGTAAAAAAGCCATGATCAAGCTTATGCGAAATGCCTTTGATGAATAGCGCCCTCACGGGCGCATAACTTTATTTTTTCTTGAACGGGTTAAGTCTGGTGAGATTAGAGAGTGCCCCTCCCGGAGGCAAAATTCCCGTCCTTTTATATTTGTACACGCCATTTAATTTCATTGTCTGGATTCCAAGATTAATAAGCGTGACAAGTTTAAGGGTATACAGGAGTGTAAATTGGGGAGCAACCTGAATAAAAACTAATAACAAGCCTGCACACATTACACGTAGCCATGCCGCGTACTCCATGCTCAGCGGACGCTTGAAATAGAATCTTTCGAGCAAATCAACTGTCTTATTACTGATCCACGCCGCCGCCACTGAGAGTAACAACACGATGCACACCATAATGCCCAGTTCCATTTTCACTCCCTTCTCTTTTAGTCTGTTTAAGTTGAGGCTTAGCCACAGTAGTTTTGTTTTTTGCTTTTTTCTTAGGTTTGGTATGGTGAAACAGAAAACAATCCACCATTACCCAACCATTTTTATATCGAGCCACCAGCATCTTCTGGCTGGGGTAATGAGCATGAAACAGCATTTTCACGTCCATGGTGCCCATCAACGACTGTTTGCGCTTTAGCTCATCCTCAGCCATCTGAAATTCTTGTAAGAATTCTGAAGACAGACGCTGACGCAGAATTCTTATGGCACTGGAGTTTTCATCATTCTTTGCCAGGTGCCCGAAGCGTACAAGTGCCTTGTGGGTTATCTGGATGGGTCCCAGATGAGAGCTGAGCTGTTCGTACTGCCAGAAGTAGGTCAAATCCACCTTAACCCAGCTGATGCTGTCCAGCAGAGCCTCGTTCATGATGGTTCCGGACATAGGTACCATTGTCAGCCTGGCCAGACGCATATGTATGTAGTCCGTAAGCAACCTCAGCGACTCAGGAACGTTTTTATTGAGTAGGAGATGCTGAAGCACCGGGGTTGCGGTCTGCCAACACAGATTGCGCCCGTCAGGCAGGAAAGCAAACTTTTGATCGTCAGGCGCAGAGTTCGAAGCGTTTTCCTTACGAAGCAAAAAATAATGGCCGCACAGCAGCTCTGCTCTTACCTGGTCCTCGTCAGGGTCATGTCGGGCTTTACTTAGATCAACGGTTAGCACAACGCGGTTAATCGCATCAGCGTGATATTTTTTTACCCAGACGCAGACACGATAGAGACGCTCATCGATTTTCTGGCTGGCTGTGGAAATCCATTGCATTGTTGTTCCTTAATTTTCGGGGCTGACAATGAAAATGCCCAGCTCAGCCCCCGGCACGAGTTCTGTATATTTCAGGCTCAGCTTCCGTTGGTTGGACGGACCCTGGCTGTTTTCAGGAGCCCAGTCAGAGAGCGTTTTTAATTGAGGTATGTTGCCTGCTGCGAAAATGGGCAAGGATGCTTTTACTACTGAATAATCAGTCTCAGCATATTTATTCCCGTTTCGTTCCTGCCCTTCAGGCCTAAATGCAAAAATGTGAGCAATCGGAACAGGGAAAGAGTTAGTTCGACAAAGGCGATAAGATTCGCCCTGCTTCAGTGGGTGAAATTCAAGACGGTGTAAAGCCTTATCGATATTAGACACGACATTCAAATTGGTAGTTGCTACATTTTTTACTTCTGAGGCTCTCCTGCGCTCCAACAAACTCACAAGTTGCTCTGCTGTTTTAACTTCCTGGTTTCGGTTTAGCCGCCATGAAAAAGTAACTTTTTTAAGCTGGGACTTGATGAAAAGGATATTTCTTGTTGAGTGCATAGCGACAAGGCCCGGGAGCTTCTTGTGCACTTTATCAAAACGGACATTCTTTTTATTATCGATACGCCTCATTGCCGCAGCAAAATCATTTTTTGCTTCGTTTATAGAAGTGATCAAGCTTTCGAGAAGATCTGCTCTTTCGGGGACAATGATTAGACCCGGGTATTTAGTGGTTACTTTGGTGGAATCATGACTTAATGACTCTATGTCATCCACACAGATGTCAGTAAGTGCCTGAATAATTTCCTCAACCGAAGCATCGTCTTTAATACTAACCCTGATGGGTTTAACCTGCTTCAAGCGCTCTTCTGTTCTAGATACGGTGGAGACAGTCATCAGGTTTGCCATCATCGGGGGGGTGTTCGAAAGAAAACACTTGAGCGAGTCGATGCGTTCCAGAATCTGGTCACGAAAATAGGGCAAATCGTCATAACTCATACGTTTCTCCAGGCTCATGTTATTTCCAATCAATTTTGCTGCCCAGGCTGACCTTGCAGAACATAAATGTCATGTAAACCTCTAAAGAAGTCATTTTGAAACAGCTTTCACAGCATGCGATTTATGTTCGATAGGGCTCATGAACAAAGGATGATAATGGAGACGCCATGGATAGTGGATAGTCTTACCCACCTGGGTGATCCGATTGAGGCGAAAACGACCATTTATACAGTCAACTGACCAAAGCCCGGGAGAAACTAACCTCTTCCAGCGGTAAAAAGAGAAACCTGCAACACAGAGGTCATGCTCCAGGAAATGTTGAGTTTCGACGACGCGAACTTTTATCAAAAACCCCAGCATTGGCGAAAACCAGATCAACAACCATGTTGGCGGCAGGATGACTTTGTTCAGGAGATGATCTGTCATAAGCAAGGCAGATAACATCAGAAAACTGATAGTCAACCACAGGGCCATCCAACCGGCCCATACGCGGCTCTGACAGGGTTTCCATTCGAGAAGAAAAAGTTTTTTATGCATTCTGCCCCGCCTAATTTTAATGTATTGCCGAAGTATGCTGCATCATGATGGTGGTGCGGGGAAAGATTTCAAACTTCCACAATTCTGAAGCCGTGTTCCAACCATGAAAGATCCCGTCTCCACAGCGAGTGTTAAAAGCAAGAATTTCATCCCTGACCTGGTAAGCGAGCACTTCTGGCATATCAATAAACTCAGGTAAGGAAAGAAGAATTCCATGGATAACTTCTCCGGTTAACTTACTCATAACCTCTTCCTCAGACAGGGCAGCGTCCGGGAACAAACACAACGGAAGTGAAAAACAACATAGGTCAAGACCAATAGCAGCCCTTCCTGCGTCGTAGCCTTCTTCATTAACGACAAAACGAAAGAATTTTTCTGTCTCACCCCGTAATGATGACGGTCCTTCAGACGGAACTTCAATACCACTGAAGACTTTATCGGTCCAGTTGGTAAAAGGACTGGTGAAAACCCAACAAATTAAGGATAACGCCAGCTCTTCCTTAAACATACGTTCAGTGCCGGTAGTTCTGGAAAGTTGCTTTTGAGTACTCATGTTTTACCTGTTGCATGAAATTATTGATGTTATATAAACACAACCGGCATTTTATCTAATAGGTTTGAAAACACTAAAAATCGCAAATGCTGGTACCTTTCTGTTTTAAGAGATTTTCAAGGTAAAGTGAGGCTAGATCAATTGGCTGGTTCTCTTCAAGACAGGCTCGCACAAGATCTTCAATAGAGACCGAATCAACCCCCCTTCCCTGTAAAATTTCTTTAGCAGATGCCAGCGTTTTATGAACGCTTCGACTTAGTTGTAATCTGACTTGTGTGCGGGTATCAAAAAGACAATCTTCTGTGACACTTTGTGAAACGGTTCTACTCATTGAAAAATCACTCCATTTCTGGGATCGAATGAAAATTAACAGCTATAGATGTATCAGGTTTCCCATTTTCTACGATACTCAACCACGTACGCGCTGAGATTTGTTGTTCACAGACGAGTATGTAACCTGTTCCCTGTTGATGATGTAGCTCAAGAGCTTTTAGGATAGGCTCTGAATGAGGTCCGAGAGCATCACGCGTGTGAATAAGCGTTTGCTCTGGCAATACGTTGCTAAGCATAGACAGCAGAACATTACGCTCATCCTCATTATCCGACAAAACAAGAATTATACGAAAACCCGTTTTTATACGAAATCTGATTTCTGAAACTAACTTTCTTAATCTTAATTTATATATGACCAGGCGGAATCGAGTCATCAGTAAAGAGACCACTGTGAAGATAACGATTACTGCGCCATATTTTGACCTGTAGAACCACCAGTTAAGGCCTCCAGCAACTATCAGGATTAACATTAAAATTAAACTCCCATAGAAAAAAAGTGCTGGGTAGCGAGTTGTCTTTCCTTCAATTAGTGCTGAGGCAAATATCAAAATGGATATTCCGTAAATTACCCAGTCAAAAATACTTTCTCCAATCATTCTTTAGTGAACATCCTTAAAAGTGGAAATGTAGGTTTATGGGTTTATGCATTTTCCTGATGGCCTTGACAACCAAGGATTTCACAGAAATTGTCACAGTGTGAAGCTGTAACAAAGCGCTCTCCACGTTCGAATCGCTCAACCAAATCCTTTCTTACTTCACTTCCAGGTTTCTGGAAGATGTACTCAAACTGGAGATCCTCGGCCGTTGAAAGTAGTCGTTCTATGCTGAAATCAACATGGTAAAAGCAAAACTGATTATCAACCGGGGGAAAGTTGCTTTTGGTACTGTTCTCGTTTTTGGATTTTAGTTCATTCATGAGCTCTCCTTGGTTGAGAACAGTATACAAATCTCTTTAGGGATTTTTTTTCGTTAATAGCACTTTTTTGAGTTTAAAGAGTATGTTCATACCAGAGCATTAGAGGCTACGAAAAGGATAATGGAATTAGAAAGATAGATTTTAAGTGGTGATGTAAGGTGGGATAGGTAGAAGAGGAGTAGACGCTTGTAAGCGAGGCAAAAAAAAGGCACGGAAACCGTGCCATAAGAGTATGTGAGAAAAAATCAAAATCAGGGAAAGAATCAAGCAGCTTGTGAAACTGAATCTCCAACTGCAAGATTTAAATTTCTTAGGTTATCGAAAACTTCAGATACTAAGTCATTACGGTCGTGGATTTTAATCCGCCCACCGGTTAACTCTGAAACATAAACGGTATGGCAGAGGTCAGTAACCACTTCGCCGTATTCATCAACGACTTCCAAAGATGCAATCATCGGAATATAAGAAGCCGCAGCATAGCTCTCATAAATACTTATTATGGAGTCATTGTTGCGTCGAGAAATTACCCTACCAGAAGGTAAAGCCTCATCTTCCATATAGCAATCAGATAGGTCCTCACAGAAGTCATTTTCTTTAAGTGAAATATTAAGGGTCAATTCACTGTTGATAGAGCGTGAATAAGAATATTCACTCAGTTTATAGCAAGCCAAACTTATATCACTAAAAGTTTCATAAGCTTTATAGAGGCTCGATGTTATAGACTCAGATACAAATGTTATTAGTCCAATAAAATGAGTATCCCAGAACTGTTGCAAAGCAAAACGGGCAATCATAACCTGACCATCAACCTGCATCAGTCTGTTATATTCATCCCGGTCATAACCTTTCGACTGAGAAACATCATTAGACATGCTAAGAACTTCACTACAAACATCATCATATTCAAAACGGCTAGTTGCAAAGTGTTTTCCTGAAATCTCAAGGTACTGACCAGAGACTGCGTCAAACACCTCAAGAAAGTAACAGAGTCGAGATTTTAAAGATTCTCTGTTTAAAGCTTCTATTTCATTCTCAGAGATACTATCGACATATAAATCAACAGCATTCTTGAGTTCAATAGCTTTGATATTACAGGTAAAAGAAAGCTCGTCACTTTGACAATGGCAAACACTTAATACTATATCCGCCTCATCAAAATCTATGCCAAGATAGCTCAGAACTGCTCGGACATAGTTTTTATCATCAGATGAATGTGTCATATACACTACCTCAAATTTGAGAGGAAGTGCCCCAGAAGGGAAGCGACTTCCCCACTGGGTTAGATAAAAGTTTGGTTAAGCTAAAAGAAGATGCCAGCGACAGATTTTACATTGTCATAGACAAGTGTCTTCAGCCAACCAAAGTTACTTTTTTGGACTGAAGCAAAAGGATCATTGAGACGCGTTACGAAAATCGTCAAAAGCTTCAGTTATTAGTAATGTGCGATCAGTTACTCTGTATCGGTCATTACTTTCGAGAGATACGTAAGTTGAATGCGAAGAATCACAGACAACACGCCCTCTTTTATTGATCAATCTTACTTCCATCATCACCGGCACATTGATAATTGAAGCAACATCGGTATAGAGGGATATGAGGGCATCATTGTCACAATATAACGCCCCGTTCCCATCAAATGTATCGTTAAACTTAATATATATATCTGGCATATTTGCCGGATAATCATCAGTATTGAAATCAATGCATAACTTTAAGTCATCATTAATACGGCGATTAATCTTATGCTGCCCAACACGTACAAAGCCATGTTCAACAGCTTTGATAATCCTTAAAGTTTCATTAAGACAATCTGTAATTCTTTTCTCGACAAATGAGATAAAGTCACCAAAGTCGGAATGAAAAAACTGTTTAAGTGCAAATTTCGCAACTAACACTTTCCCATCCACCTTCATTTTATCGAGATAAAGATTTCTTATAGCATCAGTAGAAGAATTAGCTTTAGATAACTCTTCACAGTCATTAATAATCATTGAAACAATATCAATAACTTTAACTGGGCTTAAAGTATTACTATATCCGCGAATATCAAACGTAAAAAATCCGAAATTCTTAAATACTCCAAGAAAATAAATTATTTTTTGTTTCAAAAGAATAGAATCGGAGTAAGATGCGTTGTGCTTTATTAGTTCAGATATGTAGAGATCCAACATACAATTTAAATTATCGATATCTACATCGTAATCAAAGGTTACTTTGTCGAACGAAGTATCAGATAATTGAACGGTTATATCGTCAGCGGGAACATTAAGGCCTAAATTTTGATAAAGAAAGGCACTAACAAATTCCACGTGGTCAGATTCTTTAAACATTTACACTACCTCATGACTAAAAAGGAAGTGCTTCCCACCGGGAAGCAAGTTCCCGGATGGGTTAGATTAATTATAAAAGAGTTCTTCAGAAGGTAAATGCATTTCTGGTTTGAACTGTTTTAAGGAGTTGTTTATAGCTTTTCGATATAACCCTGAAGAGTGTGGCTTAAACATTTGATATTCCGTAACGAGCAGAGGAGACGTAAAGCATCCTAAGTTCACTAGTGAAATATTTGATGTTTCTTCACAAACATCTAATTCAGCGTATATCCGCCTCTTCATTACCCTGCCTGCTAAATAGCGACGAACATGATTTATAAACTTGTCCGCATCTGATATAGAATTAACTATATAATCAGATGTGACTATCTGATTAGATACAGTTTCAGGTATAGCTTCGGCTATTATTTTTACGTTCATTTCATAATCAACACTATGGAAGCAAGCAAGAATTTGTGGCTTCGCGCTTTCTAAAATCTTTTCAAGAACAGAAAAAATCAGAGAGAACTCGTTTAAAATTCGCTTTTGTATAAGTCCATGTAGATGTTTTATGAAAGGAGAACCGTGTTCAACAAGGCCTAGTATAAGATCCTTAGAGGCCAAATCTGAGCGGTAATAAACGTATTCTAGATTATCCCGGTTAAATCCTTTGATAAGCAAATCAGGCTGCTCTGAGACCAGTCGTAAATGAGTTGAAGCTATAGAAACTTCAAAACGAAAGTTCGCGAGATTTACAGGGCCTGCTTTTAATGTAGCCGCTTCGGAAAAATAAATGAAAAGAGGATGCAAATCATCGTTACCACAGTAAAGATGGTCTGCGCCCTTAAGATATTTCACCAAATGAGGTAGAAAAGATATTACTGGAATATCAGCCACAAATCGAATATGCCGAAATGGTTTTGAATCCAAATATATATTTTCCACTACAGCGCCAACAAAACCCATTTTAACAAGAATAGATTCAACTAACTTTTGTATCGCATTCATTTAAATACCCTCTTAATAGAGGGATTTCTCCCAAAGGGAGAAATCCCTATGGGAGAAAATAATTTTAATTAATAATTGTAGCGAAGCGCATGTTCTTTTTCACTAAGATGGTTTTCATATTCCGACTTACCAGAACTTAAACACTCTTTGAAAAAGACCTTTGAAAAATTCTTCAAGTCACTTCGGTTGTTAATTTCTTTGTCAGACATCAACTTAGCTGAGTGTGAGGTATCCACAGGCCCCAACCACCATTCATATTTAATATAAACACAATTGGTTTTTGTATGTCCATTTAGAAATCGTTTTGCATTTCTAAGTATTTTTCTACAACCGTTAAGGTCTGAAAGTAAGATATCTGGAGCAATGAGCTCTTCCAGAATATGACCAGGTAAGCCTTTCCTAAAAAGCTCAACATCGTAACTACAATACCAGTCACGATAATTAAAAGCTTTAATAAGTCTTTCAGGTGTATCCAAAGATATCTTATTCAGGATTTTTAATGCAAAGCATACAGCATCTTTTAACAACTCGTGCACCTCAACATTGATAAATGAGAAAAACGAGCTTAATTCTTTCTCTAAGGAATTATACAACTTACCGTAAATATCCTGAGAAAAAAGATACTGCAATCTTTCTTTATTATAAGTGCAATTCGAAATTGAATAGACTTCTCCTCTTTCGATTTTGCACCCTTCCCTTAAAACTATAGGAAACCTCAAATGGTTAACAATGAAAGAATGATTCTTTCTTTGCTTCAAAGCATCTAATTGAAATTTCGTAATTTCCTCCAGATTTGCATCTTCAAAACCTGGAAAGGGAATATCACAGAAACAAGAACTATATGCTTTTGCTGATTCATACATAAACTCCAGTGAAACATCAGCATCAAAAGACATACCAGAGAACATGCCCTGCCCATTGTCTAAAAATGTAATGTTTTTAACCTGTATTTTTTTATGTTGAACAACCAAAAAGGCATTAATGATTTTTTCGATAATTTTCATGTGATCCTCTCTCAATAAAAAAGGGATCACTCCCATATGGGGTGTGATCCCCACATGGGTATAATTTAATTAAAAATCTGTAAGACCTAAATCTTTATTTCTACCACAAACTGTAGAAGATATAAGACGTTTTACTCGCTTTCGAGCACTTCGGCCTGACGTATCTTTCAAGTACATCGGTAATGACAATGATGAGATTTGATTACTTCGCTTATGATGGCAGACTATATAGCCCTGCCTCCACCCCGAACGCACAAACTCACGGATGCGGTTAATATATGCCGAAGCTTGAGATTTTGTACTTATCGATTCAGAACACTTTAAGTTCTGTTCGATAGAGTAAAGCTCAGCCGCCATTAATTTCACCTCATACAGGTCATCCCCATAACTTATAGTTTTCAACAGCTCTTCCTTTTCCCGAATGAAAAATACTTGCTGCATTCCAAGGATCAGGTCATAGGCCTCTCGAAAGAGGTCGATAAGCTTATTACGAACATAAATCATAAACTCCTCAAAGTGCTGAAGCCAGAAATAAGCCGCATTACTTATTTGTGAATTGTGAGAACAAACAAGCCCTTTAGCAAGCTCGACCTCTTCCTCCCGAAAAGTAAAGTTACTTTTCTTAAACCGACTTTGTTCAAAAATGCTTTGATGCATTTCTATCCATACAGAAACAAAACCGAGGGATTCAAATTCTTCGTTTAACAAATGTAAACTTTCGAAGATTTTCTGAATTTCGATCCCGATGTCATATGACAGTGGACATTCTTTTATAGAATAAACATAACCGGGTAGGAAGTGAGATAAATGCTCAGTTCGCAAATATAAACTGAATTTAAGTTCTGTCAGTGGTTGTTTCAAAGATAATTTAGATGATTCGCTTATATTTACTGGTTCAACACCATTTCTAATCAAAATAGCTTTTACCAGGTCCGTAGCTAACTTCATACAGCCTCCAGTCGTTATTGAGGCCTCCCTGATGCAGGTTGGCCATCAGGGAAAATATGTAAATCAATTAGCAACCAATCAGACCGTTGCCATTACATTGTCAATGTATCTGACAAGGGATGGGCGGTCGTCCTGTAAGGCAAAACGGCGAAGGTCATCAAGATTATACGCAGGAAGATAATCAGCGTAACCTCGAATACGAAGGTCCTCAACCACAACTTTTATATACTCAAATCGTCCAAGATTTCCTTTTAATGGGGGTTTTCCTGGACTAGACAGCATATCGTCTGCTTGCTCCCATGTGATTTCTTTAGCTTCACCACTATGTAGATCAAGATGGACATATATGAATGACTTATAATCTCCACGGCAACGAAGATAATATTTCGGATAGAAATATTTGTCACAACGCAACAAACACGTTCCTGAAGGACGAACTACGTACAACAGGTTTCTGTCATTTTCTAATATGCCATGTTTCAAAATCGTTATATCTATCTCATTATCATGCAGCAAATAGCATGACGATGGTTCATTGACGATGCGCGATTTTATAACAGCAGCAAATTTATTAAAAACTTCGTTAGTTTGAAAATTCATTAAAATGCTCTCCGATGTAAAACGACGAGCATCACCATAACGGTAATACTCCCGTTATGGGTTTTAATAGTTTATGGAATAACCATGTCATACAACCGACCATAGCCAGTAGTACCGCACATTTATTTAACTGAGCAAGCATCTCAGCCGTGAAAAGACCTTAAAGGCAGGTAATTATCACGAAGGAAAGCGGTTATCTTATCAATACAATTTAAAAAATAATATTGATAAGATAACCCCCCCCGCAAAATGCGGGGGAGTTATCGTTGTTACAGCTGATTAAGACATTCAGGAGCCCAGTGAATCGGGAATCCATCCTGCCCTGTTAACTGGAGAACATCGTTCCAGTCGATACCCTTTTTCCCATCAGGAATATCTTGTGCTGGTTCGAAGACTTCAATTGTCAGCTTTGATGCGGGATATCGTTTAGCCAAAAACTCAACCATGCGGCTTTGAAGTCGCTGAGCAGCTTCGATACCGGCACGAGTGCCTTGTGAGTTAGCAATATCCTTATCCGCCCAGATATAAAAGTTTATATATTTTACATCCGGCGGAGGCAGTAAAAAATCAGGAACAGTAACGTTTTCAAGGCACCATGCGGAGCTGGCTGCCCAGCATGGTGTTGAAGTCGCTTCTACAACAGAAAGCGCATTCTCGATCCCTTCAGCCACTCCCAGTGTCCAGGTCGAACTACCTGAATCATAGTGAGGGTCAAACAACTGAATTGAGCCACCTGTCATATCGGCAGGAGGCTTCATCATCAGCTTTGGATTTTCTACAGGTGCCTTATCACCGTTTTTGTCTACGTATGTTCTATGGATAGTCAGAGGCCGACCTCGGGTGTCACGATAGATTGCAATCATTCCCGGATAGATAATCGATTTCTGCTTATCTTTATCCCAATAGTAGATCCGGTTATTAAAGCCTAAATCCTTTGGTAAGTGACTCAGTAAGCGGGAGATCCCACGATTACGGAGGTACAAAGCAACAGGAGTATTAGGCTTTATTTCACCGGTATAGTGATACATCACATCAAGTTTTCGCATTCGCTTTGCCACTTCCTCTCGGTCAAGAGTTTCTGTGGCACGAACTGCTGATTTATAGCGTCGTTCATTTTCAATGTCGGCGTCAGTTAACGGAGCATGCAGATCCATCCCGAAAAAATCTGAGAGAATCTTTTTGCAAGTCTGCGTTTTACTTAATTCATAATATTTCGCCAGAACATCAATTCCGTCGCAAAACTCATTTACCGGAAAGTCATTATGGATCGCACATCCGGTATAAAGGTCTTTTTGTCGGAAACGAAACTTCGATTTCCCTGCGCCAGTAAACGGGCAAGGAACCTGGCTCGGGGCTTTTGCACAAGCGTCTTTGAAAGCAGGTATTCTTTCGAATATATACTTCCAGCCAGACACTTCAGCAATTCGAGCATGAACGAGTTTAATAAAGTGTTCAGATACTTCCTGTGGTTTACGACGAAGAGCCGGGGATGCATAAGTCATGATGATCTCTCTTATCTGGCATTGTGAGTTTCTCAATGCCTTCTGCGGTGCAGAAGACAGGGAGAAACCCACAACGCAGAATTTAAGAAAGAGGGCCCGGGGGCCCTCAACATTTATGCTTCAGTCGTGAAGCCATTATTCTCAAGACGCTGTATGTAGTTATCTACAAGTAACGCAGCCTGCTGGCTATTACCCTCCGCTATAGTGACTTCGCGGAAGATTCTTTCCTGAGGGCTATCATTGCTTATAACTTCACCAACACGTCCGAAAATACGGACTTTATGCATCGCACCGACTTTTTCATGTTCTACACGGTAAGTTTTTATCTGAGTCATATTTTGCTCCTTATTCCTTCATGGAGCAAAAAGACCCACCGGGGCCTTTTTGCCCCGATTGGGTAGAGTTTATTAAGAAAGTATTTGATGAACTAGCTTACTGACTTCAATAGACAATAAAGAAGTATCATCAACTGTTACGAAAGTGTCCGTTTCAAAACCAATTATTTCATCAGTCTTAATACCAACACCAACGATTTCTATTCCATTACATTTAGCCTTTTCCATAACTTCGACGATAGTAAATTCCGATTTATTCGGATAACCATCAGTTATAAGAAAAATTATTTTCCTATCGAATTGGCTGTCAAGTAACAGATCAACAGCTGCCATTAAAGCAGATCCCGTAGGGGTATAATAACCCTTACATCCAAGAGTGAATTTCGATAGAGATTCCTCAACGCTTTGATCAAACGTTTTGATAATCTCAAATTCACTTTCCTTGAAGGGAAAAACTATATTGGAGACATGCATTTTTGACAAACTTTCAGCGGCCATCGATAAAGCAAGATCTGACTTAATGGCATGAATATATCTTTCATCATTAGCCATTGACGCTGAAATATCACGAACTAATACGAGGCCAACATGCCCTCTATTTTTAGATTCGCTTTGAGCTCTGAAGACATCACGAACTCCCATTTGTGACAGAATTAATCGATTTCCATCGAAGGTAATTCCACGCTCATGAGTTTTGTTTCGGCCACGCATTTTAACCTGCTGTAAAACAGACAAGTCGCTACCGATTGAATGACTCAGAGACAAAGCCTCATTGTAAACATTCAAATCGATAAGGAGATCAGGGATATCCCATTCAGAAGCACCGAATTCGGCTTTCACGTCATCGGATACTTTTGATGCAATACCTTCAATCTCTTTAGCCAAAGCATCGTGATAATCTTCGCTATCCTCATCACTGCTAAGAAAGGCATCCAACAAATCTGCCAGTATCTCCCATTGAGCCGATGAAAAGTTACTTTCATCTTCAACGTTAGTCGAACTGGCTTCATCTGATTCACTCTCGGAAGGGTTAATCGCATCAGTATCGTCTTCAATAATGTTATCACCCGTGGGATTGCCACCGGTGGGTTCATTATTTCCCTCGTTATCTTCAGCAAGTTCTGAAGGCTCAGAACATCCCTCTTGAGCAAGATCAGCGTTATCGGAAGTATCTGCCTGACCTTCACTATCGTCCTCAGAATCATCCTCACGACTATCAGTCGACGTAAGCGATTTATCTTCTGATTCGGTATCGGTATCGGTCTCGGATTCATCATATGCCTCCTGCTCCTCCTGCTCTGTCTGCTGCTGTTGTTCCTTTGCCTCATCCCGCAGTCTCTCTAAAAGAGCCAGGGTCTTACGAGCAAGGGATTCACAGCCCTGAGTATTTTCACAACCAAGAGCATCATGAAAAATTTCCTCAACATCAGAAATTACTGGAGAAAGTATCTTTTGGGCATAGTCAAAAAACGGATCGAGGGTTTCTTTGTGACCTACCTGCTGAAGGACTTTTACTCGCAATGAGTTAAGCAGATACCACTCAATAAATAGGACAGGATTTTCCGGACGAGAAGATATATCAGGAGTCATCCTTCCGGCTTTAACCATCAGTGCGTAAGTGGCTGCAAGCCGCCGCTTTGCATCCGGATAATCGTTACCAACCTTCTCTTCCATCTGTACATCATCGAACAGATTTATAAGCCCGGTAAGACGTTTTGCCCTGCTATAAGCTTTACGTTTCTCAGCGAGGCTCTCAAACTCTGCATTCATTCCGTCATCGAAGCGTGTAAACCCTTCAGATGACATGAGAACACTATTAAAGGCGTCACTGTAAACCTCACTGACGGTATAGCGACCATGACCAGCTTCATGACAGGTAAAACCTTCAATCAGACTGACAAAGTCATCATCGCTATAATCGCCGTTTGGTAAAACACAAACTTTATTGACAGGATCAAAATACGGTCCTTTGGTATTGTCGTCTATTACAACTCTTACATCGCCTAAGCCGCTAATGACTTTTGCTATATTCTGTAAACGCTTAATATGGCGCGGCGATGATTTAAGATCTAATTTCATAGAATACCTCTTTATAAAAAGGGGTACTCACCCAGATGGTGAAGTACCCATCTGGGGTTTTTAATAAAGCAAACAGTTACCAGCCTTTGAGCTCGATATCAAAACCATTTTCAGCATTGTCTTCCTGTTGCGAAACTGATTTCTCAGGTTCAGCTACAGAATCAGTGTTTGAAAACGTGCTGTTTTTTATATCGTTCTCTACGACAGGTTCAACCTGAAACACATTTGTTGAATCTAAAATAGCTTCAATACCTGTGTTCTGTAGCGCGTTCGGTTCTGTTTGTGAGCTTTGATTAAATGATCTGGTAATAGATTCCAACCAGTCAGTAACCTTTTGCTCTCCTGAAATAATACGCTTTAACATTGAAGCATCACTCATGAAATAAAACCACTGCTGTAACACCGCAACGTCGCGAGGTTCAGAAATGGCACCTTTAGGTAAATTATTCATTATGTGTTTTATAGCTTCTGCAAGTACTGCCGCCTCTTTATGTATAAACATGAAGCTAATGATCTTATTTTGCATTTGCTTCAGTCGGTCAATAGTACTTGAGCGCAAATTATTATTTTTACTAATTTTTTCATAAACCCTCATTGCTTCTTCTGCCAGATCTGTTATCAATTGTTCCTGATAGTAGTCCTGGGTTTCATCACCTTCAACGCTAATAGGCGTAAAAGGAATAAAGTGAGCAATATTAAATCTAAAGGATTTTATGAAATCATCTTTAGTTAATTTCAACTGATCAATCAAAGAAGACATTCTTGGGCTTCTATTTTTTTCAGCCTCAATATGCATCTCATAATTGTCTACAACGTTTTGAATACCTGCCTGAAACTCTCGTTCAATCTCTTGGGCCCCTTCCAGAAACTCTTCCATACTGGAAACTGGTAAAATCCACATATTGCTATAGCGGATGCACAAGCGTGAGCAAAGGGTTGATATTCTGCTGGTAATCGTACTTTTGAAGCTAAGGGCTTTTATGTCAATCCAACGTACTTCGCTTTTAGATACGCTTTTTTGATCCGTAATATCATCTCCATCATAAGACAAATCGATTTTATCGGTTCGACGCGATCCTTGACAGCCACTTATTTCAATTTTTGTTATAACTGCACCTTCCAGTAAATCTGGATATGATTTTGCAAAATTCTCAGAGATTTGTTTTGCAGATACTTTGTTAAGCATTGAAGTATTTAAAGTCATGGGTTTCTCCAAAAAAAAGGGGAAACCCTCCCCAACGGGAAAGATTTCCCGATAGGGTTGATATTAAAGCTTCTCTGGTGCAATTAAAAGAATACCGGGAAACTCAGCGGCAACATCATCATTGCCCATTGCTCCCTGATACATATAACCTTTTAATTCCATTTCTTTAATTAGACCTTCCATATTTATTTTACCATCATGATAAAACAATAAAGAATAGTCGTTATTCAGTTGCATAAGTCCAGTAAAATTAGTTCCGTTTTTTGCTATAGCAATGGTAGCAGCACCATCCGTACTTAAAAACGCACTAAATTCAAGATGGGATAACTCTGAGATACAAATATCAGAGGTTTCATAACAAATCCCATCTAACTCGACTTTTTTGCTGTGAAATACTCCAGCGATTTATCCTTGTCTTCGCCAAGAGAAAGATCTATAGCTTGAAGAACAAGATCGACCACATGTAAAGGTAAAGCAGAAGCAAAAGCTATTTTGAAAGTGTCAAGAAGACTAAAGGTTTTTAACGTCATCGACGTGCCAACCCAAGCTACTAATTGACGAATATCCATCACACTGTCTTCTGTACCAGAGTCATTTACTGCAATCGCTACTCTTACGAACTTCTCAATGACCTGAAAAGGCAAAGAGCTATATCGTTTAGTAAGCACATTGGTTAAAGCAACTTTGTCGGGCTTCTCCATTTCAACTATCAAGAACCGCTTTATAAAAGCTGCATCTTGACGTTGAGAAGAAACGAACCGGCGAGCGCCTCCACTCATGTTTGTGTTTGCAGTACCAATAAATCGCGTGTAGCCATTAGCAGTTATAACCTCACCACCATTAGCACTGAGTGACCAGGGCTTACGTTCAATGGGCATGTGAAGTTTTGCTGCCGTATCAGGATCGATTTTGTCCACTTCATCCAGAAGAATGAGGTGACCATTACGAAATCCCGTTACCAAATCGCTGTGTACAAAACCTGTATTACCACCATTAAGACTGCGCTCACCTTCAAGCTCATCAACTCGAATATTGCTGTTGATCTGCTTAATTGTCAGCGGCCAATTCATCATGTGGCTAATGTACATTACCATTTCAGTCTTGCCAGAACCGGACTCACCTTTAAGACACACACTTAAATCTATATCCGGACTGATAAGCAGTTTAACCACTTGTTCAAGTATTCGGGGATTTGGTATGTAGTCTTTGTTCAGCGGAGCTCGATACGAGGTTTTAGTTTTGAAAACAGGCACAGCCATCTTTGGATCCATTTCTGGAATACCAAAAAGGTCCTTTGCTAGAACTAAAAGATACTCACCTTTATCCACATAATGTTTTAACTTTATAACATCCGGGGAAAGAAGAGCTTCTAATTTTTCATAAGCATCAGAAGATGTTTCATTTAACTTCATAGCGGCATTAGACATTTTTAACTCCGGTAAAATGCAAACACCGCCCTCTGGCAGATGTTTGCCAGTGGCATTTTATTTGAGATTCATTTGGCAAATAGTTGCCATCAGTTTCCTGATTTGAGGCACATTATAACCAAGATGATTTCCCACTATTTCAAAAGCTTCAGACATGATCCATTCAAAATGATTTTCGAATATTGGATTTATTTCTAACTTGCCAAAAGCGTTTCGTTTAGTTAACAGATCACATGAAACAAGCTCGTCAAACAACTCTAATGTGGATTTAAAAGCTTTTATGTAAACATCCATAATTTCCCTGTCAGTCCATTTAACAGCCAGTTTTTTTTCTGACATTAAATAATCCTGATCAAAGAAGATGTCCCAGCCCATATCGTCATTGCAATCATGCAAAATGATTTCATCATCATTCCTGCATTCAGCTAATTTCGTGTTTTCACTAATCGAACGATGCGAATGATAATAGAGCCATGATTTTAATTCCGCTCTAAATTCACATGCATCAAGTCCATGAGATAAACAAGTGTATTCAAATGATTTTGACATATACCACCGTGTTTCAGCTTCTAAAAGTGGATTCACTGTGATATTACCATTGTCATCTTTGAAGAATAACTTTCTCCTCAACACTAGTTCTTTAATGATTTCCAAAGACTCTTCCATAGCGGATAGAAAAACAACATACACATCCTCAGGGGTCCATTCTATTACCAGACCACCCAAATCTGGGTTATATTCTTCAACCGAATATAGATAATCTGTTTCTGCTGCAAAATTAATTGTATGCAAAATCTGATTTTTAAGTAATTTGGATTTTTCATAAAGGTGATTTTCACGCCTTTCAGAATCATAATTTATCTCAGAAATGTTACTTTCATCTGATTTAAAGTTTAATCCGGACGTGTATGCATCATTTAAATGCTCTTTGGGTGAATCAACTATTTGCGTTATTTCATCTTCATCTATATCGAATATAGAAAAAAAACTAAGTTGATTACTACTTATTGCAGTAGCCCTAAATTTTTGTTTCATGGGGACTCCAAAAGGAGAAATCCCATGAAGGGATTTCTCCCCTTTAGGGTGGGTTTAATGTCAGATCTGATTAAAGCTACTTTGTCCAAAACCTTTTAGAGGTTTAGGTATGTGAGCCAACTTACTTGTTGCTACCACTCTCATGTAGTCAAGAGGATGTTCTCTCCCTTCAATCATAATAGTATCGACAACAATATAACCGGAGACCATCAACTCATCACCCTGATTTATACCAGTGAAACAGGTTGAATACATTTCAGGCGACACCTTGATTTGAACTGAAAATTCTCTCTCAGTGATTTCACCATCAACTTCTGTCTTCATCCTATTTTTGAGCTTTATTAACAAACCTATACTCTGGTCAGTCATTTTTTTCTCCACAGCACTGATAACTATCCCGGACACTTTTACTTCATTGATATATTCAAGATATGACATTTTCCGCTCCTCGATTTGTTCAAAGAGAAGCCCCGTTAGGGTTCCCCCTTAACAGGATTAAATAAATTTATTAGTTACATACATGAACGTGCAGACTACCAAACAGGCAATTCCGGCAATATGTAACCAATTTCTTGTTGGTTTAGTTGGTGCAATCGCTAAAGAGTTCTCCAACTTCTCTGTTACAAGACGTCGATTCTCTGCTTTAGCCGCATCATCTAAATATTGAGTTTCACGCTTAGCGAGAGTCTCAATTTTCGATTTTATTGCATGGTCCCATCCTTTAGTTTCAAAAACGCTTAACTCACTAAAGGTGTGCGTCATGAGATCTTCTGGGAAACCCAGTTTTTTCATTAACGGACGAATGGTATCATACATTTTTTCTACATTTTCGTAGTGGGCCTTTACTGCGACATCAAAACGCTTACGTAAAGTTAATTTTTCACGTTTGCAAATGATGTCCGAAACCCAATTTATTAACTGCTCATTTTTGAGTTCACTGGCTTTTTCAAGTGAGTAATCCAGATTATCCACGTCAAGAAATGAATTTAATCCGTATTTTTCAAACTCCTCAACAAGATATTTATCCAGTTCAGTTAAGCTTTTAAAAAGTGGTACATCTGGGGAAGCTTTAAGAAGCTTATAAGCTCCTTCGAAATCAATTTTCTTGACCACGAGCTCCACAACATCCACATGATAATAGCTTGAATAAGCAGAAAGCTTTTCGGCCAACAAAGACACAGGCTTAAGAGACTTAAGTTCAATGATATTTGGGCCGTCCTCATTCAAAATAACAATCAGTTCATTATCACGTTCTGTATATTTCATCAGAACTTCTAAGAGCTGTTTGTTTAGCGCCTTATCCATCTCTGGAATAATTTCACTAAAGGTTTGATGAAGGGCTTTACTGCGAGCTTTATTTTTAGACATTTGGGGTCACCTATATATAGTAAGAAGGAAGAAACAAATTTTTGTTTCAACACGAAGGCAAAGCCTGTCATTCATCTCCCGTAAGCTATGAACCGCCTGATTTATACTATCTGGCATTAGAAGTACGCAACAAAAATAGCCCCAGGAGGAGCTAAATTAGTTACGGTTTGGTAAATTCAGATTGCCTTTTGCAGGCATGGGAAGTGCACCAGCGACAAAGGTGACATTTTGCCGGTGGTGTCTTACAGCTTGTTTAAGCTGGCCGCTTTTCACGGCTAAATCAACGCTTAACGCGAAAGTAACTTTAAGCAAAGTTACTCAAATTTGGGAGCTGATATTTAAGCTCATTGTTTTTATACTATAGCTTTAAGCATAAGTAAATGCCCATATCGAATTATTCTGTATAAAGTGGAGAAATTCGAATATTAGCTGCTTCTTTCATCTTTTCTTCACTGCATTCTCTTAAAAAGAAAGAAGGATCACCATACCACATTACAAAAAGTTGCTTTTCTGCACGCGTAAATCCAACATAAAGCAAACGTCTTTCTTCTTCTATTGCCTCCTCCCCAACTGATCTTTTACTTGGTATCTGATCCGCATTACAACTCATTATTATTACTTTATTCCACTCAAGACCCTTTGAACCATGCAAGGTTGATAGGACTACTTTCTCTGGGCTGTATTCCTCGTCCTTCTTCCTAGGGCCTAATGACATTGCAGCAGCACGATTTATCATATTCATCCAACCAGTCTTTTCTGCCCACTGTTTACAAGTGTCTAAAGCAATTTTTGTTAAGGTTGCTGTACCTTTATTACTCCTCATCTTGATTGACGACGATTCCATCCATTTCGTAAGGTTGGCGAAACGTTTTGCTATCTCAACTTTATCAGAACTTTCCTGGGTAAAGCGCACGAAGTTTGAATGTAATGTTTTTGTTTCGAGAGAACTGTCCTCCGGGATGGCAAGGTCGCCAAAAGTAACTTTTCTTCCTCTCATACTCAATGCCACTTCATCCAAAACTGATTCCTGTTCTCCAAACAATGCCAATACTCTCTTCATTAAGCGAGGATCATTTGATTGTCGGAAAAAGGCCATAAGGCTTAACACATCGCTTGTTTCTTTTTCATCCCAGAATGATTTACCTCCGTAACGAATTACTGGCTGTTCGATCAAACTTTCTAGCTCATCCAAGTGAGCATTATTGCGGCTTAGAATTGCCCATCCATGTGGATCCTGATTTATAAGGCTTAAAATACCCTGTATCTGTTCCTCCATATCTACATATGAACGAAAAGTGACCTTTCCCCCTCCCTTTTTTGCCGAGCGTAACTCTTTGGCATAACGGTAAACATTCTTTCCTATCAGTGCTCCGGCCACCTCTAAAATTTCAGGTTCACACCTAAAGCATGTGTTTAAGTAAAATATGTTAGGTCTGAAGTGTTTTTCAAACTGTTGAAATATTTTGACTCCTCCTGAGGATCTGAAGGAGTAGATGGCCTGATCATCGTCTCCAACTATACTCGTATAGACTCCAGCTCTTGTATGCAATGCTATCCATGAGAATTGTATAGAGTCAGTATCCTGAACTTCGTCTACTATCAAATGTGTCAAATCTAACGTGCGCATTTTTCCCGAATGCATTTGACCGACAACAAATTTTGAAAGAGCATTGAGGTCCGCCACATGGTCTTTCTGGCATAACGCCTGATAGGTATTAAACAAATGGATCTGTTGTCTGTTATGCCGAACTGAAATCACATCCGTATCCATTTCTCTGCCGATAGCATCAATAACGAATTCAGCTTCAGCAAACTTCATCGTTACACCGGATTCTTTCAAAGCCCGGTGAATGACAGATCTCTGTGCTGGCCCTATCAACATCTTTCCCGGCCAGCGAATCATGTCCAGTTGCTTCTTAACGAGTCCGTGAAAAGTATCCACCAGCACCCGGTCAAGATCCTTCTTGCTCAATCGCTTTTGTAACTTTGCTGCAAGTGCGTTTGTTGCAGCGCGAGTAAAGGTCACCATCCCGATTCTTGCATATGGATACTTTTTGAGAATCGATATAACCGCTTCTATCATGGTGAACGATTTGCCTGATCCAGGCGCTGCTATCACCATATTGTTTGCGCTAGCATTCTCGATAACAGGTCTTTGCTCTTCTGTTGGCTTACCCATTTCAACCTCATTACTTCGTTTTAATAATTATACATTTTTATAAAAGCGCTTTTCTTGTGTACTGCTGGTTCTACTGGAAATCACTTTTTTTCCTTTTTTATGCAATCAGGTTGTTTGTGAAACGCGTGACTATGGAATAATGGTTCCATCTCCAAAAGACATTACAAAAAGGGCTTTAAATGAAACTTTTACGTTTAGTATCTCTGGTCTCTTCTGTCGTCATTGGTTTTTCCCTATCGGGTTGTGCCGGTGACACCGGCACTACGCCAGGCACCGCTCTGAATGCGTACAGTCACGGCCAGTACTGGCATGCTAATGCAAATGATTCTGTCGCCAAGAATGCCTATTCGTTTGCTGGTTTCGACGTTAATTTTAAGGAGCAAGAGGTTACTCCTGGAGGGGATGCCGACAACTTTCTTTCTAAGTATCTCATCAATAGTTCGATGGGCTACGTAACAGGCGGTCTAAAAGGTTTTGGGATCATGAGCCTCAGCTCTTTGTACAGTTCTTCTGACGCCGAATACATCCAGGTCAATCAATACCTAGTGTTCGTCCCCAATCCAAAAAAATTGCCTTACAATGATGAAAGTTTGGTACGTGAGGGAGCTAAGTATGTTTTTGAGCATACAAAAGCAACTCAGGCCTCATTTGGATACAACCCTGAAAAACAGAAAGCAGCTCTGGCCACATGTAAAATTGATATGGCAGTCGTCAATAAATGGAGTACCTGTGATCTGCCCTCTAAGCCTGATGCTGATGTTTTCCCTACAGATTCAATGTACAGCTTTCAGGCGATTCGCCCCGCAACAGGAACCGAAATTCCTGAGCTAAACCTTCCCGCTGGTGATTACGCTGTAATTCGTTATGTGTTCATCCCATTTAAAGGAAACGAAACAAGCGCTGATTTTTCGGGTATCATTTTCCGTTCTGATAGCCCAAATACAACAACTCCAGGGGGTGTTGCAGCCTCCATCAACGGAAAAGATTATTACCTCTTTACCGGTGAATACGGTAAAAAAGGCTTCCCAGAAAAAACATTGAAAGCCAAGTAATTAAAAAAGGGGCCTAACGGCCCCTTCTTCAATATTTCGGCAACTGCTTGCCCGTAACCGGATCCAGCGTAGTTGAACCTACCTCACATATGGCCGGTCGAGGTAAATAGCTACAATCTACATTTTCCTCTTTTATAGCCTGAGCATTTTCTTGTCTGGCCTTTATCATATTTTCTTCACCGCCCATTGCTTCCTTGGTACGTTCTGATGGAAGTTGATAGTTCTCATTCTGGAATGGTAAGTTTTCCACAATTGATTCTTCGGAGAATTTTGAATATTGATCAGGAACTTCTCCTACCTGAACTGCATCATTAATCCACTCCGTCAGATCAATTTTATCGAAATCCAGTTGCTGTATTTGCTTTATTGATAGCCCCACGCAATTAGAGGCGACAGGGTCTATTCCTAATTGCGGATAAGCTTGTTGCATAATAACGCGTGACAACATGGAATTATAACAGCACATGTCTGTTGCTTTTTTAACGCATTTCTTTGTGAAACCAACATTCAGATATTTGACGCATCGTTCCGTATCTAATGTAAAACAGGATTTTTGATTCTTATGAATAGAAGCTTCCATCTCTTTCTGGTCGCATGCTACCAACATTTCTAAAAGCATTTTAGTGACCTGATAGGCTGTATAAATCCAACCGATCACGTTTAATGCAAGCATAAAGTTTTGAACCGCAGCCGAGAAGACAACCTCTCCTCCGGTAGTAGCAACGTTCTTAAAGACAAAGTCACGAACTGTATCTGGTAGCAATTCGTAGGCTTTCTTCATTGCCATCTGCTTAAGCTGACCTATACCGAAGCTGGACATTGTTTCCTGTGCCAACTGGCCAGCACCTCCTGCCCCTCCAGAAGTTGCGGAAGACCCAACTGCCCTGCTTAGATTACCAGCGACGTTTTCATATACGCTCGTTAAGGAGCTCGTGACGTTGTTCCACATTTGCCCTACTGTTTTACCAGCTGATGCAGTCCACTCTCCGACCGCATTAGACATAGAAGCCCATGTACCTGTATCACCGCCGGTCCATTTTATTAGCTGAGCATTAACTCTGGTCCAGTTTGTGTTTCTGATCATAGATCCGGCAAGCATGATACCTTCAAGTGCTCCTGCGGTTCCCTGTGGTGCTTCGCAGCAGTCCGTCTTTGCCAGGCCATTTACAAAGCCTACTGAACGACCACACCATTCAGGTTTTCCTTCAAAGACGGAACATGAATTGGCATCGTTAGGGTCTTCGCATTTGGCTTCGCCCTGCATGTACTGAACCATGTTTGAATAAGCCGCAACTTTTCCAAAATCGTTGTTCTCTTCCTTTGGCCCAGTTTCGCATGTTCCACCTGAACATGGGATCATGCCAACACAGGCATTTGTAGAAGATTCAACCTCCCGAACTACATCCTTCCCTCTGTCACAGGTGTATTTCTGTTCATACATGTAGCAACTGTTAGTGCCCTCATCGAACCAACCCTCTGCACATGTTTGTTTATCGAGTACACATGCTGCATCATTTTTATAAGCACTACATGCATCAGGCATACTCTTTATTTCTTCATAGTTGTAACAGAGGTCCTTTCCATTAGCGTCTTTCATAATTTTTCCACTAGCGTCATAAGAGCAAATTTTGTCTTTGGCCAATGGATCACAAAAGTAGCCTTCAAGGTTTGTCTTCCAGGTAAGAAATCCTTTATCACCTTCATACAGAGGCTTTGCCAATGAAAGCACGCTTTCCGGAAGCCGTTTTGTGCCAACATCCATATCTTTAAACCGATCGAAACGGCAGAATGTATTCGGAGCTTGTACAGCATCGTAACAACCAGCTGGTTCCTGGACGTGCTTATCTTCGAGCTTCATATTTTCAAAAGTCAGCTCAACCTCAAAATACCCTTCACCCTTCCCACCAACCCATACTCTGGATGCCATTGTCACTTCTCGATCAGGCTCCTCATACACCGATTTTCTGACCTTATCAGTCACATCGTAAACCTTGTCGAGTTTCCACGATTTTTTTAACTCCCAAGATCCCTTAGGAGCCGGATAGTCACTTTCTCGATATGCACCATCTATGTGAGCAAAAATCTGCGTGCCATCAAGTGTTACCCGCATGTGGTCATCCCACTCCGCGTTAACAATCTTTGCTGAGGCCAATTTTGCATCCGGATGGAATTTTAATGTCAGTTCGTTATCATATACCCCGTCACTCCAGTAGTTGTCATCACGGCGACCAAACCATATACGCACACAATTATCGCCGCACATCGACATGTCTCCGTTTCCGCCTGAAATGTAAACAGGGACTGAAAAATCACGGGTTATCGTGCAGCTGCTGAAGTTATCTTGCTTAGGCGAGTTACAGTAGAACTCTTTGTAATCAGGATAGTGTGTGGTTACTGTTTTTTTAGAGGTCTCAACATTACAGTTCTGAAGCCAGTTTCCAGTACCAGCAACAGCATTTGTTATCTCATTTCTCCCCGCAGTAAACATGGGATCGTTAGGCTTTATAGATGATGCCGGGTTGTCCTTGTTAGCATTTACGAGGGTGCGGTAGGCAACGCCATCATAACTTTGAGCATCAAATAACTGGCTTTTCCGATTCTTTATATCGTTTACAAAGCCATCCTCATCCCCATAACGATCTGCGGCATTGAACTTAATATCGCTGTGCTTTTGCTCTGAGCTGAAAATCTCTCCGGTATTTGTTTTGGTTCCAGGAGTAGTATTGGGATTACTGCTTATACCAATGTTGCCATTAGCATCCCGAGAGAGCAGCTTTGCCCCTTCCTTGGTATAGTTTGAATTGATTGTCCCTCCAGACATACTCGGCAGTTGTACGGCGCTACCAATGGACTTTCCATCGGATGCGGCATTTTTCATGACACTTTCATTTGAGTTCCCTGCCCCATACTTTCCGAGATTAAGATTAGCGGATTCGGCTTTACCCACGTATTTCTCGGTGATCTTCCCACTGACATTCTCGCCTGAATCCGCATTCTTGTACTTCTCAACAATGTCCTGAGCACTGGTTGTCGCATTGCGATTTGCGTTAGGATTAGCAAGATTAAAGTTACTTTCGAGCTGGTCAAATATAGCGTCTGCCGCATAAATACGAGGAGTCATTACCATATTTATGAGAGAGATATAAAAAGCCCAACTCATAGTATTGGCAATCATTGATGCAATAATAGTTGAAGCTATCGTTTTTCTAAGTTTCATTATTTTTACC
This sequence comes from Enterobacter cloacae complex sp., assembly GCF_900322725.1. Taxonomy (NCBI): domain Bacteria; kingdom Pseudomonadati; phylum Pseudomonadota; class Gammaproteobacteria; order Enterobacterales; family Enterobacteriaceae; genus Enterobacter; species Enterobacter cloacae complex sp. The sequence continues at coordinate 33,341 of NZ_LT991958.1, read as the reverse complement.
CTTAGAAATCAAGCGCCTGGTATATATCTGACGCAACAGTCATTGTAACGCCACAACATATAGACATAATTATCATTGCCTATTTTTTTGCGCCCACCTTTAAGGGTTGACCAGTCATGTACCGAATCACCAAGACGATGACAGCAATCCGGCCCTTTCGCCTCAGGAGTTGGGAAAAGCATTGAAAGCCGATACTGGGAACGAGGTGTAAAGTATTCCCACGTTTTCTCACACATTGCGTCTGCTCCCATCGTTCGCATCAGCATTCCCTGGCGATGTAGTTTAGTCAGAAGACGCTGGGTTATCAGTGAACTCGTCCTTACAGCGTCATCATTTGCGTAAATGTGGCCGGTTAATGGATAAAGGTTGCCATCGCATCCGGCACAAAAGTATGCAGCGAGATTATCCTTTCCTGCTGTTACTGCTACACAGTCAGCAGCGCACACCATTGAGGCAATTGGGTTTGCAAAAACTACTGCCTCTGGATTCAGGACGAGTGTAAGCAGATCACTTTCCCACATAGGGTCCACTTCGCTTATATAGGTCAGGCTGGCATCTATATAGGGTTCAGCAGTGCACTCGCCAATAATCAGTAATTTGAGCATTGTCATGATTGGGAACTCCCAAAGATGAACATCGTAAAATCCGGCTTCAGTTGCTGTCATTGGCTGATTTGTGTTGCTTTTACCAATATCAAACTGCGATTTTTGAAGCATCGTGCCTTCAAGAAAGGGGCTGCACCAGGGGCTCTTTACAACTTCTACAATCTTCACCGGCTGAAAGAAGCTCAATTGCCAACCTATTTCCGGTACGCCGTTCTGATCTGTGCAGTAGCAACCCGGACGTGAAGGAGCAGCGCCTTCTGGAGCTGCCCCTATGCCCATTATCCTCATGGGAAAAATGCAGCTCCAACAGATATTCTTAATCAAGCCCTGCCACACTCCAGCTGACTGACACATAGCCCCAGGGACTCCAGCATCTGCTGCCATAGCCATACCCGGTATAGAAAGCGAAAGCATAACTGCTACAATGAACTCTAAAAGTAACTTTTTGAATTTTTTCACCATCATGCTCACTTGGATGTAATAAATGTTGCAACACTTTCGATATAGTCGACGGCTTTGGTAAAATAACTTCTCATCTGGTCCGGATAATTTAGCGTCAGCCATGTTGCAAAGAGAGCGCCTATAATAAATCCGAGTTTCATCTTATTTTTCCTCTGAAAGATTTGGGGCTCCGATACCACGGACTTCTGCCTCGCTAAACAGGGTGATCCGGAATTTATCTTGGTCAGTAGTTATAAGCGCAGGTGTGTTTTTAATCTGAAAGCGTGAGATGATCTGTTCGTTAACTTTAAACACCTTACCGTTAAATTTTTCACGTAAATCATTTAGGTGATCCCATCCATTATCTTTTTGGATACGGGTAAACATTGGCATTACTTTTCCACTACCCAGACGTTGTCGATACTGCTGCTCAGCCCATACCAGCTGGCCCGGATTGAGTGGATCGAAAATTATCATCGTCAGGTTTTGAGGAAATCTCGAAAGTGGATTAATCAACTCACCGGCGGAAGCTATTACACGGCCCTGCTTATCTTTTACGTCCTGAGTGACCCTCACTGTAGGGTCAATTAAAAATTCTTTGTGTTCCTGGGCAGGAGGGAGGTCGACCATCCATTGATTTTTCCATGTGTCAGAAACGGCCCTTTTTTTTGCACCTTCCCAGTCATATTTTTGTGCACGTTCTTCCAGTTCTTTAATGATGCTCTTTTCTTCAACGGGATAAGTGGTACCAGCAACCGGGAAAATATCCTGATCGGGTTTTTTAGCAAGTTCTCGCTGAAAAAACTCAACGTTGAAGGAGCCTACCATTTTTGCAAAACGAGCTTGCTCCCTAGAAATAATTGTCGGTACTTGAGTTACTTGATACTGACTGAAGCTATCAGGATCAATTGTAATCAAAGGAGATTCAAATTTTCCTTTGACAATCATTTGGTTTATTGCTGCCTGTGTCTCTGGTAGCCGAGTAGTTCCTTTCTTTAGACCATTGAAAACTACACGAGCTTTATGCTCTGAGGCCGTACGTAGAAGGTCTTCCAGTACATAATCCGGCAAGCTAAATGAAGCAAAGATCGTTATTCCATTTTCAGTTGATAGTGCTTCTTCACGTGTGCTATCCATTTTTCTTTCGAAGTCAGCAGCTGTGATGCCCGAGGAACCAAACAATTTTTCGATATTTTTAGATTGTCCTCGCATGACTTCCGGCTTATTTTCCACAGCTTTCAGAGCCGCTTCATTAAGGCTGGCGTTTTCTTGAATTTCATCACGTCTTCTAATTATATCGTTGACAGCTTCAGAGTTATTACTTTGGGCCCTGATAGCCTGGGTATGGTCTATAACTGCTTGAACACTATCCGCATTCATACCGGGGACGTAACCACGGTTTATTTGCTTGCTCAGGTCCTGGTTTTTTTGGAGTGCTTCAGCTTGCGCTATGTACTTCTGCACATCTGGTGATTTTAGCGTAGCATCAAGGCTAAGAGCCCCATCTGGCTGCTGTGCACCTTTAGCCTGTGCCCCAAGCCCTTTTGCTTGCTGAGCGATTAGGTCAGCATCATGTTGATACTCAGTGCTTGCATTTGTATTACTTAAAACTGCACATAACGCAAGTCCAGGAAGTATTGGTAAATATTTTTTATTTACATTAAAAGATCGCATATGTTTTCCCAATTACTGAATTCAGCTTTACTGTTCCCCAAAAACGGGAATCCCATGAGTGATCGGTTTGCCCAATTAGGAAAACTTCGCCTTCAGGAATTATCAATTCTTTTTCAATCAAAATGGACGGAATATTGTATTTCTTCGAAATACGACGTGCATTAGCTTCAAAAAATTTGTCCCCGTTATAAACCCCATCCATTGTTACTTTAAGTTTGTCACCGCCCACACCGGCAACAATTTTTATGACTCGTTCATTTTCTGGGATAAAACGTACCGATTTCGGCATGTTAAATGCTATGAGTTCACCAGTTTTAATACTTTTATCCGAATGATCAATCATATAAAAATCAGCAGGCAGGCACCCATTCAATAAACCGTATCCAAATGTATAACGGGTGAAAAAGACACACATAACGAGAATCAGCAATAAAATATTAAGGGGGACATACCAATCCAGTATAAGCAGCCCTCTCTTTTTAGGTATGTAGTCGCTCATATTTTTCTCACTGGCACTGAAGAATATTTTTACTAGGCAGATGCACCTCTATCCAAGTAATTATTATCCATGTTTTTCAACGCTCGGAAGTCTGCAAACCAACCTAATATTCACCTATAAGAATGTTAATTCCTCAGCATGTATACGCAGCTTTGTTAGCGGCCATGAAAGATGCCTTTGGAGCAAAGTTACTTTCCGACATTAATTTTTCAAAGGTCCAATTATTGGGTATAAAAAAGCCGGGACATAATGTCCCGGCTTTATATTTAAAAATTAACTACTCACTGCTTGGTATTGATACAGTGTTTTCAGACTTACTTGCCTCTTCAGCCGGTCCGAAAACTGTCACGTGCTGTGTTGCAAAGTCTCCACTATCATCATAAGCAATTACTTTTATGTCCTGCTTACCACGGTTAAGGTTTTTAGAAAGTGTAGCCGTACTACCGAAAACGTTCCTTAATTCGCCGTTGATGAACCATTCATATCTAACCATTTTTCCATCAGTATCATCACATTTATTGGTAAAGCTCCAGCTTAGGTTGGTTTCCGTGTAGCTCAATGTACAATTAGGCACTGCGTTTTTAACGACATCAAACTCAACAGATGCTGAACCTCTCTGTCCAAGTTTACTAACAACATCAATTGTAATCTCGTATTTCTTTTCTTTTAAACCCGAGATCAGTTGAGCCCAATAATTTTTGCCGCTGGGTATTACTTCACCGTTCACCTTGTATGTGACCGTATCTATCGAGTCCGCCGAATGAGATAGCTTGATGTTTGACCTTAAGGTTACATCGAGTGGAGCTCTCATATATTTGTTAGAGAACTTGGGTGTCATCTCAACGTTCATTGGCGTTTGTTCATCGACAACAAAGGTATTTTCGATACGCTGTTCATTGTTTCGGTTATCTTTGAAAACAACCATCAATGTATATTTGCCAGGATTTTCAATTGTAAATTCTTTGGTGTCACCTTCATCTTTAGTGATTACCAGATTCTCTTTGTCGTAGATCCATTCACGGGAATAAGTAACACCAGGATAGTCTCCATCCTTAATACCGCTCAACGCAACGCGTAGGGTGGTCGGTGCCATGTCGTATTTAAGTTTGGAGCTTATTTTCATCTCGGGAAATTTATAAACCCACGATTTGACAGAAACTCTACGGGTAGAAACCGTATTCTCCTTATTGTCCGCTAACCATGCACTGTATTCAAAAGCAGCATATCCCTGTTTATCCAACATTTGCTCAGTAAGGGTAACAGACAGTGAAGAGCCCTTAAATGTCTGGCCATCCGGTGTTTTCCATTCTTCAACTACGTTATTACCATTCTGGTACTTACTGTTAGGGTTCGTGAACTTACCTTCCAAAGTAACTTTTTGACCAACCTCTACCTTTGAAACCCCCGTTACCGAGACAGAAAGGCGCTTGGGTTTTGCGGCTGCCAACCGAGCAGACGTTTCCTTCCATGAAGACTCCTCTGCCAGTTCATCGGAATCAAGGTAACGCATCCGGGCATAAATCGTAGACGGTAGGGTATCAGCTGAAGCCACAGTGTAAGTTGTATCTCCCTGCACCCAGTTGACTTTATCCTCTGACCAGAGAACCTCAGCGGTGCCTGCTGGTATAGGTTCATCGTTATCAAGCAGGGTTACAGGTATATCTGAGCCCTGAAGAATGTCTGTAACATCTATACTGAGCTTAGGCTGCTTGTAGGTAACTACCGTTAAGGCATCTGTGTAGGAAATCTTGGATGTGAATTTATTAGTCATTTTTGCCCTATAAAGCCACTTTCCTACTTCTGTCTTTTTGATACTTACACTTCTCTTTCCGGTCATGTCGGAAAGCATGGTCCAGGTTTGACCATTATCAGAGGACTGCTGCCATTCGGTGGGGGCGAGTGCATCAGAGTTAGCCGTACTGGCAGATTTGAAGCTTACCAGAGTACTAAGTGGGATCCTTCCGATAATAAGGCTTTTCGACAGGTTACCCTCCAGTTCCTCACCTTTATAGATTCGAATGCCTACAGCACTGGTCTCACGTTTCATTTCAAAATCAGAGAATGGCGATCTGACCTTAGCCACACCAACCAGACGCATATTACCCAGATCCATATTTTCAATTTTAATCTTGGTTTCGACAATGCCCGCATCATTGACCGGCAATGCTTCAGTCAGCGCAGTTCTTTCGTATGTAGTTTTATAACGGCCTGTTTCTGGATCTTTGCCGTATACACTTTTTTGAGAGTATATCGTGACGTCCCATTCTCCCATTGTTTTACGGTCAAATGCACTTTTACGTGTGGAGTTGTTATAACGCCCCACTGTTACCTTTAAGGGCACTTCAAGAGATGTGGCTGTTTTTTTGTCATCCACTTCCATCGATGCTCGAATATTGAAATCAGGCACCGTATATACGTTGAGGGTGTCTGTAGTTCTTAATTCTGGATCCTTTGAGTATTCTACAGCTATGTCAAAGACGTTCTTTGTCCACAATGGTGCAGCAGCAACCTTGACCCTTTGTACAAAGGTCGTTGCATCGTTGTTTGAGGAACGATTTTTAAATGACGTTTTGACAGCCTCAGAGCCGTTTTGAGAGACGATCATCGTAACGTCAGCTGGTACCACCTTCGCTAATATTCGAGCGGCCTCCCCCCCGGTCGTATAAGCCAGAGCAGTGTTCGGATTGATGCCTGCTATGACTTTATTCTTTTTGTAAGAGATGATCGGGTTGTATGGTAATTGTGTGGTCAGAGTACGGCGATTCCTTGCGGAAACCGCTTTAGAGCCCTTCCCGTTAATCATATAGACTTGATAGTCGAGCAGATTCTCACCTGTTTTATTAAAGAATCCAGTTAGACCCGGGGTACGTCCTTTAAAATAGAACTCCAACCCATCAGGGACATTGTTCCACTGAGGGTAGCATGCTGTAACATCTGATTTTTCCCCATACCAGGCGAGGTAAGCATTCGCATTTTCCTCTGTGGTAAACAGAGTGCATTTATCACCAGCTGTTTGACTAAGCAGGTCCGTATACTGACGTACGCGCGAGTAAAGAGTTACGTTTTTTTCCAGATTCTTAAGAGTGAATCCAGTAGGTTGATAAGTGAACACGGTACTGAAATTTACGTTTTTTCCATAAAGGTTTTCAGCCACCACAGTAATCTCGTGATCCGAATTAACTGCTAAATCGTCTCCAACCGGCAGGTAGTAAATACCTTTATAATTTGTAGGTGTTAACGAAACTACTTTGTTGTCTATTGTTACTGATTTTATGTCAGCAACCCCAGCCTGCCCCTGGAAAGCTGCAACGATAATCTCGTTCAGGAAGTATACGGGTGCTCGTTTAGTTAATACCTGCCCATCTTTGAGAACCATAAGCGTTGGGTTATCAGACAGCATCAGTTTGCTTTCAGGCTCAGTGTACGTAGAAGAGTTTTTGCTCGTATTTTCTACTGTAAAAGTCGCTGCGTAGGACCCGTTTATAAGATCCGTTAAGTCAAAGATATAGAGGTACTCATCACCGACTTTTTGAGGTCCACTTACCGGCTGTAAAGTTCTACGTAAAGGGGTTGCCCAGGACTGTTTGAAATCAATCTCAGTGCCATCATCTAAAGTCACTTTAGTCGTCGGCTTAAACACGCCATCCGGAGTCATAGTGAGCGACATAGCTGTTGGGAGCCACCATTCACCTTCTGTTTCTTGCTGGGGTACCTTAACGGCCACAGCAACGGTTTTGGCTCCGGTATAGATGTCCTGGCCACCTACTTTGATTGTTTTAGCCTCATCGGTAAAATTCCAAAGTGTATGGTCTACTACAGGAGGCCGATAATCCCAGTTAACAACAAGCTTTTTGGATTCAGGAGGTGCGAAATAATTATTCTTAGAGTTTGCTGTAATTGTGATATCACGTGAACCCAAAAGTTCATCTGTATCACTGGCCTTAATGCTTCCAACTTCAATGGTACAGGAAGTTCCGCCAATAGGTACTTCACAGGCGGAGCCTGAACCTATTGAGATGTATTGAATATAATTGCGGGGTTCAACAGAAACAGCGATATCTTTGATCGCTTCATCCTTTAAATACGATTTGAAAGAAAAGCCGTCATAGACTAATCCGTTCAGGGATGATTTAAGACCGGTGATAGTTGGTTTTACCGGTGCCACACTTTTGATTGAATATTCACCTTTTACTATTTCAACTTTTTTCCGTTCAGAACCAGAGAAGTAAGAAATCTTGTAAGGTAGTTTTAAATCACCGGTGGTGTTGGGAACGCCTGAAAGAGTGAAGCCGTTAGAAGTTAATCCCAAGGTATTGGGTAACCACTCAAAAAAACAAACGAGGTTATCAACAGAGGAAGTCGCTCGATCATCAACCGTTACATTACAGGCTGTGCCTGCACCTGAGGCAGTGATAGTGTTAGAATTAACGTATGCAACAAAGTCGCCCGGCCCCGGGTCAAAGGATACGGCTGGCAAATCAGCCTGTAGCTTTCCTGAAATCATAATCGCTTCAGCATAGACCGCTTTAATCGGAGCAATTAAAGAAAACAACAGGGCTAAACCTAAACCTGATTTTCTCATGACGAATACCTGTTTTTCTGAGCAAAATTAAACTCACTTTACGATGAAAAACAGAAATATCCGTTCGTATAACATTTAAAAAAACCTGTATTTTTCCGTATATTCCGTATGTTAATGCGCTATTTTGAATTCTTGGCTTCAGATAAGCGAAGCGCGGTAATTATAGACTCGGAGCTTACCCAGGGCGTTTTTTGAGCAAGATATCCAAGTATGTAGAGGCCAATTTTAACGCAATCCATTTGTGAGACGGGGACCATGTGCATGAAGGGTTTTAAGCCATCTTTATCGACTGGAACTATCCCTGCGGATAACAACAAACCGCCCCTCTCGTTTGGGGTAACGCTTATATTTTTGTATACGACGTGGCCATGATGTGAGGTTTTCCTCTTATCAATCTTTAAAGTATGCATGATTCTAAGAAATACAGATGCCATCTGCATAACTTCATTCGTCGACAATTTTAGAAGTACAGAACGGTTTGAGCCCCAGTCATAATCTTTTTTTGCGTTCCTTGGAGCGACGTGCAATGTAAGATAATAATTATCAATCTCATTTGAAAAAGGTGAAGGTTTTGATGAGCTAACATCTTCATTGTTCATCTCAATGACAAGGGCTGCATCCTGACCAAATGCTTTAACATTATGGTTTTTAAGAGCGAAGTCTGAAGTTGCCATATAAAAAGTCACTTTTGATAAAACCACATACCGCCTAATGATTCATCATCGGCAAGATGCTTGAAATTTGATAGTGTAAATCCTGTTTTGGTTTCAGAAATCACCAGGCTGTAAGATGCCGTATGTACAAGGCGAGAATTGTTTAGATCAAGATCATCACAAAAACCAGGGCTTTTGACGGGGTCAGCCTTTTCAACAAAAGTTACTTTTGAAGCGATGCCGTTGATCACGATTTTCTCGTTATCAGCAATTTTAATGTTTAAAGAAGGCGAGCTTTTATCACATGGCAGGAAGAGTGATGTCTTTTTAAATGTGTTTCCAGTGAAGTCCAAAAGGTCAGGTTTAACCGGAACATTGTTTAGGATTTTATAAACTCCAGCAAATGCACATAACACAACAAAACCAGATAAAACATATCTAATCTTAGACTTCATCCCCCAGTTCCTCTCCTAAAAGTTTTAACGCGCTTACGCACATAAGCCTCAACTGATACAGTAAGTTATCAGCGGTTATTCCACCAACGAAGGTAACTGTACGTCGTATTGATGCTCCGCCAGGCTCGCACTGGATATGGCCAATACCAGAATCACGGAGGAAGTCATTTTCTGCACTTACAAGGTCTGACTCTACAGGTGGAATGATAACTTCAATGAGTATTGTATCAACTGGGGCCCACTCCCAATCGAACTTAAGAGAGGAAATTGGGGATATAGAAACAAGAAGCTCATCAATATTAAAAATTACGGGTTTTATTCCCATAACCTCAGACTGAATGAAGTGGCTTTCTACCATAACTACCGGAAACTCTGAAATAGTCAGAACTCCGATTAACTGGTCTCGGCGTAAACCATGTATTAGTGAGTTGCGAGATAGCATTCGATCAGCCTTTATTATAATAATCAATCATTTGGGACAAGGACAAAAGGGATTACAGAAACGAAGATTCTACATGAACATCGTTGTCAGTGACCTTAGGTCCATCGGGTATAAGGGTATCAAAAAATCCTTACATAACCATTAAACCACAAAGACTTTTTACGTAAAATAATAATTAAGTACCAGATTTATTAAGATAATTCTTAGGTTTTTTACAAATTTAGGAAAAATCCGCACTTCCTGTAACAGCATCCAAATTAACCTAAAATACCGTTTCATTAACAGTAATTTTACAGATTCAGCTGAAGCCTGAGTTTATTATAACAAAAAAAAGGCCAGCAAGTATGCTGGCTTTCCTGGTAAGACAAGTTGAACTCAGAAGTCGATTGTACTGTCTCTCACCTATCTTGCGGCTTTGTTGAATAAATCGAACTTTTGCTGAGTTGAAGGATCAGATCACGCATCTTCCCGACAACGCAGACCGTTCCGTGGCAAAGCAAAAGTTCAAAATCACCAACTGGCCCACCTACAATAAAGCCCTCATCAACCGTGGCTCCATAACTTTCTGGCTGGATGATGAAGCTATTCAGGCCTGGTATGAGTCAGCAACACCTTCTTCACGAGGCAGACCTCAGCGCTATTCTGACCTTGCCATCACGACTGTGCTGGTCATTAAACGCGTATTCAGGCTGACCCTGCGCGCTGCGCAGGGCTTTATTGATTCCATTTTTTCTCTGATGAACGTTCCGCTACGCTGCCCGGATTACAGCTGTGTCAGCAGGCGGGCAAAGTCGGTTAATGTCAGTTTCAAAACGCCCACCCGGGGTGAAATCGCACACCTGGTAATTGATTCCACCGGGCTGAAGGTCTTCGGTGAAGGCGAGTGGAAAGTCAAAAAGCATGGCCAGGAACGCCGCCGTATCTGGCGTAAGCTGCATCTCGCCGTTGACAGTAAAACACATGAAATCATCTGCGCTGACCTGTCGCTGAACAACGTTACGGACTCAGAGGCCTTCCCCGGGTTAATCCGGCAAACCCACCGGAAAATCAGGTCAGCCGCCGCCGATGGCGCTTACGATACCCGGCTATGTCACGATGAACTGCGGCGTAAGAAAATCAGCGCGCTTATCCCTCCCCGAAAAGGTGCGGGTTACTGGCCCGGTGAATATGCAGACCGTAACCGTGCAGTGGCTAATCAGCGAATGACCGGGAGTAATGCGCGGTGGAAATGGACAACAGATTACAATCGTCGCTCGATAGCGGAAACGGCGATGTACCGGGTAAAACAGCTGTTCGGGGGTTCACTGACGCTGCGTGACTACGATGGTCAGGTTGCGGAGGCTATGGCCCTGGTACGAGCGCTGAACAAAATGACGAAAGCAGGTATGCCTGAAAGCGTGCGTATTGCCTGAAAACACAACCCGCTACGGGGGAGACTTACCCGAAATCTGATTTATTCAACAAAGCCCTATCTTGCCAAAGTCGCTAGTCGCTTGTTTGCCTTAGCTTTAGATTTTATGCTTATGGAGGCGGTTTGATTTTCATCCGATACTTTTTCTAGCACTGGCACCACAGAGGAAATGGACTTTTCTTTTGAAATTTTGGATGCACCTGAAGAAAGTGGGCTTTCAGATGGTATAGAGGTATCGCTTCCCTCATTTTCAATCTTCACACCAAAGCAGGCATGTTCCTTTTGTACAAGGAAGGTTTCTTTTACAGAAACAGAATCCTGCTTTGAATTATCTAATTGTAGAGGTGTTAAATACTCCTTAAACTTTTGATCTAAGACATTCTCTAGCAATACATTAATAGGAGGCTTAGGTTCAGTATCTATAGTATTTCCATCATTCAGAAACCTATTAAGATCTGCAAGTGTTAATCTTTCGTTTAAACCATTTATAAAATTTGCCAAGTCAGGAAATAAATTATTTAATACCAACCCGGTACTAATAGCCGACCTAATTAAATCCAGTTGGTCACCCCTATGACAAAGTTCTGTTTTTTTCAAGAAACTATAAACATAGGGTGCTTTTCTTTCGGATATCCAGAAAGACCGGATCTGAATCCGGTCGTTATCTGCCTTATTTGAGATAGGGTATTTAGCCATGTTCTAGCTCATTATTCTGAATAAATAGTATCAGCAATTGCCAAAGATAATGCGAACTGCGGATTGTCTACCATGATAACTTTAGCCGTTTCAAAATGTTTACGAATAGCTGTTTCGATGAGATATGAACCTCCCCCAACAAGGAAAACATTATGAGGCCTCTCTTCGACTTGTGTAACCGCTCTGATTACTTTACTTTGCAACTTCTGTACCGCAGAGTTTACCGCATCAAAAACACCGTCACGCTTGTCCTCTGCAACCTTCAAAGCTGATTTATCATGACGATTATCAACAAGATGATGAATGTAAGCATTACTCGTATTCAGTTTCTCAGATTCAAGATACCTGCTGATCTCATCGTAAACAATAGAACAACCAATACGGTCAAAACCTTTTACTTTCGAAATCTGTTCTAATTGCCCAGTAATACTTGCAACATCAAGAGTAGTACCACCAAGATCAATTACCAAACTTGATTCAAATGAAGCAATATCCTCAATTTCATCTGCCCGGGTCACAGCTGGTAAAGATTCAGGGAAAACAGTCACAGACAAAACGTTAAAAGAATAGCGTTTACCGTCAAGATAACGCTCTACTGGTTTCATCAGATTATCTTTTTTTCTCTGAATATTTTCAATATTCGTTTCCCCTAAAGCAGTATAGAACTGGCTAAGTGGTAAAGTAACAAAGAGGTGAACATCCTGAGGAACTAAACCAGAAGCATGAAGTGCATGGTGAACATTTAACCGGCTAATTTCATCGTATTGGTGAGATACATCAGTCGATTCCAGTGAGTTACTAGATTCGCTGTGATGCGAAAACCTTTCCAGCCCATCAATAAGATAGTTAAAAGGATTGAGACCCTCATGGCGAACACGGAAATCTGGAACAAAACTATTTTGTGTAAGCAAGGGAACTAATTCGTTTCTTTCATTAAGACAAACCAGTTTTGCAGCTTTACTTCCATCATCGACAACGATTTTTAAAGCTTCAGTGATATCCTGCACTGATGGTGAAACAGGACTTTCAGATTTTAATAGTTCAGCCATAAAAACTCTCTTTTATTAATAGGACCATATTAGATATTAACTTTATACATTAATGGTGACCTATTATCAACATTAACACTATTAAAAAAATACGTAAGTCTATGTTATTTCAGCATCCTTCCATTTTAAATACCTTACCGTTAAATTTCCTGTATTCATGTATTAACCATGTTTATAAAGGAGCCAATTATAATCAGAAAGTTACTTTGCATCCTAAGTATGAACTGTTTGAGAGCCAGGACTGGGGCCTTTACCTGTAAGTAACAAAGGTCCTTAGGCTTAGAATCCAAAATGACGCCTTTTTGTAAAAAAATCATAGTTCGAAATACCGTATCATCGATGTAAACATACGTAGAGGAATTTATGGCAGCTGAGCACGTCCAAACTATAGACCTTACAAACTTCTCCGGAAGGATTTTCTTTCTGGCAGATCCTCATGGACATTACTCTGCGCTGTGCAACTTGATCCAATCAGTTACAAAGCCAGAAGAAGAGATAGTAATTTTCTCTACTGGAAATTTGTTTGACTATGGGCCGGAACCCATAGAATTGATGAAGGCGATAAACAGTGGCTTTTTCGATGGACGTTTTGTGAGGCATTTCTCAGCTGCCGGAGCCGGAGAAGAAATGTTAAAAAAATTGTTACCATTAAACAAAGACCGGAGAACATTTTACCCCAGCACATACCTCAATGAGAGATGGTGTGTAATGGGCGGAAAGTGGCATAAAGCTGTGAATCGTTACTATTTAGAGGAAGAGGTAAAAAAACTTCTTAATACCCAGCTTGGTACGATGATGCAGATTTTACTAAAAGGCGATATAAAAATTGGGGTTTGCCCTTCTGATTACGCCCCTATCCGCACATCATTCACTGATACTTATAATGCGCTTCAAGCATTCAACTATGCCAATGTGAATATTTTTCAGAGCCAGTTTCTATTCGGTATGGACCATGCCGTAATACCAATGATGATAAATGACGTCAACCTTATGGTCCTAGGTAGGAATCCTGTAAACAGCATTCGAAAAGCCCATGGTCGTACTCAAAACAATCTTCCAGTACTGATCGGTAATTGTTTGCATATAAATACTGGATCACTCTATATGTCAAAATTAGAAGACCAGGTAATAGTTGCTCCGGGTATACCGCAAACTGACTCACCAGCACTTACATTAGTAGAAATAATCATGAAGAACAATCCAGTTTTATTGTGTCATCAGCTAATACAAACAACAAACAAGTTTTATTCACTTAAAACCTATCCTTTAGAACTCGATTCGATTGAAAACAACATTGAGGTAACAAGATGAAGATAAATTGGAAGATTATCTCAATTTCAACATTACTTTTGCATCTTCACGCAGCAGCTGCACCACATCAAGAGAAAGAGCATAGAAAAGATGCTTTTTCTTCTGCCGCACAGAAAAGTGATTCACTTATATCTGCTAAAGCGGAGCTTATAAACGGAAGGTGGTTTATAAATGGTAAATATAGGCCTGTTCTAAAGACCAGCATGACCAAAACCAATTTCTTAGAAATCATGAATGTTTCAAATAAAGAATCACTTTTTATTGTGATACCAAAACTTGAGTATAATATCATTGCCAAAAATAAAATCTTACTAAATGAAAAAATTGCATTAAGCGAAGGCACATCCGGAAAAAGCATTGTTTGGGTCGAGCCAAAATCAAGTCTAACTATATCGTTTATAAATGACCTTGCTAATACGCCCCTTCAGGCTATCGTTTCGATCACAAGAAACAACAAAGATATAATTGCCATCTTTGGACCGGATCAGGGTAAAGGGTTTACTCTTCCCGGAAATACGTCTAATGATCAAGTGTCCGTTCCTGACTATTCTGACCTAAATATAAAAAAACTTAACATACCTCAAAGTGTTGGTAATCCAGTAACCATCAATCCTAAAGAGAAGAATTACCTCTTAGTTGGACAAGGAAAATATGAAATCTTATCTCTTCCTAAATATCAACATTTAGTATTTTCTGAACCCGTTTATATTGAGAAAAGAAAAAATATCCTCGGTGGTTATGGTTATTGGACGAAAGAAACAATTCTCTACCCCGGTGAATCATTATCTTTTATAACGAGCGCCAAAAACAATCTAAGGAAGCGGGATGATTAAAGTTATCACACTTTTATTGTTTGCATTACTGACTGGTTGTCAGTCAGTAGAAAGTAAAATCGAAGAACTCCCGACAGTTGGTTTTGACCCTATTCTATACAATAAAAGTGAGGCCTTTACTGACGGAAAAGTTACTTTACGTGTCGAAAGTTCAGGAACTGATGTTTGGCTTGTCGCCAAGAATGGAACCAGAAGTTTTATTGAGCTTTCAGGCCTAACGCTAGGTGGTAGTCGTTGTGCTTACAATGCCCGTAGTAAGCAACTTTTGCCCCCAGGCAGCGTAAGCACATTCGTAGTTCCTACGGTTGGAATGCTTGGACTTTGCTTCAACAATGAAGATCAACTTATGTTTATTAACCGTGCTTTTAGCAGAATCTCTCCCAAAGCAAAAGGAAAAGATTCGCTTTCGCTTTTATTTTCTGTTAGTTACGATTTTCCCGGAAAAGCGGACCTAATTACTAACCACGATTTTCAAGAGTTATATCTTTTATTTTTGAATGAGGATAATCTATGAAACAAACATTAATTGTTATTTTAATATGTTTTTGTCACACGGCTTTAGCATATCCATACCGTATCTATACTGTCCCGGAAGGGGCATTAGTAAAAAACATACTAACTAATGAATATCTAGGAAAAACCCCTGTGGTTGTGGACGTGAGCAATACCGAAGCTGGTTCTACTTTTGGGATTTCATTATTTAGACATGAAAATGTTGCTATAAAGATTTTTACAGTAATGCCTTCAGCAGAAAATAATTTTGCTGTTTCTGGACCTGACGTTGCAACTATGTCATTGCCGGGAAAAGCACCTTTAAACGTAGTAAATGATGGGAATGGCGCTTCTGTTCATATAGAACTAAGACCTTATATGTCTGAACCTGCGCACACCCCATATTAATATAACAAGAAATTAAAAATATAAATCATATGAACTGCATCATAAAGATGCAGTTCAATATTTATTCTGATACTTTTAATTTTTCTTTTATGAACTCCTCTAGTTCCTTAATAAAACCCGCATTTATCCTATTGAATTCAAAGCGAATTTTTCTACCAGTATTGTTTTTACTGATTCTTGCATACTTATCTTTGTTATCAAAAGTAATAAGATCACTTGTTTCCCATTTTGTGGAATAAGTTTTTTCACAAACACTTTCCACAGATTGTGTGATTTTTTCCATTACAACTTTTTGAGCAACCTGGAGATCTCCAATGTCTAAATCTTTTGTTTCCTCTTTAACATTATCTATTACTTCATCTAAAGGAAATAGATTTTTTTGCACATATTTCTGTAAACGAGACAAGCGACTATAATAGGAGTTCGGGATTCCTTCATAATCCGGGAATAAAGAGATCAATGTTTCGTCAATACGGGCCGCCTGGATTCTTTTGGCTACCGATACATGACTAATCCCAAGATATGCTGCGAGTTCTTCATTAGTAGAAAATCCTTTTTCTTCCATTTTTTTGATAAATTGAAACCCAACTTCTCTATATGAAAATTTTCGAGATGTTTGTGCTGCGGATATAATTGAATTTATATCATCTTCGGTTAGTTCATCCGGAAGAACCCACAGGGGGAGATCCTTTTCTGCCTTTATACAGCAGAAACGTCTGCGACTTCCTTCTATTAATAAATAAACCCCATCTCTTTTTACAGCGATCCCTTCGGTATCGACCCCTCTTTCTTCAATCTGCTTAAGAATATCTCTAACAGAATAATCTGTAAGGGCTTCTTGATTTCGTGGGTTCGCTGGATGGACTAAGGTCTCCTTCTCCACTCTCTGGGCTGGAACAATCACATGTTCCGCTTCAAGTCTCCGGCCCTTATGAAGAGTGAATAACTTTTTTATGCGAGGTGCTGTTTTCAAACCCGCAAGACCTGAACGGTGACCGACTTCTGTCCGCTTTGGTGCGTTTAAATATCGAGATTTATCATTCCCGATATGTTGCTCATCGCTCATGCGTTAACTCCTTGCTTAGCTGAAAAACTTTTTATTTCATTTATAAATTGCTGATATACCTGTAATACAGATTCTTCTGCGACATCAAGCTGCTTTGCGGAACAAAGTTCCTCTGATTTTTTGATATCAAGCACTGTACGCCCTTTGGAAGCAGCTGCCTTAAATGCTTCAGAATTTTTTATGTTAGCGGACATCAAAAGGTCCTGAACAGTTCTGATTAATTTATCCAAAACTATTCTTTCATATGGACTTTTGTCATCTACATTGACAGCAAGAACTTTGAACCATTTTAAATTGTCGCCCTTACTTGGTGATTGTTTAAACCTTTCACTTATTGTAAGCATGAAGTCTGTAGTAGAGGCGTAATCATATTCACGTGGTGACACTGCGACAAGAATCCCATCGGCCGCTTCGTCAGCAGCCCAGATCAAAGGTGAATCTTCAGGTGGAGTGTCTATAATAATCAAATCATAGTTCTGCTTCAGTACCGGTAAGATAACTTCCTTGAAACGTAGTAACAAAGACGTACGTTCTTCTCTAGAACATTGCCAGTATTTATCTTTAAAACGAGCATCTGTCGGAAAAGCCGTTATTACGTCCAAGTTTGGCAGATGCGTTGAAAAAGGCATATTAGTGATGATTTCTTCTTCAGAGAATCCTGAATCTAAATATTTTTTATACTCAGAATTTTCTTCATAAATTCCAAGGATTGCATCAATTGCTGTAAGGAAGACATCATCTTCTGAGACACTTTGAATCATGCTGCTTCCAATCGAACCTTGTGGGTCCCATTCGATCATTAATACACGTGCATTGAGTTGTAGATCTAAAGCAGCTGCTACTGCTAAAGCTACAGATGTAGTGCTTTTCCCTGTACCGCCTTTATGATTCTGAGTAACAATAGCTCTGCTAAAGTAATGATCGCGGTACTTGGGATAACCCAGGGCATCCATTATTTTTTGAACATCCCAGCGGGTGTAAAGATGATTTTTGTTTTGATAAATAGGTGCACCAACAAGTTCTTTTTCTTCTAAGTCCGAAAGTATTTTATTGAACGTTACTCGTGACTTCCCAAAAAAATCAGAGAGATTTTTTTTATTCAAACAGTGGTTATAGATCAGTCTATCAACACCATCAACACTATCATCAGAAACAGATACTCTTGATGAAGCCATCAGAGATTCCTTTAGAGAAATCTGCTCGCTTTTCATGCGCTGACCAACGAGGGCGATCTTTTCAAGTAAATTCATGGTTATGACCTTTTTGCACTGAAAACCGACTTTTACGCATATATGTAAACTTTACGTATAATGCGTCCATTTCCTTGTTATGCGTACAATTCTATCCTTAGTTTCAATCTTAAGCTAATGTTTGTTTACTTTTTTATGATTTTTTGTGAGCTTAACTTGCAGATGTGAGCTCAGACTCTCTAGTCCATACCTAATGCACAACCTGTTTAAACCACGATTCTTGTCTCCTTCTCTACGCTTTGAAGTTAAGAGCTCCATTAATGAATCTTCACGCCTACCCTATTTCTTGCTTAGACCCTAAAATCTATCTCACCGGTGTGCTGATATACGTTTCCTAACTGTGAACCGTTGTCGTCAGTCCAGTCTAAAGATATGAGGTGTTAATCTCTTGAGGAGGCACACTACGAATTATGGGAGCAGAGTTAGCAACCTCACCCCGAAATGAAACCCAACTTAAGGAGGCAACCCCAGTGTGGAGATTAAGGGGGTTAAATCTGCCAGCGGCTGACAGTGTCCCAGCTGCTGCTCAGTCACACCACGCCCTGATTTAATCCCCTGCCCGGTATTGTAATGACCGAAAAAAACCCGTGCACTGGTGTCGGCAGACCGGCATGCATGAATATGACGTTAATCTGTATCAGCAGGCACTTTTCGCATAATGGGAGCAAGTGATAGCAACGCCGCCCAGAACGGAATGCCAACATCAGGACTGAACCCAAGTTTGGCGATTAAGGGGGTTAAATTTGCAAGCGGATGACAGTGCCCCCAGCTGCTGCTCAGTCACACCACGCTTGATTAAATCTCTCGCCAGGTCTTGTTTTGACCGAAAATAGCCCAAGCACTGATGTCGGCAGACTGGCATATAGGAATATGACGTTAATCTGTATCAGCAGGTACATTTCGCATTATGTGAGCAAGTGATAGCAACCCAGCCCGGAACTGAAGGCCAGCATGAGGACAGAACCCCAGTTTGGCGATTAAGGGGGTTAAATCTCACAGCGGCTGACAGTGCCTTCAGATGCTGCTCAGGCATACTACTCTCCCTGATATAATCTCCCATATGTTCTTGAGATCGTCGGAAATCGCCCATGCACCGGTGTCGGCAGACCGGTATGCAGTAATGTGAATTTAATCTGCATCATCAAGCACATTTCGTATTATGGAAGTAAGTGTTAGTAAACCAAAGCCCGCCCAGAACGGAAGGTCAACATCAGAACAGAATCCCAGTTTGGCGATTAAGGGTGTTAAATCTGCAAGCTGCTGACAGTGCCCCAGTTGCTGCTCAGTCACACCACGCCCTGATAGAATCTCCTGCCCGGAAATGTGATGACCGAAAAAAGCCCGTGCACTGGTGTCGGCAGACCGGCACGCAGGAATATGACGTTAATCTGTATCAGGAGGCACATTTCGCATTATGGGAGCAAGCGATAGCAACCCAAGCCCAGAACTGAAGGCCAGCATCAGGACAGAACCCCAGTATGGCGATTAAGGGGGTTAAATCCGCCAGTGGCAATAAGATCCCGAGCGGTGTTTAAGAAATATTTCCCGAAGGACAATCTTCCGCTCGTACGATGAATATAGTGTTCAACCCGGGAGAGGGATCACTTAACCTGCTTAGCCTAAATCTTACGTCATTCTCTAAACGGAGTTTAAGCTTAATGGTCCTGAGAAAGTTAAAAGGACTACCCATAATGACGGTTTGAGATGGCGAATAAGGGTTTTTTCTGCCAGCGGCTGACATTGCCCCAGCTTCTGCTCAGTCACACCACGCCTGATTAAATCTTCCGCCAGGTCTTGTTATGACCGAAAATTGTCCGTGCACTAGAGTCGTAAGACCTGCATACAGGAATGAGGCGTAAATCTTTATCAGGTGGCAAGGTTCGCATCATGGGAGCAAGGGTCTTGAACTGGAGGTTAACATCATAAAATCCCAGATTGGCGATTAAGGGTGTTAAATCTGACAGCGACTGAAAGTGCCTTCAGATGCTGCTCAGGTATATTACACCCTGAAAAAATCAAGCATCTGTGCTTGCGAATATCGGAAAAGGCCATGCACCGGTGTCGGCAGACCGGCATGGGCAATGAGACGTTAATCTGTATCAGCTGGCGCATTTCGTATCATGGGAACAAGTGTTAGCAACCCTCTCCAGGACGGAAGGACACTATCAGGACTGATCCCAGTTTGGCGATTAAGGGGGTTAAATCTGCCAGCGGCTGACAGTGCCTTCTGATGCTGCTCAGACATACTATGCACAGATATAATCACCCGTCCGTCCTTGTGATTATCGGAAAAGGCCATGCACCGGAGTCGGCAGACCGGTATGCAGTGATGTGACTTTAATCTTTATCAGCAGGCGCATTTCGTATTAAGGGAGCAAGTGTTAGCAACCCTGCCCAGGACGGAAGGACACTATCAGGACTGAACGCCAGTTTGGCGATTAAGGGGGTTAAATCTGCCAGTGGCTGACAGTGCCTTCTGATGCTGCTCAGACATACTATGCACAGATATAATCACCCGTCCGTCCTTGTGATTATCGGAAAAGGCCATGCACCGGAGTCGGCAAACCGGTATGCAGTGATGTGACTTTAATCTTTATCAGCAGGCGCATTTCGTATTAAGGGAGCCAGTGTTAGCAACCCTGCCCAGGACGGAAGGACACTATCAGGACTGAACGCCAGTTTGGCGATTAAGGGGGTTAAATCTGCAAGCGGATGACAGTGCCCCAGCTGCTGCTCAGTCACACCACGTCCTGATAAAATCTCCTGCCCGGTAATGTGATGACCGAAAAAAGCCCGTGCACTGGTGTCGGCAGACCGGCACGCAGGAATATGACGTTAATCTGTATCAGCAGGTACATCTCGCATTAGGGAGCAAGTGATAGCAACCCCGCCCAGAACTGAAGGCCAGCATGAGGACAGAACCCCAGTTTGGCGATTAAGGGGGTTAAATCCGGCAGCGTGAGTAAGTGCCCGTGCTGTGTTAAAGAAATATTCCCTAAGGACAATCTTCCGCTCGGCCTTTTGTATAAAGTTGTCACCCCGGGAGCGGGGATCACTTTACCTGCTTAGCCTAAATCTTACGTCAATCGCTATCCGGAATTTTAGCTTAATGGTCCTGAGTAAGTTAAAAGGGCTACCCATAATGACGTCCCCAGATGGTGATAAAGGAGTTAATTCCGCCTTCGGCTTACAGTGCCGCAGCTGCTGCTCAGCAACACCACGCCCTGATTAAATCTCCCGCCTGTCCTTGTGATGACCAAAAATAGTCCGTGCACTGGCGTCGTAAGACCGGCATACAGGAATGAGGCGTTAATCTTTATTAGGTGGCAGGATTCGCATCATGGGAGCAAGGGCCCTAGAACTGTAGACTAACATTAGAAAATCACAGTTTGGCGATAAAGGGGGTTAAATAAGTTAAAAGTCTTCGGTGAGCAAATTGGATAAATTTTCAGAAACCAAACCGTTAATAATAAACTTTTAGAAGAATGATTAAAGGATATTAAGTTTTGTATGCAAAATGACACCAGTGATCTGTTTTCACTAATAATGCCGCGCTACTTTGATTACCTTTGGTAAACAAAAATGTAATTTACGTGATTTTCATCTTATAATGTCAGTATTGAAGTTATAAATTTTGTTTACTTAATGCGTACACAACCTAACTGCGATTTGTATTTATGTCACTGTTTTTACACCACATTAATTATAAAACCAAAATTTGCAGCACAGTGATGAACTCATTAAGTCACAACCTCATTTGTTTACTTAAGGCATACAATAAAAAACCAGATTCTTATGAGACATCTGGTTTAATTATTTTTGCTTGAAGATATTTACTCTACGCGGCCAAACCCGCTGCTACTTCTTGAGCATAGAGAATTTCTATTGCCTCGCCATAGCTACAATTCTCGCGGCTTTGAATTTCCCATAATTTACTCCTGTCAGCACTATCCGTAGTAAAACAAAGCTCCATTTTCCGGTCTACGTATAACCGACAGATCTCTTGGAAGTTTTCGAACCTGACTAACATCTCTGAAAACACCTTTTTGACTGTACGAATATTTTTCATACGTTCATATTCTGCATCTGAAGTAGAAAAATATTTATTAGCCTTCATTGCTTCAATGCTTTCTTTTTCTTGTTTCATGATTATCTTCCAAGGCGAGTTAGCAGTCAGGGCCCGGCCAACAGAAGAAGTAAAATAATCTTCAAACGACTGTGTGATACAGATGCCAGCGCAGTTTGTTTTCCTGAACCTACGCCATGCCGCTTCGAGGAAGGAAGAGAAGAATTGGTTTGATTGATTTCCGGCACCTGATGAATTATCAGGACGAATGTACTCCCATGCTTCATCAAGGATGAACAAGCGACGACGCCCATCTTTTTTGATGAACATTGCATGCTGAGCAGCCTGAATGATAGACATTAATACAACTGTCTGAAGGTGGGGGGTGCCTTTTAGCTCCTCCAGTTCCAAAACAATAAATCTGCTGTCGAAGTTGATTGGAGGCAACGTATCGGTAAACCGGTGCCCATAAATTCCACCTTCGCACCATGCTCCGAGTTGCTCCCCAATATCCTTTATACGTTTGTCTTCATGCTTCTTGCAACGCAGAGCAAAGCCGGTTATTGAACCGGTCCGACCTGATTTTCTGGATTCTTGGTACTCTTCTGCAATAAGCTGAAGCATCACTGATTGTTGATAATCATCGATAAGGCCTTTCTCTGAAGCCATAATTTTTAGCTGATTCAAAACCATTATGGTCTGAGCAACTTTGTCTTTTTCTGCATCGTTTGAAGTTGATTCACCGGTAAATTCAGGTGCTTCGTTAAATACATCGTCGTTAACAGTGATGTCAGTTAGGAAGGCAAAGGGATTTAGGGTGAAGTCAGGGGTTTTACCGAAATCAATAAATTGACTGTTTGTATATTGTTCCGCAATCCCCTGGTAAGAACGGCCCACGTCCACAACAAATACTTGAGCACCGTCAGGATCATCATCTGGGTATTCGTTTTCTAAAAAATGCTTAAATGTTGAGCGATAATGAACGAGGTTATTAGATCGCGGTCCAGCTCCAAGATAGTTATTGATTAGATATGCTGTCCAGAATGACTTCCCTGCACCTGACGTTGCACCAATAACCATGTTATAGCTTGCAGAAGTCTTGAAAATATCAAGTCCCATGAGTTGACCTTCACGAGAAACTAAACTCAGTACTGGTCTATCTGTATTACCTTTCCAGGGCCCAAAGATCGGTGTCATATGAGCCGCTCCGGTGTTGCTCACTACTTCGGAACGGTCAAGGTCGAAAATTGTCTTTGGGTCATTGCACATTGGCAGACATGACATAAATGACGGGAAAACGATAAAGGAATCATCTGCTACTTTGACCCGGCTTTCGAGGTAAAAGGATTTGAGATCGTTAGCTGCTGTCTGCACAGAATTGGCATTACTACCCATAACAGTGAAAGTAAGATACCCTCTTAAAAGCTTTGCGCCATCCTCAAGCTCGCGAGTTACGGCCATGTAGTCATTATCCATATCCCGCAGGCGAGGGCAGAATGTGACAACTGAAGGTATACTTGCCTGTTTATTAGTGATTGCTTTGTAGCGGACGTTTTCTTTTGACAACTTGAGCGGATCGGCAAACTGAACAGTCTGAGTGATCATAAATGGGCTGAAAATTGTCTTACGTCCATGCATCCAGTTAACTACTAACTCATACATACAACCGAAATTGACGTATTCAGGAAACTTTACAACGGAAAGTTGTTTGAAGTAACGATGCTCAGATTCGTCGTCACTTTGTGTGACTGATGAGAAATGATTTTCTGTGACTGTATACTTACGGCCGGGAACGTTAACTTGTTCATTAAGCCTTTTCATAGTGTTAACGTCTATGAAACCTTCAGCCCACCGGGAGTTCTTTCCGGGGTTTACGACCTTATCTATACAATAGAGCCAGTTTTCTGCATCGACCTTAAACGGATGCAATCCAATCGTAATTAACTTACTTACAAGTTCAGAGTAAAGTGAATCGATACGCGAATGTTCCAGCTCGGTAGGAAGGGCAGACTGTAAAGGAATCGATAGCGAGATCCATACCTGAAAATCCCTCAACATAAGGTTATCATGATCAGGTTTTAAAGGCTTATGCATACTTCTGTCGTAGTAGTCCAACTGATAACCATTAAGCAGATCTGCTTTAAGCTTATCGTTCCCAGTCATACGCCCACCTCGCACAGCTGACCAAGCACTAAGCTGTAAAGTCAGGTCTGGCAATGCAGTCAGAGATATTTGACAGACAGTATCTGTAGGGAAATCCATTTTGAACATTTCAGCAAGAACATCTTGCTGATTATCAAAAACTCCAGGGGATGGATTACAGATAAACATAAACCCTAATCTGTTGCCATCAATCAAAAAATAGTGAGTCCCTGCTAATTGATCGTAAACAGGGATAAACCCACCTAATTGATGGCGATTTAAACCGCTATTGTAATTATTGATAGCTTCCATATTTGACCTTACAGTTGTCTAACAATGCCGTTCGAAGAGACAGCTTTAGTTGCTTTTTGTTGCTGCTGCATATTTTCCCGGGCCGCATCCTGTACTTCTAAAGGAACTATGCGAGCTGGGTTTGAGGTCGAATTCTTGCCAGCAATCCATGTTTGCGGTTTTACGTTGACATAAACGTAGCCGGGAAGATTAAGCGCATCGTTATCATCGGTATAAGGTGCAAAAGTAATTCTCATTACTTTCCCCTGTTGCAGAACAGCAAGTGGTTCAGGAGCCACTACAGCTTGTTTATAACCTTGCGAACGGTATTGCTGGATCTGCCCAGGGTTGAGAGTCGGGTTAACGGGCTGGCCATTGTAAAGAGAGTACATATCCTTACCAGGGCTGATATCAGAATTAGGTGCAACGTAGCGTGGGGCATTTCCAGCAGAAACCGGATAGCTTGTTTGTTTAACGACTTCCGCAGCCGGATGAACGAAAGGGTTACCAGTTGAAGAGGCAGTGCTATAACTGCTAGTCATCCTTACGTTTGAATTAACCGGTACACCAGAAATAGGCCGTGGTCCAATGGATGAAGTAGGGGCACCCATTTTTAAAGTTTTATCGTACATGACAGGTAACTGACCAACTGGCTTAATTTCGGTTTTTGAATAAGCCACAGGCTGATTTTTAAGGGTAGTAGACTGTGGATATTTGACTTCCCCTGGAGGGCTAATTTCAGTTGGATAACGGCTGTCATTGACAGCCGATTTCTCCTTTCCCGATTCCGACTCTTCCCCCGCCAGTGCAGACAGATCATCTCGATTATTAGTTAACTCCATAACTTCGCGAGGACCTTTACAGATAACGCCCTTTTCAATGCCTGGACATTCGGATTCGGAACTACCGATGGAGCACCCCGTAAGATATGAGGATGTACCTACAACCAGAGCACTGAGTACCAATCTTTTGATGTTCATAAACTAGCCTTAATTTGTCTCAAATGGATTTTTTAAGAGAGGTTCAACGCTTTGGTTCAACCAGTAGTCGAAATCTTTTGGAATGCCATTACCAGCCAAACCATCCTGTCTGACAACTGAAGGTACACCCTGCAATTTATAAATTCCTGCGAGCATCAATGACGCTACCAAAGGTTCCGCCGGACATTCTTCTGCTTCTTTTTGAGAGAGCAATCTTTTTTCAATGTCGGATTTGCTTCCCATTAGCCAACGAAGAATATCGAGGTTGTTTATTTTTCCTTTTTCTTTACTACACCAGAGCCTTCTAAGCTCTTCTTTTGGCTCACCGGGTGAGGGAACTAAAACAATATCTATCCGATACTTGTCCCGATCTGCATAGAATTTCTTAACAAGTTCCATGCAACCGTCACAATCAAGTGTTATGAAAATGGCTGCTTGTCTTTTAAGCTTTGAATTTCCCAGAGGAATGGACGCTACAGTTTCCAGAGGGAAGGGGGCCTCATCAAGACTAATAAAATAGGAATTCCTGATTTCTTCTACAGTCAGAACAGGTTTACGTTTAATTACATCAACAAGGCTTCCCCCAGTAAGGGAGTATCGGCCATCGGTCGTTACTGCCATTAGCTGCGAACGTTCGTCCTGAAAGAGGTATAGCCCACCAGAAGGAATGTATATGGCATCCTTAGGTTTATATCCTTTCATTTTTGATAACACACCCGAGATCTGACTGGGTGAAACGCCACCTTCCTTTGCCTTTGCCATTAACGCAGCAGCATCACTATTAGTTAGGACCTGCTCTGAAGCATAAGTGACCGTATTCGCCATAATGGCGAAAGCCGCCATTAAAGGGAAAAGTAACTTTTTCACTATTGGGTGCCCTCTACTTCTTTGCATTATAAGAACTTGATTGTACCGCTTCAGAGCTATCTTCAAGTTCCATATAAGTGACGATTTCAACACTATCCGGTACAGTAACGGCAAGCGTTGCATCAATAATTAAATAGCCACGGTCACGGTAGATCTTCATTAATGTTCTGAAATATTCTTCGAATTGAGATCTATCATTGTCAGCAGTACGGCCTCCGTGATGCTTGAAAAATTCCTTACGTAATTCAGGCATGTCAAGCACTGCAATCTTGTACGAAGGCTGGGATTGTTTATTGAAGTAATCGTAAACATTCATAAAGCCTTTATAACCATAAATAATGACCAATACGGCAAAGGCGAAGAAAAATAAATACTTCAATATTTTTTCAATATCAATTTCGAAGGTAATTTTTTTTGTTGTCCTTTCTCGCACCATTTTTTTAGTGATTTCAGGTCCAGCTGATTCAGGCGATTCTTTTTTTTCTAAACTATCCATTTAAACCTCAGCGACTGGTCAGATTCGTTGGAATTGTAGTTCCGGTCTGAACGACAAATGTAATAGCTCGGCCAGGGCTAATTTCTACGATTGGCCACTGTTGTTCTGCAATTGCGGTGTAGTAATCGACGAGTCGATTAAGACCACCTTGAGCTGCACCAGCCCCGGCTAATGCCCCAAGTGCACCAAAATTAGGGGACTGATACTGAGCCTGTGAATTAGGGTCGATGTTAAGTGAAGATACCTTACTGGGACTTAAGCTACCGGCAAGTGAAGAAAGTCCACCGGCAAATGCAGCTCCTGCAATTGCGTTACCATTTCGGCTGATAAGCGTGCCTCGGATCCCATTTTTTCCGTCATTTTCACTTACAGCATATGCTTCCAGTTTTACGTCAAAAGCTTTCCCTTTTGAATTAACACAAGAGATAGAAGTGGCACGTATGTAAGCACGCTGTGACGCCAGATCACCAACAGCTGAACCCAGAAGGTTACAGTCACGCAAATCCATGGTGAAATTATTGGGCATGATGACATCTTTTTTAATACGCATCGTTACTGGCATTGGTTCTGATTTGGAAGAAAGGCTTGTAGGCGCTTCAAGCCCGGTAATCAGAACACCAGTGATAATAGATGTTGCCGGAAGAAACATTTCATCTTTTCGGGCAGCATGCCGCGCTTTGCTATCAACTGGCGCAGTACCATCACCTCGTACAGTCCGAGTTGGCGCTTTATCTCCTGCAATGACCTCTCTGCCTTCCTTGATTCTGTTTTCAGACACGGGCATAACCTGAATGACACCATCGGTACCATTAGTCTTAATGGAACTTTGTGTGATTGTTCTCATTGGGCTATTACGCGTAGGTGTGATAGAAGCGTAATTAGGGTTTACGCCATTAATCGGCGCATTAGCATTAAGCTGATAAGGAGCTGCCGGTGCCTGCTCATTAATCGTTTTACGCGAACTACCAGCATCCAAGTTACGATTGCCGTTTCGATTTGTCTGCATATCATTAATTTGCTGAGACAGCTGCTGAAGTTGAGAAGTTAAACTTGCAACTTGGGCTTTAGTTTCCTGTTGGGCTTTTTCTGCTTTTTCGCGGTCCTCTTTCGCCGCATTTTGGTCAAGTCGGTTTTGCTTAACCATTTCTTTATATACTTTCTGGCTTTCTTCATTACTCAATTTGTTCATTTGCGAATCATCTAACAACAAATTGGTCTGCATGTCTTTTTTCTGTGTTTTCTTTTCTTTCTTAACTGGTGTGGAAAAAATAGACTGGCTAATAATATAAACAATCACTACCAGCAGAGCGCCAATAACAGAAAGTCTGACGGTCTTATTTTCCCAGGCCTTTTTAATGTCCATGATTAGCTCCACTTGTAGGTTTCTGGAATCGTTTAATTTTTAGATTTCGTTCGCTGTCAGACATCTGAGGAACGATATAGGGTTCACCTGCTCTGGCCCAGTTTTCACGAACAGATGGATGATTCATTTCAGCTTTATCTATCTGGCTCGTTCTAGATATTTCATGTTTGTAATTAGGTTCCAAAACGTTACTTTTGTGATAGTCAAAAGCATTCTCCTCATTAATATTGCCCTCTCCTACAAATTTATCAATAAGAGTTGGATCGTTCATTATTACTGTCTGAACGGGAAAAGCGTTACTGCCATCTTCGATACTAATGGGTGCGTCCGGAACGATTAATACACTCCTTTTTGGTATATATTCTGACCTGTAGTAAAAGCTGGTTAAAGCAAATACGACAAAACCAATCACGGTGGCCCCAAGCAGAGCAGGCAAAGTAACTTTTCCCATATTATTTTCTGATTAGACTTGGTCTGGTTGTAACCCGGGCCTCGCGTTCCTTGAACAATTTATCCCGGACTATGTAAAGCTCTGTTTCTTCTCCCGGTTGCAGGTATGCTTTATCAAATAAAGCACTTGCAATAACGCCTTCTGCCATACACTGCTGATCAGCAACGATTTGACCGTATGGTTTATCGTTTTTCACAAGAATTACATCAATAAGTTCACGTGAGCCAACCAGTCTCTGACCGAGCTTTGCATACATATTAAAGTTACATGGTGACTGCTCTGGCGCAGGAATACGAGAAAGTCGGTCCTGTTGTAAACTGAATCCTGAAGGGACCTCACCAAGAGCCACAGGAGTCAATAAATCAATGATTCTTTGTTTATGATCGTCTTGTTTTGGATCCGTTGGAGCCAGTTCTTCTGACTGGGAGCGGGCCAACATTTCCTCATAGTTTTGCTTATCCAATGAGGTTTCACGTTTGGCTTGCATAGATGGGCTTAAAGATGTAGTAACTGAAATCATCGCACCGGGAACATCAAGCGGTACCAGGGTCAGGTTATAGGTCGATTCAGGTACCTGATCTTCAGACAACATAATCCCGATTGGTTTATCGGTATTAGTTGAAATAAAGACATCGCCACCATTAACAAATATGCTTGCCTCTTCAGCAGGGGTAGAAGTACTGACAGAAGCATTCTTGAAGCTGGTCGATATTCTGTTTTGAAGTCCTCGTGAAACTGGCAGTACCACATTCCCACCAGGCGGCACATTTACACGCTGAACTTCTTTATATCGGTTACGAGCTTCGACATAAAGTTCATCGGCTTTTGACGTGGCGGTCGCATTGGTTGCATTCTGCTGGGAAGAGGTACCTGTTGGTCTCCCA
This sequence comes from Enterobacter cloacae complex sp., assembly GCF_900322725.1. Taxonomy (NCBI): domain Bacteria; kingdom Pseudomonadati; phylum Pseudomonadota; class Gammaproteobacteria; order Enterobacterales; family Enterobacteriaceae; genus Enterobacter; species Enterobacter cloacae complex sp. The sequence goes on along the minus strand of NZ_LT991958.1, from coordinate 3,934 downwards.
TAGCTATCAATTGCACCAGATCGGGTCTGTGCGTCAAATCCGGGGAGACTAGGATTATTTGATAATGCTCCAGTAATAGCGCTTACCGCAGGCGAAGCATTGCTGGCTGGGGAAAGTTGCACGGTAGGGAGATCAGTTGTAGGTTTTTGTCCCTGCGCATTACCGGCTTCACTAAGGTTTGTTTGTGCACCTGACTGTTCAGAACCAGCTTGACCCGGAATAATGGCTTTTGCAGCTCCATTCTGAAATCCGTCAGCACCAACTGGCATTACAACCGGGTTATTAATTGTTGCTGGCAATTGGTATTCTTCAGCGATTACGCAGTTCGAAGTCGTGAGCATGATCAATGCTGTAATTGCGTTGAAGCCTAAGCCCTTTTTTTTAATCATCACTTGTTACCTGTAGACGGTGGCGGATTATCCAGCGTTGCCAGTTGCTCTTTGCCGTTTATCGTAATTTTTTTAATATTCGGTGTTCCGGAATATTGATTTACATATGCAATTCTTGGGCGACCATTTTTCATCCCGAGAACCCATTCATAAGTCCATTTCGATGATTCAGTTTTGTCCGGAACATTTACAAGTCGAGTCGTTTTGGTACCCCAGACATAGACCATGTCATTTTTTGGATCAAAGTAAATATCATTAGGCTTAAAGGTCTGCTCAACACCACGAGCCTGCATGATATTTATCTGCTCCTGTAAAGACTCACTCGTTTTAGCCTGTAGTTCAGGTGAAAGGGCATCGAGGACATAGGCCGTCACAAAGGAAATATTAGTTGGATTAATATTCCCTAAAAGGGTACTAAAAAAGAGAGCCCATTGTGTTTTATAAGATTCCGATGCTTTGTTACCAACAACCGTGATCTCTTCATTCATGTTTGGAGGGGTAACAATCGTCACTGGGTCAGTGAAAAAAAGAATCTTTGCAACCAATAACCCAATGACGGCTATTGAAACAGTATTAATGCGGATAAGTTTTGTATCACGATTAATCAGGGCGCTGTATGTAATTCCAGCACCTGACGCTTCAGCTTGTGGGCTAAATCGTTTTTTAATGTCCAAAAAACGTCCCTTAGCACTTTCATCTTTCTTTACGTATGACTGTTCAAGATCACCGTTTTCATCCTTTTTAGATTTTTTGAAAAAAGGGATGTTAATGCCACTTAGCATTTTCATTCATAGCTCCATCAAGAATACAAATCTCTGATAAATGGATCGTTGAAATAACGGCTACTAAAAACTGCTTTACCTGGCAAAAAACCGAGCCACCAGAGTTTGTGTTTTAGCAATCCTCTTATTCCTGACTCAGCTGCTTTGTTATACGCAATCCAATACACAACCGCTGCTACAACAGAAAACCCGAAGCATTCGAAGATATTCCCAAATGCAACCAGAATGAATGCAAGCCCTAATTTTTTGGCATCCCAAAACAAAATCAGTAGAGGCATGTTGATCCTGAAAGGGAATCTATAGGTATGCTGAGGAACGTCGTTCTGCTTACTCATTAAAAATCCAGAGAGGGGGATGAACCCCCTCATGCATGATTAACAATAAATTACAGCGGTACGCCAGCATCCATAAAGGTGCTGATAATTTTCTCGCCGTTGGCCATTACCAGCATCATGAATAATGAAACCAGTGCCAGGCCCGGGTTAGGCTTAAGGACAGAGAAATATACGCTTGAGATCAACATCGCGGCTGCCAGAATTTTGCCCGGAGCTCCAGTCATACTTTCACTCATGTATGACCAAATATCTCCCAGTGCCCCATCATCTGAACCCGCATATGCCAGACCGCAAAAAAGCACGGTCAGCAGAACAAACAAAATCACTTTTGCGCTTTTTGTTTTAAAAAGTGCAGCCGTGTTAGATTTCTTTTCACTAAGGCCAATATTTAAAGAAAGTTCCATAATTACTCCGTGTAGATTTGAGTTCACGTAAACGCGAATGAATAATACTTTTTTATTCCGATCCTTCCGTTCGCATAAACCCCCTTTTTTTAACGTTTAGCGATTGGTGAATTTTTAAGCAAAGGGCCTAAAGCATAATCTTTGAAAGGTACCAGTGAACGCTTAGTAAAAGTTTGAAAGAGGGGAGGGGGTAAGATTACGTTAAGCTCAATCCTGAAGCTGATGAGACTCCTCAAGCATAAAAGTCACTTTTGATGGTTTGAAAAGCTCTAACTAGATATCGGGCAGGTAACTAAGCTTCATATCTAATCTTTTTTGTTCCCTTATTATCTATCTCTTGATTCTGAGAAGGCCGCATATCACTGTGCTCCCTGGTTCGGCAACTATCAGTTGGAGAAACTACATACAATCCTCGGGCCGGTGCGTCATTCATCTAAATGCCTTTTACACCTCTGGGCGTGAGTGGGACTTTGTCTTGTCCATACGAACATCATTCATTCGAATGCTTTTGGCCAATGCTATTTAAGCAAATGCTTTCTGGCTGAGTCCTTTTGCGAATGAGTCTTTGATATAACTGCATGAATTTTGGGTTGTTTGGTGTACTAACAAAACAAAGGCATTTCTTTGAATGCCATTGGAGTTGTGATGCTTCTGATATTTTTTTGATCTCATATCAAGCACATAGTCCTTCTGATGCCCAATGTCATAGATGTCTTGGACCATTCTCGCTCTTAACAAAGCTGAACTGTGTGTCATTCGACCTAATGCCATTCACCAAAATGCCTTTTTATACCACTGCATAGCTATGCTCGGGATACAGTGGCAAACAAAAGCATTTCAATGAATGAATTTTTGGGATACCGACATCAAAAGCATTTGTATGAATGTAAGAGGCGTAATCCACAAAAGGCATTCACGTGAATAGAGTGCGCACGAAACCATCTTGCTCAACGGCATTTAATGAATGGGCTAGCATGTACGCTTGAGTCAGAAAGGCATACAGATGAATAGTCAGGAGTTCGTTTGAAAAGTTACTTTTTTGCACATTAAGCCGAGATGTAAGACCAGTAGTAAAAGAAGCACTAAGCATAGCACTGATAAATAACTTATTTTTCAGCAGGTTATAACCAGTGCATACCAGATAGCTTTCAACCTTGTTTGGCAAGGGCCAGCTTAGGGCTTCTTTTGAAGATCTGAAATTGTATGTCGCGACCTTTCTTAACTTCTTGATAATCGAGATATCCGATAGATTCAAGTTCCCGCATTGCTTTACGAATTATCTGGTTTTGCGTACGAATAGGGGTTGTAAGAAGCAACCTTTCCCTCAACCGTTTCATATTAACGAACAACGTACCAGCTGGCATTGCTTCAAAATAAATATAGAGAGATTGCGCAGCTTCTTTTTTAGCCAAAATGTATAGAACCTGAAGGCTTAACAATGTCTTATGGTCGTAACGATACAGTTCCCACATAGAAGGATCCCCAACCAGCTCAACAGTATCGCTTTTTGGATCAATCATAGCCTTCTGCACCAGATGCGTTACTGTGAACCGACCACTACGAGAGTCTGAGAAGGCAAGCACTACCGATGCAAGGTTCATTAATGACTCTTTAAAGCGCGCACGAGTTCGTTTGTTGATGTTTGTTGAACTGATACCACACATCTTCGCAAACTCGTTAAAAGTCAGGCTAATCTTCTCGGAAGTAAAACCATATTTACTGAAAGCCATGATGATCCCGAGCCAGCACTTAAAGTCGGTAGACATAGATAGTTTGACACCAGTTATCTTGATGTCGTCATAACCCTCCGATCTTGCAATTTCCATACACGAAAGCTCATCAGAGGCATCAACTTCAAAGTTTCGGTCGCGGTTTTCTTTTGTGCCGACAGGGGTAAATACACTCAATCTCAGCAGGGCCACGGGCTGAACCGACTTGGACGAGTTAGGCGTCAGTTGATAAGTCTTACCTGATTCATTACTGGTTACGTCAAAAGGATGGATTAACTCGTTGTTTTTAATCAT